>DXFT01000110.1 GCA_019114285.1 Candidatus Odoribacter faecigallinarum
GTATTTCATTTTGTATTTGATACCCCGTTTGTCCAGTTCCTCGCGGATGGGCGCGGCAAATTCGGCGATATAGGCTTCGCGTGCCGCCTTGGATTCCTGCAGTTTCTGTTCGACTTCACGGTAAATTTTGGGGTGCATATAGCGCAACGCCCGGTCTTCCATCTCAGACTTGATATTATACAGCCCTAACCGGTGGGTCAGGGGAATGTAAATATAGTTGGTTTCCTTGGCAAGTTCCTGCTGTTCCTCTTCCGTCAATTCGTCCGCCCGCCTTAACGCGTATAGCTTTTCGGCAAGGAAAATCAGCTGCACGCGGATGTCTTCCGCAAAACTCAACAGCAGTTTTCGGAAATTCTCCGAATCTACAATCCGTTGCGTGGCATAAATGTGGCTGATGTCCTTCAGTCCTTTGGTAATTTGCCATACTTTGCCGCCAAACATATTCTTCACCTCTTCCAGAGGCAGGATGTCTTTCTCCACCGTTTTGTGCACCATGGCGCAAATGATGGATGTGCGCCCCAGCCCGATTTCCTGGGTGATGATGAGCGTCGTGTCCAAAATGCGGATAATTTCCTCATAATCCAATTTGGTGTCCTCTGTCGCGTTCTTCAACGCGATGTCAAAGGCTTGCCGCACTTGCCGTATGTCATCCTGTGTCACCAGGTTGCGGCAGGATTTCAGCACTGCGCTGTATTTCCGGAGAATTTCCCGGCGGTAGTCTTGTTTTGTCATGGTTGCATTATTTATGGTGTTCGTGTCCATTTACTCACCGCGAAAATAGTGATAAATTGCTTTAAAAGCCTTATTTTTGCATGAAAATATCTCAGCATGCCGGTTGTTGCTTGCTTCTGTCGGCGGCTTAAAACTTATAAATTATTCATTATGACACAAGAAGAAAGATATAATGGCGTATTGGCATGGTTTGCGGATAATGTCGGCAACGTCGATACTGAATTGCACTACCATAGTCCTTATGAACTCCTGGTGGCAGTGATTCTTTCTGCCCAATGCACGGACAAGCGGGTGAATATGGTCACTCCCGCCTTGTTTGAGCGTTTCCCGGACCCGGAAACCATGGCGGCTGCGACAGTTGAGGAAATACATGAGTATATTAAATCCATTTCTTATCCCAATAATAAAGCGAAAAACCTTCATGGCATGGCGGTGAAACTCATGGCTGATTTCGGAGGTATCGTGCCCGATAATATGGAGCAGCTTCAAGAACTTCCCGGTGTAGGGCGTAAGACTGCCAACGTGGTCATGGCTGTCGCTTTCCGGCGTCCTGCCATGCCGGTGGACACCCATGTCTTCCGTGTTGCAAACCGCATCGGATTAGCCAATCATGCCAAAACCCCTCTTGAAGTTGAAAAACAACTGGTGGAACACATCCCTGCCGGCATCCTTTCCAATGCCCACCATTGGTTCATCCTTCACGGGAGATATGTGTGCATGGCGCGGAAACCGAAGTGTCCAGAATGCGGAATCCGCCCTTGGTGCAAATTTTTTTCAAAAAAATAATCCGGCGGACGCAACCTCCCGCTAATTTCTGCATCTACTTCATGAAAACAACGATTAACATACAACCAAAAAACAACTGAGGAGTAAGAAACGGGAAAAAGTTACTCATTTCAATTACAGTTTTAAGGGTTAGCAAGAGAGGGAGCCGCGCTGTGAAGCGTGGCTCTCTTATTTTTTGCCTGCCGTCAATGGACGTGCCTGCTCCGGCGTCCAAGTCTTTTCTATATATTTTGCTAAATATTTGATAGATAGTATATTGTATCTCTGTTTCTATCCCCGTCCGGCTCTCCTCTGGACTCCCTCTGATGCGAATGCTATGCAATGCTATATTATGTCAATATCAAACGGTAAGCCTGTCAAGGACATACGGCGTTCACTTACGTATCAACTACGTTTCACCTACGTTTCATCTACGTTTTAAAACGCAGGTGATTTGAAGATGAAAGGAAGATATTTTTGAAGTATTCGCCTGTTGTGTCCCGTTTGCTCCCTGTTTGAGAGGGAGAGGGGCAAGGTTTAACTTTTATTTAACCGCCCGGGGGTGAGGAAAAGGTTGGGGGATGTGTTTTAATTCATACCTTTGCATGCAATATGAATTTATAAGAAGATGATTATGTCAGGAGAAATGGAAAGAATAAAATGTTTGATTATCGGTTCCGGCCCTGCCGGTTATACCGCAGCCATTTATGCTGCCCGTGCGAATCTGAAACCTGTGGTTTATACCGGGATGCAGATGGGCGGACAGTTGACGACCACGACTGAAGTGGAGAATTTTCCCGGTTATCCGGAAGGAGTGACGGGACCTGTGTTGATGGAAGATTTGCGCAAGCAGGCGGAGCGTTTCGGGACGGATATCCGTTTTGGCATTGTGACGGACGTTGATTTTTCCGTGCATCCGTTGAAGGTGACGGTGGACGGGGAGAAGCATATTGAAGCGGACGCGGTGATTATCGCGACGGGGGCTTCTGCGAAATACTTGGGCTTGCCGTCGGAGGAAAAGTTCCGGGGCATGGGCGTGAGCGCATGTGCGACGTGCGACGGTTTCTTTTACCGCGGGAAGGATGTGGCTGTCGTGGGCGGTGGCGACACGGCTTGCGAGGAGGCTACTTATTTGGCAGGCTTGTGCAATAAGGTGTATCTGATTGTCCGCAAGAATTACCTGCGTGCTTCCAAAGCCATGCAGGACAGGGTGTTCAAGACGCCGAATATTGAGATTCTTTTTGAGCATAATACCTTGGAGTTGCTTGGCTCGGACATGGGGGTTGAAGGGGCACGCCTGGTTTACCGCAAGGGGCAGCCGGATGAGGCAGAGAAGACGATTAAAATCGACGGTTTCTTCCTGGCTATCGGGCACCACCCGAATTCTGAAGTGTTCCAGAAGTATGTGAAGACGGACGAGCAGGGATATATTGTCACGGAGGGCGCTTCCACGCGCACGAACGTGCCCGGAGTGTTTGCCGCCGGGGATATTATGGACCCCGTTTACCGCCAGGGGATTGCGGCAGCGGGTTCCGGTTGCCGTGCAGCCATTGACGCGGAGCGTTACCTTGGCGAGCTTGAGGCACAACAACATTAGTTTTTTTTTTTGTTTTCATTCTAGTTTGGGGCGTGCCTTGCGGGGCATGTCCCTTTTTTTGTTTTGCAGATTGCGGGGATTTGATTATTTTTGCGGGGAATGATGTTGAATTAAAATATCGATGCTATGTTGCAAGATGAAATAAAAGAAATCAGGGATGTGCTGAGGGAAGTGAAGTATCCGGGGACTTCGAAGAATATCGTGGAGCTGGATATGGTGCAGCATGTCCGTATTGAAGGGAATAAAGTGATGTTCAGGCTGGTGTTCCAGCGGTCGGATGACCCTTTTGTTGGGGCGATAACCAAGAAGTGCCGTTCGTTGCTGGAGGATTACGAGGAAGTGGAGATTGAGCCGGTTTTTGTTCACGATTTGGAACGTCCGCTTTCGTTGGAGAAGGTGAGGAATGTGATTGCCGTTTCTTCGGGGAAGGGCGGCGTGGGGAAGTCCACGGTGGCTTCCAATTTGGCTGTGGCGCTTGCTTTGCAGGGGTATAAGGTAGGGCTGGTGGATGCCGACATATTCGGTCCTTCCGTGCCTAAGATGTTTGGTTGTGAGGAGGCTCATCCGTATATTGAGAAGATTGAGGAGCAGGATATGATTGTTCCTGTGGAGAAGTATGGGGTGAAGATTCTTTCCATCGGTTTTTTCATTGACCCGGAATCTGCTGCCGTATGGCGCGGCCCGATGGCTTCGAATGCGTTGAAGCAGCTGGTGGAGCAGGGATATTGGGATGAGTTGGATTATATGCTGATAGATTTGCCGCCGGGCACGAGTGATATTCATTTGACGTTGGTGCAGACTGTCGCGCTGACGGGAGCCATTGTGGTGAGCACGCCGCAGCAGGTTGCGCTTGCGGATGCGGTGAAGGGTATCAATATGTTTGAGTCTCCGGGTATTAATGTTCCTGTGCTGGGGTTGGTTGAGAATATGTCTTGGTTTACGCCGGCGGAGTTGCCTGAAAACAAGTATTATATTTTCGGGAAGGAGGGAACGAAGCGTTTGGCGGAGGAACGTGGTATTCCTTTGTTGGGACAGATTCCGATTGTGCAGAGCATTTGTGACGGGGGAGATGAAGGGAAGCCTGTGGCTTTGGAGCCTGACAGCATCACGGGGGCGGCGTTTGCCCGTTTGGCGGAAGAGGTTGTGAAGGCGGTGGAGCAGAATCATGCACAGGCGAAACGAGTGCGGGTTACCAATAAGTGATTGTAATGAAGTGGAAGATTGATGATTTGGATGAGATAGACGGTGTTGCTGCCCGGTTTTTGGAATATGCCGGGGAGCGCACTGTTTTTGCCCTGTACGGTGCGATGGGAGTGGGGAAGACTACTTTTGTTAAAGCCATAGGGCGTTGCCTCGGGGTGGAGGATGATGTGAGTTCCCCGACTTTTGCCATTGTGAATGAGTATGTTTCCGGAGATGGGGAACCGATGTACCATTTTGATTTTTACCGGGTAAATTCGATGGAGGAAGCCCTTGATTTTGGATGTGAGGAGTATTTTTACAGTGGGAAGAAATGTTTCATTGAATGGCCGGAAATTATTCGCAATTTGTTGCCTGAAGATACCGTGAATTGTTATTTTTCAGAATTGCCGGATGGCAGTCGGGTATTGGAGGTGGAGTGATTTTTTTTAAGAGAAAAAATTGCGGAAATTATTTGTGAATATAAGGAAAAATTCTTTCCTTTGTAGCGTCTTAAAAAGAAGAAGTATCATAGTACTTTGAAAAAGCTCGCTGGCAGGTCCTAATGGCATACATTCTATTTAGTTACAACCAATTTCTAAACATGTGGGATCTGTCAGCTTTTTTATTGTCGTTTCTCTATATTTTTTCATAATTATTTGCTTGATAATGGAATCCTGTTTATTTTTGTCCTGATAATCGTTATTGTTATATATTGATGAAACAGGATAAATTGCAAGTAACGTCTGTGAAGGAACAATCATTGCCGTCATGGTCTGTTGTTTTCTTTAGTGGGGGAGAACCGCTTTCCCAGGAAAGATTTCTTGAAATGCTGGAGGAGGTTCCGCATGATTTGGTGGTGTTAGCTGACAGGAATCGGATGTCGGAGGCTGAAATAAATGTGTTGTGCCGGCAATATTGCCGGCAGGAGCCTTTGTCCCGCAAGGTGGCTTATCTGGCAGGAGGGGAATCAAAGTTGTGGTTGGGGTGCATCCGGAATTTGTGGGCTGCTGCACCGGAGATTGTATATTCCCCTGTGTTGATTGGCAGCAAGTCGGCTTTTCGGAAAGCCTACGGGGGGACGGATTTGGCAGGGAATGTCCTTGCGGGAGTGGGGTATAGTTTGCAGAAGGTGGGTGGGATGAAGTTTTTGCGTCTTAATGGCAATGTCGCGAAAACGGAAGATGGTGCTAAAAGCAAATGGGCTCTTTGGTGGAATTATACTTGCAAACTTCCTGTGAGTTATTTGTTTTCCGGAATGTTTTTCAAGCAGATGTTGAGACCGTCCGGGCGGGTGCAACGGGATATGGTATTCCGTTTCCTGATGGTTCTTTTTGCTTGTTTTGCTTTTGTGTTTATGCCTTATATCAGCCGGGATTACGGGGTGACAGGGGATGAATTTGTTGACCATCGGCATGCCGGTTATGTCCTGGATTATTTTGCGAAGGGAGACAAGGCGGCTTTGAATCAGCCTCAGACGGCTTTGCATTTGTATGGCAATACGGTGCAGGTGATTACGGCTGCCATTTGCCGTTGGTTCGATGTGGAGAATTATTATGAATTGCGCCATTTTTTCGGAGGGCTTGTCGGTGCGGTTGGGGTATTGGCAGTTGGTTTGTTGGGATTGAGATGGGGAGGAGGGTTGTGTGGTTTGCTGGCTGTGTTGATGATGTTTTTTACCCCGCGTTTTTTCGGGCACAGCATGAATAATTTGAAGGATGTGCCTTTTGCAGTAGGATATGTTCTGGCGCTTTTTTATACGGTGCGCTTGTTTGACTATTTCCCGGCTGTCCGTTTGAGGCATCTCGTGGGATTGGTTTTGGGAATTGCGCTGGCTTTGGGGACACGTTCGGGCGGATTGATTCTTTACCCTATGCTTTTTATGTATGCCGGTCTGTACTATATTTCGCAAAGTGGCGGCATACGTGAATTTTATCATTTCGGGAAACATCGCCGGCTGGTGGGGCAGATTCTTCAAATCGTGATATTGACTATTTTCATCAGTTATATATTGGCTATTTCTTTATGGCCGTTTGCTTTGGCAAATCCATTGCAGAATGTCATCTATTCTTTGACGAAGTTTACCAATTATAATGTGGGGTTGCGGACAATTTTTGACGGGGAGCAAATGATGTCTAATATGTTGCCGTGGCAATATGCTCCCAAATATTTGTGCATCGGGATGCCGATAGTTATTTTGATAGGTTTCTTTGCTTATTTTATTTATGCTGCCGTGCGGAAAAAGGAGTTTTCCCTGATTAGTTTTTTCCTGTTTTTTGCGGCAGTGTTTCCTGTTTTTTGGGTGATATACCAGAATTCCAATTTGTATGGAGGCATCCGTCATTTGTTGTTTGTCATGCCTCCGATGGTTGTGCTGGCGGCACGTTTTTGGAGTGGTATGGTGGATGTTTCCCGTGGTGTCGGGAAGGTGGCAGTGGTATTGGTGTTTGCCGTGTTGTTGGCATTGCCTGCTGCCCACATGGTGAGGAATCACCCCAATGATTATGTGTATTTCAATGAGTTTAAAGGCGGGCTGAAGGGGGCGTACGGGGATTATGAGACGGATTATTATTTCAATTCATTGAAGGAATCTGCCGATTGGTTCAAGGAACATGTTTTGCCTTCTTTGCCTAAAGATAAGAAAACTATCATTTCAACCCAGGCGATAAATCAGGTGGCTTATTATTTCCGGAAAGATACCAACATAAAGGTGTCCTATTGCCGTTATTATGAGAAATATGCCAAGGATTGGGATTATGCCATGTTCGGGAATGTGTATGTGAACGATTATCAACTGAAGAACGGGCTTTTCCCGATAGAAGGCACGCTTTATACGCCATTGGTGGACGGATTCCCGATGTCTTTTGTTGCCAAGCGTGATACGAAATTGGATTTGCAGGGGTTCCAATTGGAGCAGGATAAGAAGTATGATGAGGCATTACGGGTTTTTGAGGAGTATTTGACGACTCATCCTAAAAATGAGGAGGTTTGGTCGCGTATGGGCAAGTTGTATTATACGGAAGGAGATATGAAAAAGGCGCAGGACGCTTTGTCGCATGCCTTGGCTTTGCAGCCGGCATTGAATGAAGCTTTGTATGTGTCCACTTTGGTGAATATAGCAGTGAAGAATTATCCGGTGGCGTTGCAGATGGTGGGGAGAATGCTGGCAGATAATGAGTTTTCGGCAGATGCTTGGTATTTGCAGGCATCGGTGTATTATCACATGAAGAATTACCAGTCGGCAATCAATTCGTTGAACAGGTTGTTGGCTTTCCGGCCTAATTTTGACCGGGCGCATGTGTTGGCGGGGGATATTTTCTGTGACCATGGGGATTATCGCAAGGCATTGCAATTGTATGAAACGGCGGCAAAATGCAAGCAGTCGGGTTTGACAATTGTAAAAATGGCGGACATGCTGGCACGTTTGAAGATGTATCCTCAAGCCAATGGATTGTTAGACCAGATTTTAAAGATGCAGCCGGATTATTATCCTGCCTTGAAGGTGAAGTGCCGGATGGCATTGCAGGAGGGAAAGCGGGAGGAGGCTGCCCGGTATTTGAAGGGGATGGATGCTGTAACGGATGACCCCGAATTGTTTGTCTTGCGGGCATTGTATTATGATGGGGTAGATCGTTCTTTGGCATTGCAGATGTTGCAGCGTGCTTTGGAATTGGATGAGGGCAATGCGGAGGCTTTGCGGTTGAAAAATCAGAAACGGTTATGAAAGCGTGTATTGTCATTCCTTGTTATAATGAAGCCGGACGGTTGCGGGAGGATGTGTTTTTGACCTTCCTGGACAGGTATGCGGATATTGATTTTTGTTTTGTTAATGATGGGAGCAGTGATGATACAGAAGGAGTTCTGCAATCGGTGTCAGCCAAAAGAGAAGGGCGTATGATAGTCGTTACATATCCGGACAATCAGGGGAAGGCAGAGGCTGTGCGGCGAGGTTTCCTGCATGTGTCTGCTTTGCATTCTTATGATGCGATAGCTTTTGCCGATGCGGATTTGGCTACCCCATTGGAAGAGATGAAGCGTCTGATTGATGTTTTTGAAAGACAGGCGGGGGTTGTCCTTGTGATGGGGTCCAGGATTGAACGGATGGGGGTGGTTATCCGACGTAAACTATACCGCCATTTTTCCGGCAGAATTTTTGCAGCGGTAGTTTCAGTGCTGTTCCGGTTGAATGCGTATGATACACAGTGTGGAGCGAAGGTGTTTGCTCCCCGGGTGGTGGAAGAAGTTTTTCATGAGCCTTTTTTGTCCCATTGGTTGTTCGATATAGAGATTTTACTTCGTCTGAGGAACCGGTATGCCAATTATAATGAAATCATCCATGAGATTCCGCTTGATGTTTGGATTGAGCAGGGGAATAGCAAAATACGTCCCTTGCATTTGTTGAAGATGCCAGGGCAATTGTTGAGGATTTTTTTCAAGTACCGGAAAAGGGACAAAGACTGTATTGGCTGATTTTTTCATTTGCCATAAATGATTTTTTCTGTAAATTTGCGCCGTTTTTATCAAATTAGAGAAAGATGGGAAAGTTTTTGACATCAAGAAGTGAAGACTATTCACAATGGTATAATGAGTTAGTTGTGAAAGCCGGTTTGGCAGAACAGTCTGCTGTGCGCGGATGTATGGTGATTAAACCTTATGGCTATGCCATTTGGGAAAAGATTCAACGGACATTGGATGATATGTTCAAGGCTACAGGACATGTGAATGCTTATTTCCCGTTGCTGATACCAAAGTCATTTTTTTCGCGGGAAGCAGACCATGTAGAAGGTTTTGCCAAGGAGTGTGCTGTTGTAACCCATTACCGTTTGAAAACAGACCCAAATGGAGGAGGCGTGGTGGTCGATCCTGCCGCTAAATTGGAAGAAGAATATATAATCCGCCCGACATCGGAGACCATTATTTGGAATACTTATAAGAACTGGATACAGTCTTACCGGGATTTGCCTATCCTGTGCAACCAATGGGCGAATGTGATGCGTTGGGAGATGCGTACCCGTATGTTTTTGCGTACTGCTGAGTTTTTATGGCAGGAAGGACATACTGCGCATGCAACGAAGGAGGAGGCTTTGGAGGAAGCAAATAAGATGGTAAGGGTATATGCCGATTTTGCACAACAATGGATGGCACTTCCTGTCATTATGGGGTGTAAGAGTGAAAGCGAACGTTTTGCCGGAGCTTTGGAAACTTTTACGATAGAGGCGTTAATGCAGGATGGAAAGGCTTTGCAGGCTGGAACTTCCCATTTCTTGGGACAGAATTTTGCCAAGGCCTTTGATGTGCAATTTACTAATAAGGAAGGTAAGTTGGAGTATGTATGGGCTACATCGTGGGGTGTATCAACCCGTTTGATGGGTGCTTTAATCATGGCGCATTCGGATGACAACGGTTTGGTTTTGCCTCCGAAATTGGCACCTGTACAGGTGGTGATTGTTCCTATTTACAAAGGAGCGGATGGATTGCAACGGATTAGTGAGAAGGTGCAGGGGGTAATAGACCGTTTGAAAGCCAAAGGAATTTCTGTGCAGTATGATGACCGTGATACGCAAAAGCCGGGTTGGAAATTTGCTGAATATGAATTGAAGGGAGTGCCGGTTCGGTTAGCGATGGGGGAACGTGATTTGGAAAACGGTACAATAGAAGTTGCTCGACGTGATACCTTGGAAAAAGAGACTTTGCCTTTTGAGGGAATTGAGGAACATGTGGAGAAGTTGCTTTCAGAAATACAAGAGAATATTTATCGTAAGGCTTTGGCTTTCCGGGATAGTATGATTACCAAAGTGGATTCATACGAGGAATTTAAGGATTTGTTGGAGAAAAAGGGAGGCTTTTTCCTTTGCCATTGGGATGAGACCCCAGAGAC
>DXFT01000111.1 GCA_019114285.1 Candidatus Odoribacter faecigallinarum
ATGTGAAGATGTACAATCCTGACATGGTGCTTTATTTTGTGAATTACCTGAGTGCGAACCATGTCATGCCGGATGCGTTGGTGGACGAGAATGTGAAGACGGACTACAAGAAGTTGCGTTACCTGATTATCTTGGACAAGCGTTTGAACGGGAATTTCTCTCGTATCCGGGAGATAGCTGAGGAGGGAGAAGTGGTGGCGGACATCCGGACGGGTTTTCCGGCAGAACGGTTGATAGAGTCTGACAATTTCATCTCGTTGCTGTTTTACTTCGGAATCCTGACGATAGACCGGGTGGAGGAGGGGGACACGGTGCTGAAGGTGCCGAACCTGACGATACGTCAGATATTGTTTTCTTACATCGAGCAGGGATATTGGGAAGCGGAGGTGTTCAACATGAAGGTATTCCGATTGAAGGAATTGATGAAGGAGATGGCATACCGTGGTGCATGGCGTCCGGTGTTCGAGTATTTTGCGGAGGAGGTGAAGGCGCAGACGAGCATCCGGGATTACTTGGAGGGTGAGAAGGCGGTGCAGACGTTGCACCTGGTTTACATGAACCTGACGAATTACTTTGTGATTTACCCGGAGCAGGAGTTGAACAAGGGTTACGGTGACTTGTGGATGTCTCCGAATTTCCTGAACCATCCGGAGATGCAGTACAGCTATGTGGTGGAGTTCAAGTACGTGAAGCACGACGCGGGGGAGGCAGAGGTGGCAGCCAAGTTGGAGGAAGCGCGTGAGCAGTTGCGTCAATATGCCGGGGACGGGAAGCATGCGCAGGCGAAGGGGCACACGACGTTGCGCTACATCGCCGTGGTTTACCGTGCCTGGGAGTTGGCTGCCTTGGAGGAGGTTTTGCCTCTGAGCGGGAAAGAAGAAAAATAATGAAATATACTCTGGTCATTATGAATTTGTTTTATACGCCTGATATTAAGGGAGATTATTATATATTGAGTCCGGAGGAATCCAAGCATTGCCTGCGTGTCTTGCGTATGGGGGCGGGGGATTCGTTGGTGTTGGTGGATGGGCAAGGCGGTTGGTATGAGGGGGTGATTGAGGACGCCAACGTGAAAGGTTGTGGTGTCCGGATTTGCCGGGTTCAGGAGCATTATGGGCAACGTCCTTTCCGGATGCATCTGGCAATTGCCCCGACGAAAAACATGGATAGGATGGAATGGATGTTGGAAAAGTGTACGGAGATGGGAATAGAGGCAATTACGCTTTTGGAGACAGCGCATTCGGAGCGGAAAGTGGTGCGGATGGATAGGTTGGAAAAGGTGGCGGTGTCGGCGATGAAGCAGTCACAAAAGGCTTATTTGCCGGAGTTGCGTGCCGTTTCTGTTTTCCGGCAATTTGTTTCGGATTGCACGGAGCGTTATAAATTTATAGCCCATTGCCATGCGGGGGAGAAAAAGCGTTTGGATGAAGTTTATGTTCCCGGGGAAGATGCCCTTGTTTTAATAGGTCCTGAAGGGGATTTCTCTACGGAGGAAGTGGCTTTTGCCCAGGCGCATGGCTTTGTGCCTATAACGCTTGGCATAAGCCGTTTGCGGACGGAAACGGCAGGTATGGTGGCATGCCACAGCATTAATTTTATGAATAAAGTATAGTGGATGATGGTAGAGCAAGTATTGAAAATTGTGGCGATACTCCTGGTGTTTCTACTTGTTCCCCGCTGGTTGTGGAGTAAGAAGAGGAAAACCTGGGAAGAAGAACGGGAAAAGGAGAATAGGGCTGACTGACGTTTTGTCGTTAATATTTATATTTATTATGTCAATATGACCGGTCTTGTCCGTCGGTATGGCTTTTGATGAATGAGCAACCGGAGGAGATAATGAATATGAATACTAATAATTATACAATTAAATCGCAGGAAGCACTGCAGCATGCGGTGCAACTTGCACAGAGCAAAGGACAGCAGGCGATAGAGACCGGTCACTTGCTGAAAGGCGTGATGAACGTCGGAGAAAACATCACCCAGTTTATTTTCAACAAGCTGGGGGTGAATGGTCGGAACCTGGCTGCGGCTTTGGATAGGATAATTGATACTTATCCGAAGGTGTCCGGCGGTGAGGCTTATCTGTCCGCAGACAGCAATAAGACGTTGGAGAAGGCGATGCGCCTTGCCAAAGAGATGGGAGACCAATATGTTTCTTTGGAACATATTTTCTTGGGGCTTTTGGATAATCGGGACCAGGTTGCGCAGTTGCTGAAAGATAGCGGAATGACGGAGAAGGAAACCAAAGAAGCCATACTTGAGTTGCGCAAGGGGTCTAAAGTTAATTCACAATCAGCGGAAGACAGTTATGACGCTTTAGGACGTTATGCCATTAATTTGAATGAACGTGCCCGGAGCGGCAAACTAGACCCTGTTATCGGGCGTGATGATGAAATCCGGCGGGTTTTGCAGATATTGTCCCGGCGTACCAAGAACAATCCGATTCTCATTGGTGAACCGGGTGTCGGCAAGACGGCAATTGCTGAAGGTTTGGCGCAGCGTATCGTAAATGGGGACGTGCCATCCAACCTGGCAACCAAGCAAATCTATTCCTTGGACATGGGGGCATTGATTGCGGGTGCCAAATACAAGGGAGAGTTTGAGGAACGTCTGAAAGCGGTGGTCAATGAAGTGTTGGCTTCCGAAGGTGAGATAATTCTTTTTATAGATGAGATTCACACTTTGGTCGGTGCCGGAAAATCGGAAGGCGCCATGGACGCAGCCAATATCCTGAAGCCGGCATTGGCGCGTGGAGACTTGCGGGCAATAGGTGCCACGACATTGAATGAGTACCAGAAATATTTCGAGCAGGACAAGGCATTGGAACGCCGATTCCAAAAAGTGATGATTGACGAACCGGACGTGATGAGTGCCATCAGCATCATGCGTGGATTGAAGGAAAAATATGAGAACCACCATAAAGTGCGGATTACGGATGACGCGATTATTGCATCCGTGGAACTGTCCCATCGTTATATATCTGACCGGTTTTTGCCCGATAAGGCTATAGACTTGGTAGATGAGGCAGCTGCCAAACTCCGTTTGGAAATGAATTCCGTTCCGGAAGAGATTGATGAATTAGAGCGGAAAATCAAACAGTTGGAGATTGAGAAAGAAGCCTTGAAACGGGAGGGGACAAGTAAGAAACTGGATGAAATCCAAAAAGAATTGGCAGATTTGAACGATGAGCGCACCAAGTTGCGGGCACAATGGCAGTCGGAACGTTCATTGATTGATGAGATTCAGAAAAACAAGGATGCCATTGAACAATTCCGTTTCGAGGCAGACCGTGCGGAACGCGAAGGCGATTATGGCA
Organism: Candidatus Odoribacter faecigallinarum; assembly: GCA_019114285.1. GTDB lineage: Bacteria > Bacteroidota > Bacteroidia > Bacteroidales > Marinifilaceae > Odoribacter > Odoribacter faecigallinarum. The sequence goes on from DXFT01000111.1 coordinate 3,317, forward strand.
AGGTTGCCGAATTGCGTTACGGCAAAATCAAGGATGCTGAAAGGCGTATTGAAGAAATCAAGGCGGAACTTGCCGATATGAAGCATGGGCAATCGCTGATTCGGGAAGAAGTCACTGCTGACGATATCGCAGCCGTTGTTTCCAAATGGACGGGCATTCCTGTCAATCGCATGATGCAAAGCGAGCGACAGAAACTCCTGCACTTGGAGGAGGAATTGCATAAACGGGTTGTGGGGCAGGATGTGGCAATTGCAGCGTTGGCGGATGCCGTGCGGCGCAACCGTGCCGGGCTCCAGGATGCCAAACGACCCATCGGCTCCTTTATCTTCTTGGGAACTACGGGTGTCGGTAAAACCGAGTTGGCGAAAGCCTTGGCTGAATTTCTCTTTGACGACGAGTCGCAGATGACACGTATCGATATGTCTGAATACCAGGAGAAGCACTCTGTCTCCCGTTTAATCGGGGCGCCTCCCGGATATGTGGGATACGACGAAGGCGGGCAATTGACGGAAGCCGTAAGGCGGAAACCTTACTCCGTGGTCTTGCTGGATGAAATCGAGAAAGCCCATCCCGATGTTTTCAACATCCTCTTGCAGGTGCTGGATGACGGGCGTCTGACCGACAACAAGGGCAGGACGGTGGACTTCAAGAACACGATTATCATCATGACCTCCAACATCGGGGCGCACATCATCCAGGACAAGCTGAAAGACTTGGACGATAAGAACCGTGACGAGGTATTGGAGGAAACCAACAAGGAGGTATATGAGCTTTTGAAACAGACCATCCGACCGGAATTCTTGAACCGTATCGACGAGGTCATCATGTTCACGCCCTTGCGCAAGAGTGAAATCATTGACATCGTGCGCCTGCAAGTCAAGTCCTTGCAGAAGATGCTGGCGAACAACAGCATTGCCATTGAAGTTACCGACAAGGCTGTGGAATGGATTGCCAACGAGGGGTATGACCCGCAATTCGGTGCCCGTCCCGTCAAACGGGTTATCCAGCGGAACCTGCTGAACGATTTGTCCCGCCAGATTTTGTCGGAGCAAGTCACCAAAGACAGCCGGATTGTGGTGGATGTGAAAGACGACCACATCATTTTTGAGAACAAATAATCGGTTGTTAGAATAGCTTTTATCTGAGGCTGTGGCGTAAAAATGACTTGCGCCACAGCCTTTCTTGTTTTCAGGGAGTGCCGCGCCGTTCCCCTTGTCCCATGGGAATGGTTTTGATGCCTGATTTCTCCTGCCTTCCTTTTCCGCCCGAATTCTCGGTATGCTCTTGCCCAAGACCGGGGGATACCTGACTTTTTCATGACCTTTCCTTTACCTTTCCTTGAGAGCTAAAGCTAATCAAACGCTATTCTAACGCTAATCAAACGCTATTCCAATAGTATTTGATTAGGTTGAGATAAGGTTTTTATAAGGCAAATATGTCTTGAAAATGATAAGGAGGACATAGGAATCTCTCCTTTATCCCCCTGAATAGGGCAGGTATAGGTTCTGAAGATACCGGCAACCTCTGGTTTAAACAACTTTCCAAAAAAGGGACTATTGAGGGAAATAAAAAAGGCAGTTGTTTTTTGCAACTACCTAAAAATCTGTGTCATCATTTGGGCTTGAACCATAAATTCCTATAAATACCCACCGTTGTATATATCGTATATATTTTGTACTTTTGTTCCAAAAGAAATAAGGTTATGGAATTGGCAGTAAAAACACGCAGGCGTAAAGTGATAGACATCCCAGAAGATGTATTCCGTTATTTGTCGATAAAGACGGTAGCCCAAGGGACGAATTTGAAGCGTTATATAGAAAATCTTCTGGCAAAGGATGTGGAAGATATGCAGGATAGTGGAGTCTATGGCTGGGTGGTCAAGAATGAGCCTGATGGTTTGGTGGCAGTAGATAAGAAGGAACAGTCAGACTTTGAACAGAAACTAGGGCTTAAACAGAAATGAAATAACCTTATTCCCAATATTTTTTTCTAGAGAATAAGAAATAAGACGGTGAGTTTTTGACAGGATTTCTATATACAAGCAAAATTGCTTGGAAATATTCACCATAATAGATTTTCAACTTCTGTTTTTAGTTTGGGTAAATGATTAATGACAATGCTCCATAAAATATCTGCTGATAAACTATCATAGCCATGTATGATATAGTTGCGTGCATCCACAATTTTTCTGGAATTGGTAATCTGGATATTGGGGTCAGTTTTTAATATCCTGTTCATGGCTTCCCCAATGATTTCAATGTTTCTTTCAACAGCCCTTCTTAGGCATAAATTGTTCAAGAAACTTTCAAAGAGTTTGGGACTTCCAGCAAAGAAACTTTCAATTTCTTCAATGGCAGCCAATATATCTGCCAAGTATTTTTTAGTACGCTCCTCCATATATCAGTGCTTTAGTGTTGTCAATGTTTTTGCGTAGATAGGGGTTTTTGATGGTTTGTTCTTCCACCAAGTCAATATCCCTGTCCAATAATTTTTCCAAGGCATATTTGAAGTCAAAGAAATTGTCAAAGTAATCTTCAATTTCCTGTTTGTTGAAGTCCACCAGAAAATCGATGTCGCTTTTTTCATTAAAGCGGTTTGTGAGTATAGACCCAAATACAAACAGTTTTTTGACTTTGTACTGTTTGCACAAAGCAATGATGGCAGCAATATGTTTTTCAATCCTGTTCATATAGGCAAATGTAAGCAAAATGGTTGGAA
>DXFT01000112.1 GCA_019114285.1 Candidatus Odoribacter faecigallinarum
GTGACAGCACGTCAATTACGCAACCGCCTACAGCCTGCAATCGACGCCCAGGTGCCGGTCAGCAATTACGGCATGACCCTTGCCTGGATACAAGGCATATTCCAACGTGCAACAGCCCCTTTTCGGCATAATACAGAATAAAAGACTAATTTTTGACAGGATTCTTCCGGATTTCATTAGCATATTTCAGTGATTTTCCCTACTTTTGAATCCTGTGTTTTTTTATATATTAAAACGAAGTAGAATGTTATACCCTTTAAAATTCAAACCGCGCCTGAAAGAACGAATCTGGGGTGGTGACAAATTAGGGGCTGTTTTAGGAAAAACAGTTTTCCCTGGAGAAAAAATAGGTGAAAGTTGGGAAATATCCGGAGTACAGGACGATTTATCTGTTATTACAAACGGCTTCTTAAAAGACAACAATTTACAAGAAGTCATTGAAATTTATATGGATGAAATTGTCGGGGAAGCCAATTACGAAAAATACGGCATTGAGTTCCCCATTTTAGTAAAATTTATCGATGCGCATGATGTCCTCTCCATCCAAGTACATCCGGACGATGAATTAGCAAAAGAAAGGCACCATTCTTATGGGAAAACGGAAATGTGGTATGTTATAGACTGCATGCCGGGAGCGTCCCTTTACGTTGGCTTCAACCGGCAAGTATCCCGCGAAGAATACCTGCAAGCCGTAAAGTGCGGGACACTGCCTTCCCTGCTCCAAAAAATAGAAGTATCACCCGGAGATGCCTATTTCATCCCAGCCGGCACCATACATGCCATTGGCAAAGGATTGCTCATTGCAGAAATACAACAAACTTCAGACATTACCTACCGGGTAGATGACTGGGGACGCGTGGACGCACAAGGGCATCCCCGTGAATTGCACACAGATCTGGCTGTTGACGCCATTGATTTTTCCAAACCGCAGAATTATAACATCACCCACAAACCTGTCATCGGGCAAGCAGTAAATCTGAAAACCTGTGACCATTTCACAACTAATATTGTACAAGTGGAAGGTTCAGTCACCCGGGACTACTCTGACCTGGACTCCTTTGTAATTTATAGCTGCCTATCCGGGAAGGCTGAAATGACCTGGGGAAGTGGGGAGAAGGAAATGCTTACCCAGGGTGACACCGTATTGGTCCCTGCACAATTAAATGAAATAACGCTGCAAGGCAATGTCACCTTCTTGGAAGTCTGGTTAAAATAGAAACTTTACATCACTAAAAAACTAACAATATGACACAAAATTCTTCAACTCCAATAGCAAAGGTATTACCTGTATTATTCGGGTTTTTCGTCATGGGTTTCGTTGACGTCGTCGGGACATTGACCGCCTATGCCAAGCAAGAGTTCAATTTGAGCGAGACGCTTGCCAATTTCATTCCATCCATGATTTTTATCTGGTTCCTCTTGCTGAGCGTCCCCACAGCAGCCCTCATGAACAGGCTTGGGCGCAAAAAGACTGTCCAGCTCAGTAATGTCATTACCATCATCGGTATGATCATCCCTTTCATTACCTTTGATTTCCATACCTGCATGCTTGCCTGTATCCTTTTAGGCATTGGCAACACCATTTTGCAGGTATCGTTAAATCCATTATTGACCAATGTCGTAAAAGGTGACATGCTGACCAGTTCGCTCACCGCCGGGCAAGTAGTAAAAGCCGTGTCTGCAGTCTGTGCCCCTTTTATCGCTCTGTTCGCTACCAAAACCTTGGGCAATTGGCAATATATTTTCCCTATCTATGCCCTCATTACAATCATATCGGCAGGCTGGTTAATGGCAACGCCTATTAAAGAAGAAACCCCAAGCACGACGACCTCGTCATTGGGCAATACTTTCCGCCTGTTATCCGACCGCATGGTGCTGCTCTGTTTCATCGGCATCCTGTTCGTGGTTGGCGTGGACGTAGGTATGAATACCGTAACTCCCAAACTGCTCATCGAGCGGGTAGGCATGGATACGACCAATGCAACTCTTGGCATCAGCGTTTATTCTCTTTGCCGTACCATCGGTGCATTGATTGGCGCTGCCATGTTGTTGAAAATGGCTGACATGAAATACTATAAAATACATATCTATATCGCGCTGGTTGCCATCATCGCCTTATTTTTCGCCCAAGGGGAAATCGCCATTCTTGCCTTGGTCGGCATTATCGGCTATACCTGCTCCAGCATATTCTCCGTCATTTTCTCACAAGCGCTCAAAGCCCGCCCGGAAAAGGCGAATGAAATTTCCGGACTGATGGTCACCGGTATCTGTGGCGGAGCCATTATCCCTCCCGTCATGGGAGCACTTACCGACAACATGGGATCACAAATCGGTTCCGTATTGGTCATTGCCATCTGCATCCTATACCTTGTATTCTTTTCGTTAATCGCAAAAACAAGTAAATAATATGTACAACAACGATAACAGAATTGTCATCACTTTAGACGCCGGAGGAACAAATTTCGTATTCGGGGCTATCCAGGGAAATAAAGACATCATTCCTCCCTTCACCCTTCCCTCGCGTGCGGACAATTTAGATACCTGCATGGCATCCCTCGTCGAAGGGTTTACCCAAATCATCAGCCAACTCCAGGAAAAACCGGTAGCCATCAGTTTTGCTTTTCCCGGACCTGCCGACTACCCGCGAGGAATTATTGGCGGCTACTTACCCAATTTTCCCTCCTTCCGTGACGGGGTAGCATTAGGGCCCTTCCTGGAAAAGAAATTCGGCATCCCCGTTTTCATCAACAACGACGGAGACTTGTATGCATACGGCGAAGCCTTGGCAGGTGCATTGCCTGAGATAAACCAAAAACTACAACAGGCGGGAAGCAATAAACGCTACCGCAACCTCATCGGTTATACCATCGGTACCGGTTTTGGCATTGGTATTGTCATCGGCGGACACTTAAACTTAGGAGACAATTCCTGTGTAGAGACCTGGTGTCTTCCCAACAACCAATCCCCTGACTTCATTCTCGAAGACGGAGTATCCATTCGTGCCGTGCAAAGGGTTTACGGCGATGTTTCAGGTGACAAAAAACACACGTTCACTCCAAAGGACATTTACGATATTGCCAAAGGTGATAAACCCGGCAACCAACAAGCCGCTATCGCCGCATTTGAAAAAATGGGTGAAATAGCCGGTTATGCCATGGCAACCACAGCCACCCTCATTGACGGGCTGATAGTAATCGGCGGTGGGGTATCAGCTGCACGCGAATTTTTCATGCCTGCCCTGTTACGGGAAATGCGGGGAAAGATTCATACAATGAGCGGAGACGAAATCAACCGGGTACAAATGAAGGTATATGATTTGGATGACGATTCCCAATTTGCGTCTTTCGCCCAAGGCGAATCCAGAGAAATAAACATTTACGGCTCGACGGACAAAGTGGTTTATGACCCGCAAAAACGTATCGGAGTCATGACCTCCCGCATTGGCGCCAACCGTGCCATTTCCCTGGGGGCATACGCGTTTGCCTTGCACCAGATTGACACCAAACGATAAAATAATTGCATCCGGATATTGATTTTGATTATCCGGATGCTTTTTAATATAAACTCAGAGAAATAGATTAATACTTTTCTTGACCGGTAGCTTGTAGATATTCTCTTTTCTTTAGTGCATACTGGGCATAGGCTTCCATGTATTTATCATGGCTTTGTTGGTAAAGAGTCTGCGCATCAAGCAGGTCACTGAGCGTACAAAGCCCGGTCCTGTAATAATCTGTTTGTAGCCGGAGGTTTTCTGTCGCCTGTTCGATGGAATTTATTGCAATATGTATTTGCCTATATGCCTCCTGAAGGCTATTCCAAAAATGGGCGATGCCGATAAGCAATACCTCGCTTTGGTCAGCTAAAGTATTTTCAGCATTACATGCATTCAATTTTTGCTTTTTGATAGATTGTGAACCGCCCCACCAATCGCTGATGGGAATGGAGATAGTGGCAAATCCGACTCCAACATGATGATCCCTGTCAAAAAGATTTTCATACGAATAATTACCCCCAATGGCTATTACAGGCAAATTCTTTCCCACAGCCATTTTTTGCTGGGTACGCATAATTTCCACATTTTCTTCCAAAAGCTGGTAATTGTAATTTGCCGGCAATGCTATCTCCGGTTTTATATATACATCTTCAGGAGGTAATAAAGTATCTGTATCCATCGTAATTTCTATCGCCTGCGTTCCCAGACCAATATATTGGGCAAGTATATTGCGGGCAAACCAAAGGGTGTTTTCTACGCTTAAACGGGTGCTCTCCATCTCATTTTGCCGTAACTGTATTTGCAATAAATCGTTATTATTCACAATTCCTGCACGAACTGCAACTTCTACATCCTTCCGGACACTTTCCAACTGCTTTTCAACCTTGCCTATGGTTTTCAATTTTTCCTTCAATACAGCAACCTGCCAAAAGTATTTTTCAGTAGTCAGCACAACTTCATCTTTTGATTGGGACATTTTGATTTTACTGATTTCCACAGCATTTTTTGCCAAGCGGTTAGCATGGACAATTTGCCTGCCCGCAAAAAGAGGAAGCGACGCGGAAATGCCTCCAACTACACCGTCGTCAACCATAGAAACAAGCATGCCGGGTTGCAATTCCATTTCCAGAAGTCCCTTACTGGCAATCAGTCCTCCCGCAGTTGCACTTACAGAAGGAAAATATTTCGAAAAAGTCCCATGCTGTTCATACTGTGCCATACGCAAATCGTTGGTCGCATTTTTTATACGGACATTGTTCCGGAGTGCCTGCTCCAGACACTCATCCAATGTATAAGTTTTCTGTGCCATAGCTGGCATTATCAGAACCATACAAGCACATAAATTACCAATATATCTATTCCATTTCATTTTGTAGAATGTTTTCATGACTTTATCTTACAATTTTTCAATAGATTCACTCGCCAAACGCCTCTCCGTCGAGCCTTGGAAGCATTGCCAATAAGCAATAGGCAAGACGGTCAATAAAAATACCATCATGATAAGCGTGCCATAACAAATCACTGCCCCCATCGGCATCCATAGGCTGCTTCCTCCCAAAATCATCGGAATCACCCCCATGG
>DXFT01000113.1 GCA_019114285.1 Candidatus Odoribacter faecigallinarum
ATCCCATATACCCCGATACGCACAGTATATTGCTTGCCCGCCTCGAAATACCCCTCGTTGCAGGTGATGGGCACCACGTTCTCGTAGGTATAGACCATACTGTTGTTACCCTTGCCCCGCTCCTTTAGGTAGATGTGCGCCTCATACTGTGTGTCCGGAGCCACCAGGAGGCTGCCCCCGACTTGCACCCCGTCCCGCTCATACAACGGCAGGTTATAGTCACCCGTATAGTCCGTGTGGTACGTATCGCGGCGGAGGCGTGAACCGTCCGTTTCGCGCAAAGACAGGAAGGTATAAGTGCTGTCCATGGAAAAATCCACTCCCATGCGGTCATCCGCCTTGTGCGCCACGGTGAAGATGGCGCGGTCTTTCGAGCGCACGGTGATGGAATCCACATAAACCTCGTTCGCTTCCACGCGCCCGGGATACAACTCAAAGCGAAGGCGTGCCAAGTGGTGCTTGAAATACATCACCGGCTGGATGTTACGCTTGGCAGTATAGGCGCTGTAACTGTAATTCAGGATATCCAGGCGGTCCTCGTCCGTGAGGTCCTCGCGGTACAGCTGGTCGTCCGTCAGTTCCGCCTTGGAAGTCATCAAATCCTGTGTACCGTCAATCTCCACCTCTATCTGCACGGCGTCGTCCGTGCGGGTGATTTTCTCCTGCTCCACGGGGATATCGTCAATATAGTAACCGTAAAAGTCATACGGCTGGTTGGATTGCGGGTAATATATCTTGCGGTTGATGCCCTCCCACGCCACATAGGAATCCAGCATGCCGATGCGCGCCTTCTTCCCCGCCAGGCTACCCATCTCATCGCCCGAACCGTCGAGGAGACACCATTCGCTATCCTCCTGGCTCGTCACGCTGAAAGAAGTCTGCAAATCCCGCTTGAAGGCAAAGACGTAAATGGAGGCATCTTCCCAAGCCTCTTTCGTGTCGCTGTCAATCGCGCCCTGCCCTTTCCCCGAAGGAGTGACAATCAAATGGTCAGGGTCACCCACAACCACCATTACCGGCACCAGTTCCTCCTCCACCACCCCGGCATCCGCATCCCCCCGGTAGGAATGGTCAGAACAGGCAAGCACCGCGCCTATGAATACTATATGCAACAACCTCTTTACCATATCATTCTATACTTCTACATCAATTTTGTCACTGTCGAACCACACCTCCACGCCTTGCCCGTCCCCGCCCGGCTCGATTTGGTTATTTTTGATTTTCAGCAAAGCCTCCACGGTCAGCACAGCCTCTTCCCTTGCCACCCGGAAACCTGTCTCGCCCGGCAGGGCGTTCATCAAGCCAGCCCGGGTAATCGTCCCCTTCAGGTTGATACCCGCATGGAAAAGCCGTTCATACTCCCCGCTGCGTGCCTGGATGGACAGTTGCAGGATACCCGGTCCCGTAATAAAAGAATCATCCTTCCCCGGGAATAACCCCAATACATTCACCTCCCCCTCGTAAAGCACGGTCTGCCCCTCGCGCGACACCTCCCGCGCCGGAAACAGCACCCGGCACGTCACCGAATCGTCCACTGTGCCCGACATCAGTTCCGTCTCACCTGCCACGCCGGAAATCTCCCCGATAATACGCTCCACTTCCACACCTTCCTCCAGCTCCACATAAAAACGGAAAGCCAGTCGCTGCGTCAAAGGTTCCGGTTGCAAACGCAAAGGCTGCACCCCTCCCTCCGTGAACGTCTGCTTCATCACGTCCAGGAACAAAGGTCCGCTATTTTTAATATAAGTATAGGAAGGATTGAAATCCGCATGGCTGTTGTCCATGAGCGTATCTATCTCCGCCTGCCGCATCTCCCTCACCCTCAAACGCAAATCCCGCATGCTATACGCTGCGTCAGCGGCAAACGCTCCCAAGCCCTCCACCTCAAACAACGCTGTGTCCCGGTTGAAAGCCATCACGTAATAATCCCCCGGCAAAACTTCCGGCAAGCCTGCCGTCACCACCGTCGAATCCGACTCCACGGAATCCGCCGCCTTGGTCATGCCCACCAATCCCGGAGCGGCGAAATCCGTCGAGTCCAATACCTTCACCCCGCCCTCTTCGTCCACTGCCCACACGTAATGGACAGACCGGAGAATACGGCTCATGGCTATGCACAAATCCCCCGCAGTCCCCGCTGTATCGGCACTCCAATCCACTTGCACCTGCACCTTGGCATTCTCCTGGTGCTCCGCCCTGCCCCCGAACTCCACATCCGTGCATGCCCCTACGGCAGCCAACGCTGCCCAACAACAAAACCAACCGGTAATCCTCTTCCGTATCATGCGTCACCTCCTTTCCGTTTTTTCCCGAACCGGAACAAACTTTTTATCCCCGTGCGCTCCTTCTTTTTCTCCTCCACGGCAGCTTCCTCCACGGTTCCCTCCTTCACTGCCGGTTCCACGGACACCTCTTTCACCGCCGTCTGTGCCTGTTCCGTCGCCTTATCACGTTTCTTGAATACTTGCCACCATTTTGCCTTCACTGCCGCCGTGTCCGGAGCTGCCACCGTCCCCGAAGAATCCCGTGGAGTCCGCAACGCCTCACGCTCCGCCAGCCGCTGCATCCGGGCAGAATCCCGCTGCATCAAAATGGAATCGCGCCGCATCTGCGCCTCCTCGCGCCGTTGCCGCTTCAACTCCTGCTTCACGTAATCCACCCGCTTGTACTTATTCTGTATGGAATTAAACCGATAGACAAAACCCACTTTCAATTCCGAAACCACCGGATAAGGCACCACATGCAGCCCCCGGCTCTTGCTCTCCACCTTTGTATAATAATTTCCGTCCGGATTGTGCGTATAGACATCATATTTCGTCAGCTCAATGCCCAGCGACGCCCCCAACTCAATATCAATGGCTCCGCTCTTGTAGGTATATAGCGGCAACCCGTACCCCATCGTAAAACCCAGACCGTACATCTGCCCCTGCCTGCCCTCTTCTCCGAACTTAAAAGAATACTTTCCCCCATGCACGTAACCGCCAATATAATACGCACGCCAATACTTCGGGTCCACCCGTCCCGTCGTGAACACTTCCTCCTTCAGCCACTGCCGCACGCTCCGGCGTGTCGTGTCGTCATCGTCCCGCGGCTGCTTCATCGTCGTCCGCCAATAATAACGGAACTCGGGACGCACCTCAAACACGTTAAACACAACGGAAGGCTTGTAATTATGCCGGGTATTCCAATTCCACTTCGCCGTCAAACCGATAGTCATCCGGTTATAAATGGAACGGGACAAATCAAATTCCACCCCGATGTTGGGAATGGTCAACAACCATTCCACGGCATTGGTCTTTATCGCCCAACGCTCCCTTCCGGGAATCGTATCCGGCTCTTTCACCCGTGTCGTCTGTGCTGAAAGCAACATCGGAAAAAGGCACAGCACCAAAGCTAACAACGTTTTCGAAACCACCGCCCCGCCAATTCCTCCCCTCTTTCGCAACCTTGTACTTCTGCCCGCTGACTTCAATATATACACATACATTCTGACTGTCATACAAACCAGTCTTTTATTGTCCTCATAGAGAACCTTACAACCAAATTTTACATACACATATCGAGGCTGCCTTGCAGCAAACCTGTCTTTTTATTTTCCCACCTTTTCATCGGTTCGGAAATTATTTTTCGATACGCAAATGTAAAGATAATTTCCATACGACAAAAAGGATTTGCCTAAAAAAACAAAAGATTTTTTATAAAAGCCTCATAACCACACACACGCACGCTTTTTTCTTGCGGGTTGTCCATTCCGCACCCGTCCTCATCCGTTCCCTCTTCCCCTCCCCCGGACCTCCCTTGGACTGACCCGTCTTTTACCGTGAAATTTCCCTGTACAAAACCTGTTGTTTTCCTACATTTTACCATGTAAAACCTTTATAAAACCTTTATAGAACCTTTATAAAACACTTTATAATATAGGGTTTTTATTCTACTTTTACAGGTTTATTGAGAGGTTTCACAGAGTAATATCATAGAGAATATCAAGAAATATTTTAAGGAATATTACCGGCATTCACCTGATTCCCACCCGACAAGCCCTTGCCGAAGAAAGGGGAAAAGACGGAAAGCAGGGAACGGCAGAAGAAAAACATGACAAGATAGAGGAAGATATTTGATTTATTTCCTACCTTTGTCCCATAACCACGTATAATAAACAGAAAGATTGACATGTTACCAAAGTTTCTTATTGCAGACAATTCACAAGAAGCCACTGACTTAGTGTATGTCGTGCACACAGAATCCCCGCGTTGCATCATCCAGTGCGGCCTTGACGGGTTCTATGACAACCAACGGATTTATTGGATAGACGAAGAGCCCCTCAGCCAGGACGACCTCGATACGCTCCTGGAGGAAGCGGAAAACTTTTATGAGAATGAACTTGATAACCAAGAAGAAATTTATGACGATGAAGAAGAGGAGTAAACTCCCCGCCATTAAATAAACAGATAGCCTATGTACACAAAAGAAGACCTTGCCCAATTCAAACAAAGGGGCATAAAATCGGAAGCCATTGATTCCCAATTGGCTAATTTTGAAAAAGGATTTGACTATGTCAATTTGTCCGAAGCAGCCACCATCGGCAACGGCATCATACAAGTGCAACCGGAAGAGGAGGAACGCTTGGTGGACACATACGATAAAGCATGCGAAAAATTAGACATATTGAAAATGGTGCCGGCATCCGGTTCTGCAACCCGTATGTTCAAGGACCTTTATGCCTTTATGGACAATTACCACGGCACGACGGAAGAGTTCCTTGACCTGGTACAGCACAAAGAGCCGGGCACGATACATTATTTCTTTGAGAAAATGGACGAGCTTCCCTTTTACGGACACCTTTCCGATGTCATGTGGAAAGACGGCAAGGATATCCAACGGATGATTAACAAACGGGAGTTTTGCGAAATACTCAAATACCTGCTGACCAAAAAAGGGCTTAACTATGGCAACACGCCTAAGGGATTGATAGATTTCCATATTTACAGGGATTTTGTACGCACGGCATTCGACGAGCATATCGTGGAGGGCGCGCTTTATGCCCGGGAAAAGGATACGTCACACATTCATTTCACCGTGTCCGAGGAATACATGCCGCTTTTCCAGGCGCGCCAGAAGAAAATCAGCAAGATTTTCGAGAAGATGTTCCATGTGAAGTATGATATCACGTATTCCGTGCAGAAGCCTTCGACGGACACGGTGAGCATTGACAGCGAGGGGCAACTCCTGCGCGACGAGAACGGGCAAATCATTTTCCGTCCGGGAGGGCATGGCGCTTTAATCCATAACCTCAACGAACTGAAGGCGGACATCATTTTTATCAAAAACATTGACAATGTTGTTCCCGACCGCTCGAAAGGCGACACCGTGAAATACAAGAAAATATTGGCAGGCATCCTGCTGGAAGTGCAGGAAAAGGTAGCCGGCTTCCTGTCTGTCCTGAACAAACGCCCGACGGACGAGGACCTGGCAACCATCGAAAGTTATTTGCCCACCATCGGGTACAAGGAAGCCGAGGGGAGGACGTTCGCCGACCGGAAGGAACGCATCCGCCACCTCCAGCAATTGCTCGACCGCCCCATCCGGGTATGCGGCATGGTGAAAAACGAAGGCGAACCGGGAGGCGGGCCGTTCTGGGTAAAGACGGCGGACGGCAGCAGCCGGCTGATGATTATCGAGTCCGCACAAGCCAACCTGAAGGACAAGGAGCAGAAGAAGATATTCGACCATTCCACCCATTTCAACCCGGTGGACCTGGTATGTTGCGTGAAAAGCCCCAAAGGAAAGAAGTACGATTTGGAGAAGTTCATCGACCCTGCCCAAGGGTTCATTACCACCAAATCCTACAAGGGCAAGGAAATCAAGGTTCAGGAATTGCCGGGGTTATGGAATGGGGCCATGGCAAACTGGATTACCCTGTTTGTGGAAGTCCCGCTCACGACCTTTACTCCGGTAAAAACAGTGTTCGACCTGTTCCGTTTTGAGCATCGTAACGTATTGAAAAAATAAATCCCGCACGGGATTTATTTTTTTCCAATCCCCTAAATTCAAAAACATGTCCAAACACAATTATCCCTTATTGATACTGAAAGGCTGCGCCATGGGAGCAGCCGACGTAGTGCCCGGGGTATCCGGCGGCACCATTGCTTTCATTGCAGGCATTTATGAAGAATTGGTGGATTCCATCAAGAGCATCAACCTGCATGCCTTGAAATTGTTGTTCACACTGAAGCTGAAAGCGTTCTGGCAGCAAATCAACGGCAGTTTCCTGTTCTCCATTCTCTTGGGTATCGGGATTTCCATCTTTTCCCTTGCGAAACTCATGACCTGGCTGTTGGAGCATTATCCCATTCAAATCTGGTCCTTCTTCTTCGGGCTGATTATCGCCTCCACCGTGCTCGTCGCCAAGGAAATCCAACGCTGGCACGCGGGGACGGTCATCGCGCTCATCATCGGGGCAGCCGTGGCATACGTCATCACCATCCTGTCTCCCTCGGAGACACCCAACGCATGGTGGTTCATCATCCTTTCGGGAGCCATTGCCATCTGTGCCATGATTTTGCCGGGCATCTCGGGAGCTTTCATCCTGCTGCTGATGGGCAAATATGCTTATATTCTCGGGGCAGTCAGCGCACTGCAGTTCGGCATCCTGTTGCTGTTTGCCTTTGGGGCGGTCACCGGCATCGTCAGCTTTTCACACCTGCTCTCGTGGCTGCTCAAAAAGCACCATACCGCCACGGTAGCGACGCTCACGGGATTCATGGTCGGCTCGCTGAACAAGGTATGGCCCTGGAAAGAGACCCTCGAGACCTACACGGACAGCCACGGAGCTGTACACCCGTTGGTAGAAGCCAACATCAACCCCGCCGCTTTCGAGCAACTCACCGGCACGCCGTCTTTCTTGTGGCAAGCCATCCTGCTTTGCATTTTCGGCTTCGTGCTCATCTTCGGGTTAGAGTATTTGGGGGAGAAATTGAACAAACAGACGACAGCATAAACGAAGTATCATGCGGCTTTACGGCATCATCGGCTACCCCATCGCCCACTCCCGCTCTCCGGAATATTTCAACGAATTGTTCCGGCGGGAGGGGCTGGACGCCCGATACCTCCCCTTCGAACTGGAAGACATCCATGGATTGCCTGTCCTGCTGGACGCCCATCCCGATTTGTGCGGTTTCAACGTCACCATCCCCCACAAAACGCGCATCCTTCCCTACCTTGACAACATCAGTGCGGAAGCCGCCGCTGTCGGGGCGGTAAACTGCGTGCGCATAGAACGGACAGCGGGCTCTCCGCATCTCTATGGTTACAACACCGACGT
>DXFT01000114.1 GCA_019114285.1 Candidatus Odoribacter faecigallinarum
ACACTATACAAAAACACAACCTCCACTTCAAAAAATAAACTCCAAGCGAGGACAAGAGAAAACAAGCATCCACTTTGTTCAAAACAGAAGCTGACTCAGAACAAAACCACAATTAGCGGTGCAGTAACCAAAGAAATATGATTGACTATTTTAAAACACCCTCTTTTTGTACTTGCACACATTTCCTTCCTGCATTAATTTCGATATAGAAACGCTCTTGTCAGGATTATGCTTATGGGTTAAGCCTATTTTTTGAGATGATTTCGTTATAAATAAGACAATAAAAAAACTATTCAAAACTTATCTAATACTATTGGAATAGGGGTTGATTAGGGTTTGAATAGGGTTTGATTAGGTTTATCTCTCAATGAACCCTCTCTAAAAAGATACTAAACCCTCAATAAAGAGTAGTATTTTATTGGGATTTTAGAGGGAATATAACGTGAAGCAGTAAAAAAGAAATAGAAAATCTGTTCGCAAAGTCAAAACTTCAGTGCTATCTCAACAAAACAAAACCTCCATTAGACAAGGTAATTGCAAAAAGCGGGAATTACCCGACAGCATCGGAATTTTCCAGGAGGTCGCGGATGACGACGGAGGCGGCATGGCATCCGAAGAGGGCAGGCATATAGGAGATGGTGCCGACGTTGGATTTTTTGTTTTGCCCCTCATCGAGGACGACCGCCGAAGGGTCTGTGACTTCGGGGGAGAAGACGACTTTCACCCCTTTGTACACTCCCAATTTGTGGAGGCGCTTGCGGAGCATGCGAGCCAAAGCGCAATTGTAGCTCTTGGAAATGTCGGCAACCTGGATTTTCGAAGGGTCGAGCTTGCCGCCAGAGCCCATGGAACTGACAACGGGCAGTCCCAACTGGAGGCTGTGGTAAATCAGAAATATTTTGGGGGCAAGGGTGTCTATGGCATCAACAACGTAGTCGTAAGCCGCCGCGCGGAGGATGCTGAGCATGCGGTCGTCACGGACAAATTCGTCCAGCACATGCAGACGCAAGGCAGGATTGATGCTCCGGAGGCGGGACGCCATCACTTCCGCCTTGGGCAATCCCATGTTGCCGTCCAATGCCAGGAGTTGGCGGTTTTTGTTGGTAGGCTCCACGACATCGCCATCAATGACAGTCATTTCCCCGATGCCGGCGCGACAAAGTTGTTCCGCGGCATAAGCCCCCACTCCCCCCAAACCTACAACCAGGACATGGGCACGCTCCAAACGCGCCAGTTTTTCTTCTCCCAAAAGCAATCTTGTACGGTCAAGCCAATCATTCATGGATTTTTGTTTTTTCAAGGACGCAAAGTTACACATTTATCCGCAACGGGTAAAGAGCTTCCTGAAGTTTGCTTCTATCAGGCACTGCAATTCACTGACGGCAACCTGTTTCCGCAGGGCGGCAGCCTGATATATTTCTTCTATCGGTATTGCGGCATTGTCTGTTTCCAAAAAAAGGCGTTCCGCCGGAATTTCCGGCAAGAGGACACTGGCATGCGAACGGGCATCCAACACTTTCGCTCCGACAGAGACATAAAAGCCATGACGCAACAAATCGTACAGGATTTCCCTCCGGTTATTGAAACCGTGGATTATTCCCTTGCCGAAAGAGGGACATTTCTTGCAGGAAGCCACCAACTCAGGGACGGCACGTACTACATGAATGACAAGGGGCAAATCATAGCGGCAGGCCATTTGCAACTGCGCTTCGAAAAGGGCTTGTTGCACGGGGAGAGACGCCGGCGCATTCCTATCCAAACCCGCTTCGCCCAGCGCCACAATTTTCCCAACGGCAGCAGCCTGCTCCAACTCTTCCAAGCGTTCCCGGGAACGGGCATCGATGAAGCAAGGATGGATGCCGGCAGAATGGAAGATTTTCCCTTCCCGGCAAGGCAACGTTTCACCAAGGCAGGAGTCCAAGATATTTATGCCTTTGCCAGGGCGGTGGGTGTGTATGTTTATCCAGTTTCCCATGCGGTAAAGATAGCGAAAAATCCCCAAGCCTCCTATACAGAGAAAGCAAAGGGGGGCAGTGCACTTTCAAAAATGCACTGCCCCTGTTCATTATGTCTGAAATGATTCAATCCTTATGGCACATGATATCCAGAATAGTCCGGTCAGTTTGCTCCATGCCGACAGAACCTATTTTGCCGATATTGCGCACTGTTTTCTCAATGTCCTCCTCCACAATGCCGTCATTGCGGGTCTTGATTCCCTTGGTGGAAAGCAGGGCTGCCTGCACGGCAGCAGAAGTGCCGGAATAAACTTTCAGGGCGCACCCCTGTTTGGCGCCATCGCACATCATGCCGGTCAGGTTGGAAGTCATGGTCTTGATGGTATTGACCAGTTGGTCATAATCCCCGCCCATCAAGTAGGTGATGGCGGAGGCAGCACCCGTGGACGCTATCATGACCCCGCAAAGGGCTGAGAGATGCCCCATATAATAATGGATATGCGCGGCAACCAAGTTACTCAACGCAAGGGCACGCACCAATTGCTCGCGGGAAGCGCCAAACCGCTCTGCAGCCGCTACTACCGGAAGGTAAACGGTAATCCCCTGGTTGCCGCTGCCGGAATTGGTCATTACCGGTTTCTCGCAGCCATCCATGCGGGCATCAGAAGCCGCTGTGGCAAGAATCAACGCCCGGCTCAGCAAATCGTCCGCAAGCACTCCTTTCCGGATGTTTTCTTGCAAGGTGCGCCCGATTTGCAAACCATATTCGCCATTTACCCCTTCCTTGGAAATTGCTTTGTTCATCTCCGCCCCTTCGAGCAGGAAATCGATTTTTGAAATCTCAACGTTGTGGATAAATTCCCAAATGCGGGCAATGCTCAACTCCGCACGTTCGTTTTCGTCCGCGCCGGCGGAAGTGTTTTCTTTCCGGAAAACGGCATTGCCATTCTTCTCCACCAGCACGATATTGGTATGTCCGTGCACAATGACCGTCTTGACCGTATCTCCCCCCTTGCGGCAAACAGCCTCGGCATACAACTTATCCGGGGCGTCCGTCTTCAGGTGTATTTTCACAGCTCCTTTTTCCAACAAGGATTTAGCCACTTGCAAGTTGTTGCCGGCAGACACTTCCTTCAAAACTTCCAAGCCGTATTCCGTCTTGCCGCACACGGCACCCAACGCCGCCGCAATGGGCAAACCGACCATACCGGTACCCGGAATGCCAACCCCCATGCCGTTTTTATAAATATTTCCACTGACGAACACTTCAATCTGTTCGGGGATATTACCCAATTCTTCTTTACACCGGGCGCATGCCAAAGCACATGCCACCGGCTCCGTACATCCCAACGCCGGGATGGCTTCCATTTTCAGAATTTCTATAATCTGTTGATCTGTAGCCTGAGACATCATGGTTTTATTTTTTAATTGATGAAGCAAATTTATCTCTTTTTACCCGAGAAGACGCTATCTTCTCCCCTATTAACGCTTTTTTAACTTGGAAATGAAAAAAAGAAGCCTTCCTTCATTTTTTCTTCCCCAATTTTTCAATTTTCTGAATCTTATCCCTATCTTCGCCAAAATTTTAGAATTATGGGCAGATTGTTGATTATTTTTCTTTTATTACCTTTCGGGGTGCAAGCGCAAATACAAGATACACTTTATACTGCAAGTGATACATTGTGCCTGGACAGCACGTTGGTTGTACCGGAATACGACATTTTCGAAGAACTCGCCACTCCCCCCCTTTCCGGCAATGGCGAAGCCAACCTTCATGACACTCCTGCCATCAACAACCTGCTCAGATGGCATATTTATGAAAACAAGCAAAAGAAGTCGTTCACTGGTTACCGTATCCAACTTTATTCTGTCAATTCATACGGTTGTGACCTCGAAAAGCTGAAAGAATACCGGGACAATTTTGAAACCGAGTTCCAAGATATTCCTGCCTACTTGCAATATTTCAACCCTGATTTCAAAATCAGGGCAGGCAATTACCATTCTCGCCTGGAAAGTATCCCTGCACTCCACCGTATCCGGAAAAAATATCCTTCCAGCTATCCTGTAAAAACAGAAATCACTTTGGAAGAACTAAAACGGATTCCTATGCAGGATATCCTGCAAGATTCCACGGTTGTCAATGTCCCCGACAGCACTTTCCTTCCGTTGCCTCGCGAATGATTGCCTCCAATTCTTCCTGAGCCCGGCTGCGCATGCGCAGGGTGGCTTCACTGTCCGGACAGGCAGGGCGGTGATTGAGGATTTTATTCCGCTTGTCCACTTCGCGCATTACCGCCAATGTCTCCGCAGAGAAATAAAGGTCCCGGAAACGCTCCCAAATATAATCCACCCCCTGTTCCGAAACATGCAGCATATCTTTGGCATAAAAACGGTAATCCCGCAATTCGTCCATCACAATCTCATAAGAAGGGAAATAGGACACATTATCAAAACGGGATGCCAACCGGTCGGCAGCAAGGAGAAGAACCGCCTTGCTCAACTGATTGCCATGTGCCCCGTCCTTCCAATGGCGGATGGGACTGACCGTAACAAGCACCTTCAATCCCGGACGCAACGCCCATAAGCGGGAAAAAAGGGCGGCATAACGCTCGACAATCTCCTCCACCTCCAAACGCTGACGTTCAAAATCACTGGCAGGAAATTTATGGCAATTGGAAACGACAATACCTGTTTCCCGATGGCGGTAAACCCAGGCTGTACCCCAGGTAAGAATCAAAAGGTCCGTAGCAGCCAGCCGGCGGGACGAGTCCACTACCCTGCCGTTGATTTTCTGCAAACACTCCTCTGCCGTGGGCGAAGAAAAACTGCCATGATGGAGGAAACTGCCCCACAACCCCTCACGGTGCCAAAGGTCCGTTTCCACAAACCGCCGCCTTTCCAGCAAAAGTTCCAAGGTGCCCGCCACGGACAAAGGGTTGTAAACGACACCGCAAGGATTGACATCCACCTTGAATCTGAAATACTTCAATTTCTCTCCAATGTTCTCCACAAAACACGACCCCGCCATCAAAATGCGGGATGCATAATCCAGCCGGAAATCCGGCTTGCCGATTTGTACTATTGTCTGCAATTCCATGAAGCAAAGATAAGGATTATAAAAGAATATCCCTTATCTTTGCAGCCCAATGAAAATATTATGAGCTTTATCACAATACTCCTCATCGCCATCGGCTTGTCCATGGACAGCGTGGCTGTTAGCATCAGCGGCGGCATGTGCCTGTCCAGATTCACTTGGCGCCATTCCCTGAAAATGGCTATGGTCATGGGCGTTTTCCAAGGCGGCATGACCTGGTTAGGCTGGCTTCTTGGCAGCCGGTTCAGCACCTATATTACCAACTTTGACCATTGGATAGCCTTTGTGCTTTTAGGTTATTTAGGAGGAAAAATGATTTACGAATCTTTCCGCAAGGAAGAACATGCCGTTATCTCCTTTTCAATCAAAACCCTGCTGACTTTAGGAGTAGCGACAAGCATTGACGCCCTTGCCGTCGGCATCAGCATGGCATTCCTACAGACAGCCATTTGGTTCCCTGCCGCCATCATCGCAGGCACCACCTTTTTCCTCTCTTTTGCAGGCGTGCTCTGTGGTTGCCGTTTCGGGCAAATCAAAGGGCTGAACGTAGAACTGCTCGGCGGCGTCATACTCGTTGCCATCGGCATCAAAATCCTTGTAGAACACACCTTACTCGCTTAATCCCGCTTAAACATATTTAATCATATTTGCGATAACAATTCGTCCGATTTGTTGTAATTTTACAAGTCAAAAAATTCTAAAGGACAATTATGGCATATATTGACTATTATGGAGTATTGGGCGTGGGAAAAAACGCCACCCAAGATGAAATCAAAAAGGCTTACAAAAAATTAGCCCGAAAATATCACCCGGACTTGAATCCGAATGACCCAACGGCAAAACAAAAATTCCAAGAAATAAACGAAGCCAACGAGGTGCTGGGCGACCCCGAAAAGCGAAAGAAATATGACGCTTATGGTGAAAATTGGAAACATGCCGACGAATTTGAAGCCCAGAAACAACGCTACCAGCAACAGCACAAGGCAGGCGGAGGCTTTGGCAGCACCTATTGGTCTTCCGACGGCAGCGACTTCAGTGGAAGCTTCGATGGCAACGACAGCGGCTTCTCCGACTTCTTCGAATCCCTTTTTGGCTCACGCCGTGGCACATCCGGACGCAGCACTCACGGATTCAAAGGCCAGGATTACAACGCCGAGTTGCACCTTTCCTTGCGTGACGCCGCCACAACGCACAAGCAGATACTCGACGTGAACGGCAAAAAAATCCGCATTACCGTACCTGCAGGCATCGCCGACGGGCAGACCATCCGGCTCGCCGGGCAAGGCGGGGCAGGCATCAATGGCGGTCCGGCAGGCGACTTATACATCACCTTTGTCATCAGCGATGACCCGGTTTACAAACGCGAAGGAGACAACCTTTACATGAATGTCCCAGTGGACCTTTACACCGCTGTATTAGGCGGGGACATTACCGTTGATACCCTCAACGGGAAAGTCAAACTCAAAATCAAACCGGAGACACAAAATGGCACCCGTGTCCGCTTAAAAGGCAAGGGTTTCCCTGTTTACAAGGAAGAAGGCAAATTCGGCGACCTCCTCATCACATACGAGGTCAAGCTCCCGACACACCTCACCGAGAAACAAAAAGAACTATTCCGTGAATTACAAAATGCTTAACCAAAACAATACGCCATGGAAAATGAATTGATTATTATCAGCGAATACTGTGTAAAAAGCCATACTGACAGAGATTTCTTATTCCTATTGGAAGAAAGCGGGCTGATAGAAATACACGACGTGGATGGAGTCCCCTGCCTTCTTGCCTCGCAACTGGGTGATTTGGAAAGATACAGCCACCTCTATTACGACCTCTCCATCAACATCGAAGGCATTGACGCCATACGCCACCTGTTGAAACGCGTGGAAGACCTGCAACATGAAGTGGCACATCTCCGCCGTCAACTCAACCGGTTCCGTGACAACGAAATCCTCTTCCCGGAAGAATAACAAACTTTTTGGGGCTGTGTCAAACCTGTTTTGATGCAGTCCCGTTTTTTAGGAATAAATCCCTTCTTTTTTATCGTCAGCCGTTCATCTTTAATTGTTTTCACGGTCTGTTCCCGTTCTGTTCCCGTATCATCTCCGGTTCACTTCTGGTGATTCTTTGCTCTTCCTTTGGTTGGCATGGGCGGAGGAACGGGGAATTTTGGGGAGTGTTACCGGGATAATGTTTGATTTGCTCCTGCCTTCTCCGAAGGGATGGCAGGCACCCAAAAGGGCATGCCGATTCCGACGCACCCGCTTACCCTTAGCCTAACCTCCTGCCACTGTCAGCGGGAAGTGGATTTGCTTCCTTTCTCGTATTCATGTGCCCGCTTGGGGTTCATGGGGAACCACCCCTTCAACACACGCTTGCGTTGCTCAAATATTTCGAGAATACTCCAAAAGGAAGAGAAGGCGAATACACCCGCCAACGCTGAAAAAAATAGGTTCCGGACACATAGTGCCACCATTATGCCTACAATTCCAAGCAACAGGAAAAGCCACCAACAGCGCGTGCCCCAATAGTACTCCGCCTTGATGACCACGGGATGGAATAGCCCTATCACCAAAAATGTGCAAATCCCTATCAACAATCCGGTCAAGTTGTTTTCGTCCAAAAAATCCATCATAAATACCCTCTGATTAAATTTGCCTTCAAAGATAAGGGTTCAACTGAAAATTATAGCCATAAACAAGATTAAAATATATTATTCTCCAAAATCCATCGTTATTTAAAGTAATATGCTTACATTTGTCTTGAGACCACGGAAGTGGAAAACAAATCACCAATCATGTTGAAAATGGAATTATGACACCGTTAAAAGAAGGAGACAAAGCCCCGTTTTTCAAAGGGGTAAACCAAAATGGGAAAGAAATCAGCCTGGACGATTTCAAGGGGAAGAAAATAGTGCTTTATTTTTACCCCAAAGACAACACCTCCGGTTGCACAGCAGAAGCGTGCAGTTTGAACGAAGGGTATGAAGAATTCATGAGGTTAGGCTATGAAATCGTGGGAGTCAGCCCCGATTCCATCGCTTCCCACCAGAAGTTCATTGCCAAATACAATTTGGCATTCAACCTGATTGCCGACACTGAAAAAAGCATTTTGGAAGCTTACGGGGTATGGGCGGAAAAGTCCATGTACGGCAGGAAGTACATGGGCGTGTTGCGCACCACTTTCGTTATTGACGAGACAGGAACCATCGTAAAGGTCATCACCAAGGTCAATACGAAGGATGCAGCAGGACAATTAATCAAAGCATTGTCAAATCATTTTTAAAACCGAATACATAAATATGGCAGAGAAAGAAAAGAATTTGGAGAAATTGAAAGCGTTGCAACTGACGCTGGATAAGATTGAAAAGAATTTCGGAAAAGGGAGTATCATGAAACTGGGAGACAACCATGTGGAAAAAATCCCGGTTATTTCCTCAGGCTCTATCGCCTTGGACAAAGCATTGGGAGTCGGAGGATACCCGCGCGGACGCGTAATTGAAATCTACGGTCCCGAGTCATCCGGCAAGACGACACTCGCCATCCATGCCATCGCAGAAGCCCAAAAGCAGGGCGGCATTGCAGCCATCATTGACGCGGAGCATGCTTTTGACCGGACGTATGCCGCAAAATTGGGCGTGGACATTGAGAACCTCTTTATTTCGCAACCTGACAACGGGGAACAGGCATTGGAGATTGCCGACCAACTTATCCGCTCGGCAGCTATTGACATTATTGTTATTGACTCCGTGGCAGCACTGACTCCGAAAGCCGAGATTGAAGGCAACATGGGCGACAGCGTAATGGGCTTGCAGGCAAGGTTAATGTCCCAAGCCTTACGAAAATTGACCAGCACTATCAGCAAAACGAATACGTGCTGCATTTTCATCAACCAATTGCGTGACAAAATCGGCGTCATGTTCGGTAATCCGGAAACAACGACGGGGGGTAATGCCCTGAAATTTTACGCTTCTGTGCGATTGGACATCCGGAAGATCGGAGCAATCAAGGACGGCGAGGAAATCCTTGGCAACCATACCCGCGTCAAAGTGGTGAAAAATAAGGTAGCACCTCCATTCCGGAAAGCAGAGTTTGACATCATGTACGGCGAAGGCATTTCCCAATCAGGCGAAATTGTAGATTTGGGCGTGGAATATAATGTCATCAAGAAAAGCGGCAGTTGGTTCTCATACGGCGAGAATAAATTAGGGCAAGGCAGGGAAACTGTCAAACAATTGATTATGGATAATCCGGAATTAGCAGAAGAGTTAAAGAAAAAAATCATTACAGCTATGGATGGAACCCCGGAAGAACCCGTAAAAGAAATTCATGAAGAGATTGTAGATATAGATTGACATCTGTTATGAAAAAAACGATATTACCTATTTTATGCATTTTGTCACTTACTGCATGTAATGACAAGACGGCAAATACGACAGGCAGCAAAAGTTACAAAACCCCTGCTGACCTGAAATTGGAATCAGACGTAATGACCCCTGAAGTGCTGTGGTCTTTCGGAAGAATCAGC
This sequence comes from Candidatus Odoribacter faecigallinarum, assembly GCA_019114285.1. Taxonomy (GTDB): domain Bacteria; phylum Bacteroidota; class Bacteroidia; order Bacteroidales; family Marinifilaceae; genus Odoribacter; species Odoribacter faecigallinarum. Next base: position 9,574 of record DXFT01000114.1, read on the forward strand.
AATGTGCAAGTCTCCCCGGACGGCAGCAAAGCGGTATATGCCGTCACTTATTTCAATAAGGAGGAAGACAAGGGATATACAGACCTGTATGTCATGAATCTGGCAGACGGGGAAAGCACCCAAATTACAAATACGGCAGCTAATGAAGGCGAACCGAACTGGACGCCAGACGGCAAATACATCAGCTACTTGATGGACGGACAATTGTGGGAAATGGACCCGGACGGCAAGAATCCCCGGCAAATCACCCAGATTGAAGGGGGAATCAACGGCTATGTGTATGCACCGGACATGAAAAAAATCGTGTATCTGAAGGACGTGCAATTGGAACCGACAATCAAGGACTTACACCCCGACCTGCCCAAAGCCCAGGCACGAATCATCAACGACCAGTTTTATCGCCATTGGAACGACTGGGTAGAAGGTTACACCCATCTTTTCCTTGCTGACTATACGCCGGGCAAACCCATTACAGCAGGCAAGGATATTATGGCAGGAGAACGTTGGGAATCGCCCGTCCGTCCTTGGGGAGGCGTCGAACAATTGGCATGGACAAAAGACAGCAAGCAATTCATTTACACCTGCCGCAAGAAAGTCGGCATCGATTATGCCCTTTCGACCAATACAGACCTCTATGCCTACCAATTAGAAAGTGGGAAAACCATCAATTTAACCGAAGGCATGATGGGATATGACAAAAATCCGGTCATATCCCCCAACGGCAAGTTTATGGCATGGGAGAGCATGGAACGCGAAGGATATGAAGCCGACAAAATCCGCCTGTTTATCATGAATATGGAAACTGGCGAGAAACAAGATTATACCCAAGGTTTCGACCAAAACGCGGAAGGGCTTGCCTGGGGAGACGACAATACCATTTGGTTTATCTCCGACTGGCATGCAACAGATGAAATCTATTCCTTGGACATTCCTAGCCGCAAAATCACCAAACACACAGACGGAATACACAATTATACCTCTGTTACCCCTGTTGGAGACATGCTGATTGCAACGAAAGTTTCGATGAGCAAACCGGAAGAAATCTACCGGGTGGACCCAAAGACCGGCAAGGATGTAGAATTGTCGTTTGTCAATAAGCACATTTTAGACCAGCTCACGATGGGTAAAGTAGAAAAACGATGGATGAAAACGACAGACAACAAGGACATGCTGGTCTGGATGATTTATCCTCCCCATTTCGATGCGAGCAAGAAATATCCGGCACTCCTTTATTGCGAAGGCGGTCCACAGAGCACGGTCAGCCAGTTCTGGAGTTACCGTTGGAATTTCCAACAAATGGCTGCCAATGGATACATTATTGTAGCTCCTAACCGACGTGGCTTACCAGGTTTTGGCCAGGAATGGTTGGAGCAAATCAGCGGAGATTACTCCGGGCAGAACATCCAAGACTACCTCACTGCCATCGATGAGGCTAAAAAGGAGCCTTATATCGATGCAGACCGTTTGGGATGCGTGGGTGCCTCTTATGGCGGGTATTCTGTCTATTACCTTGCAGGACATCATGACAAACGCTTCAAGGCGTTCATTGCCCATTGCGGCATCTTTGATTTAAAAATGCAGTACTTCACTACGGAGGAAATGTGGTTTGCCAACTGGGACATGGGCGGCGCTCCTTGGGAAAAAAACAACAAAGTAGCCCAACGGACCTTTGCCAATTCGCCGGACATGTTTGTCGGCAATTGGGATACTCCTATTTTGGTTATCCACGGACAAAAGGATTTCCGCATTGACGTGTCGCAAGGCATGGCAGCTTTCAATGCTGCCCGTATGCGAGGTATTCCGGCACAATTCCTGTATTTTCCCAATGAATGCCACTGGGTAACAGGATGCCAGGATGGAATTCTCTGGCAACGCACCTTCAAGGCATGGCTTGACAAATGGCTAAAAGATAATTGATAATCCTAAAAAATCCGGACATTTTGCCCTATTGGCATTTAAATATGCTGATAGGGCAATTTTTTTTATTTATATTTGCTTGTTTGATTAAATAAATTTCTTTAATATTGCATCTACAATGTGTACGGGATTGATGATGTGCCATTTTTTAAACGAACTATTTAATTATAGATTGCTATAAAACAATCATTTCCTCAATTCCTCCCATTAGTAATAAAAAGAGGAGTAGTATTTTATAATATTGACATGGAAAAATTTATAGCATTTATAATAATATCTATATACTGCCTTAACACAGGTTGTATCCATGAATTTCCTCATAAAGCAGAAACAGACATGCCCTCCCCTTCTATTACTGTCTCACTCCACCTGACCTTTGACAAAAGTTTTGATACCATTAAATACATTACCAAAAGTTTTAGCGAAAACGATAGCATTCATTCTACTGAATACCTTCAACGTTTTATCATTGAAGTACACGAAAAAGAGCAAAGGATAACCAAACAAACCATTGTACAAACGCTTCAAAACCCGGATTCCTGCCTTACCTTACCCGTTATCTTAAAATTAAACGCATCCGTTTATACACTAGCGATATGGACAGACTATATCCTAAAAGGACAAAACGAAGACTTGTTTTATAACACGGAAAATTTAGCATACATTCTATTACAAGAGCCTTACATCGCACACACGGCAGGGAAGGAATGCCAATACGGCATCCTTGAACTTGACCTCCAAAATTACCAAAATCAGCAAGAAGCAGAGGTACAAGCAAAAATTAACATGAAACGCCCACAGGCAAAATATGAATTCATCACAACCGACGTACAGGATTTCATCAAAAAAATTATTCCAAACTCCTATCAAAAAGGAACCTATTACATCACATTCGCACACCGTTTCTTTATACCTGCTGCTTTTGACATACTGGAAGGGAGAGTCGCTGAATCCTGGTCGGACATCAGTTTTACCCTCCCGTTCCACATCACAGACCAAGAACAAAAAGAAGCATGCATCGGTTTCGACTATCTTTTTGCCGACACAATAAAGAACACTTGCTCCGTGTCCATCCTTGTCAAAAACAATCAAGGGCAAACGATTACTTACACTCCTAATATAACTGTACCTTATAAACAAGGACACTTGACAACAATACGAGGGAACTTCCTTACCCCTAAAACATCAGGAATTACCATCAATACAGAATATGACGGCGAAATAAACATAGATTTAGATCGCATTTAATTATTAATCAAAAACCAATAAACATGAAAAAATCAAGACTCTATCTCTGGTTACTGCTCCTCACAGGAGGACTGAACGCGTGTAACAGTAGCGAAACCGTCACTGCTGATACAGGAAACAATCAACAGGTGCGCCTTGGCGTAAACATCAACCACGGAGTAAAAACCCGGGCAAACGCCCCAACCCCTCCACAAAATTACGCCCTACGCTGCATCTTGGAAGTTTGGGATATAAATCATTCAAGCCTGCTCTACCGACAAGAGTTGTTGGCAAGCAATGAAGAAACGCTCAATTTCACTTTTGAACTTGCCAATCCGGGCAATTACCAAGTATTCGCATGGGCAGATTTCATCCAAGCCGATGCGGAAAAAACAACAGTAGAAGTTCCCGTTCCCCATGACCATTATGCGGATTTGTATTACAAAACAAACGGTGACAACGGTTTAAAGGAAATCTTTCTCATCCCTGAGAATTATGCCGTCAATGCCGAAAGCCGTGACGCCTTCTATACCAGTCAAATCATTTACAAGGAAGATGTTGCATACGAAAAAGAGTTGATATTAAACCGTCCCTTTGCCCAGCTCAACATCATTGAAAAAGAAGCCGTTTTGCTGGAGAACATTAGCCAAACCAACTTTACTTACCGCGTACCCTCAAGTTTCAATACAGAAAAAGGAATGCCCGGAGATGAAGTTATGGATGTCAAGCAAACAGTCACGACCTTGCCGACACCATCTGCCAATTACAATGCCAATCTGCTCTATGACTACATCTTTGCATCCCCTGTCAACAGTCTGTTGGCAAGCGAAATCAAAATAGCCTTCACTTCAATAGACAGTGAAAAACAACTTCAGGATTTCACGATTCCGGGTAATAACCTGCCTCTTGTTGCCAACAAACGGACCAATGCCCGGGGGTCTATGTTACACTTTACTTCAGAAATGGACGCCTCCACCAACATTTCCATTTATATAGACACAGAATGGATGCCGGAAAACGAGTATGGTCTGCCCAATAACAATTACGTCAAAGTACCAAACTTCAACAATCAGAATAACCCATTTAAATATCAACAGCAATGAAAAACTATCAAACAATTTTATGCATTATCCTTGGGATAATAATCATTACAACCGCATGCCATCATGAAGAAAGCATAAACAATGGCACAACAGTGAATACAAACTGTGAAAGCATTCAAATTACTGCAAGGTACGCCATGTCCCACCAACCTGCCAGTAAAACCCTCATCGCCCCCGTTAACAATAATCCCCAATACGGATTGTCGGTATTATGGGCTAAAAATGACCTGATATGTCTTGTGCAATCTGCCAACGGCACGGAACAAGCCAGAGAACTCCTGCTCACGGAAGGCGCCGGACAAACGACTGCCACCTTTACCGGAAAAGGATTTGAAACCTCTGAGGAAGGAGCAGAAAACCTTACTTACCAGGCATTCTATCCGGCAACCAAAGGGGGCGGGACAGCAGAAGAATGGAAAAAGAACGCTACTTATGGCGGGCAAATACAACAAGGATATGACAATGCCCTCCATCTGGCAAATTATGACTACCTGTCCACTCCAGAAGTCAAGACCCTCTCCGAGGACCTCCAATTCTCTCATATCGGCATGATATTCTGCTTTGATATCACCATGCCTGAAAGCACTCCGGCAATTCCACTCAGCCTTACCCTCACCACGTTGGACGAAAACCGGTCACCCATCGCAACGGGAGGGCTTTACCAGGATTGCAACAACACGCCCACATCATCCCTCACCTTGCATTTTGCCCAATGTACAGAAGCCGTACCCCAATTCAAAGCTTACCTGATAAGCAATTGCAACATCCCCGCCGGACAACAGCTCCGCCTGACCCTGGCACTCGAAGACGGCAACAGCTATTCCCACGAAATGACAGCTGCCCGGGCAATCCCCGATGCTGCAACAGAAGAATACTCTGCCGGCACCAGTTATGTCGTCCCGGTCAGCGAGTGGACAAAGGAAAGCAATTCCGTCTATAACAAGACTACCTCTGCAAAAGAACCCACAGGCAATGGCAGCGCAGAAGACCCTTACATCATCGAAAACGCCGAACACCTGAAATACATCACAGGCAATCCTTCTTCTATGCTTGACAAACATTTCCTATTGGCTGCCGATATCACCATCGCCGACGGCGTAGAGTGGAAACCGATTGGCACTTCAACAGAAGCATTTACAGGCTCCTTCAACGGCAACGGGCATGTCATCAAAGGGGTGCTGACTCCACCGACCAACTCTTCCACTAACTCTTACTTCGGATTCTTCGGAAACACCAAAGGAGCAACCATCAGCAACCTGACCATTCAAGCCGACATCGCAGAGAGCCATTATATTACCGGCAGCATTGTAGGCTCAGCCTATAAT
>DXFT01000115.1 GCA_019114285.1 Candidatus Odoribacter faecigallinarum
CGGCTAGGCAATGCCATTGACCCGTTTGAAACCATTGAAAAATATGGTTCCGACCCCTTGCGGTGGTATATGATTACCAATTCCCAGCCATGGGACAACCTGAAATTCGACCTGGCAGGGGTAGATGAAGTGAAGCGCAAATTCTTCGGCACCTTATATAACACGTATGGGTTCTTTGCCCTGTATGCCAATGTGGACCATTTCCGTTATGCGGAAGCCGACATTCCCATGGCAGAACGCCCGGAACTCGACCGCTGGATATTGTCCTTGTTGAACACCCTGATAAAGGAAGTGACAGAAGCTTACGAGAAATACGAACCCACCCGTGCCGGACGTGCCATCCAGGATTTCGTCATTGAAAATCTCTCCAACTGGTACGTGCGCCTGTCCCGCAAAAGGTATTGGGGAGGAGAATATTCCCAAGACAAGATTTCTGCCTACCAGACATTATACACTTGCCTGGAGACGGTTGCCATCCTTGCTTCCCCCATCGCACCTTTCTATATGGACAAACTGTTCTGCGACCTGAACAGCATTACAGGACACCATGCCGGCAGCGTGCACCTCACAGACTTCCCGAAAGCAAACGAAAGGGTTATCGACACGCAACTGGAAGAACGCATGACCATGGCGCAGCAAATTTCTTCCATGGTGCTCGGCTTGCGCCGAAAGGTGCAATTACGGGTAAGACAGCCCCTCAGCAAACTGATGATACCGATTCTCCACGAAGAAATCATCCCGCAATTGGATGCCGTGAAGAACATCATCCTCTCGGAAGTCAATGTCAAAGAGATTGAATACATTACGGACACCACCGGCATACTTGTGAAACGTATCAAGCCCAATTTCAAGACCCTCGGTCCCAAATACGGCAAATACATGAAACAGATTTCTGCACAAATCGCCAAGATGGAACAAAGCGACATCTTCAATTTCGAGAAAAATGGAAGCTATGACCTGAACATTGAAGGCAACCTCCTGACACTCGGCTTGGAAGATGTAGAAATCCTTTCAGAAGACATCCCCGGCTGGCTCGTTGCCAACGAAGGACGCCTCACAGTGGCTTTGGACATCAATGTCACCAAAGAATTAAAGGAAGAAGGCATTGCACGTGAATTAATCAACCGCATCCAGAACCTACGCAAGGAGAGCGACTTCGATGTCACGGACAAAATCAGCCTTATTATTGGGCGCCATCCGGAAATCAATGAGGCTGTAGAACATTTCTCTGCCTACATTGCCGGACAGGTATTGGCAGAGAAGATAGAACTCTCAGAAAATCGGGAAGATAATGCAAAAGATATCGAGATTGATGACATCAAGACGTTTATCAAAATCGAAAAATATAAAGCTTAACGAAATTTATTGGCAAGAAAGCACATAGAATCGGGAAAAAGTTATTAATTTTAAGGCAAAACTTTAACGCTATGGCAGAAAAAACAAGATACTCCGATGAAGAGTTGCAAGAATTTAAAGAACTGATTCTTGACAAACTCGAAAAAGCCCGCAAGGACTATGATATTCTGAAGGCTTCGCTTTCAGGCAGTGACGGCAATGACATTGCCGATACCAGCCCCACGTTCAAAGTGCTGGAGGAAGGCGCTTCCGTGCTCTCCAAAGAAGAGGCGGGACGGCTCGCCCAACGGCAGGCAAAATTCATTGCCCACCTCGAAGCCGCACTTGTACGCATAGAAAATAAAACCTACGGCATCTGCCGCGCCACGGGCAAACTGATACCCAAAGAACGCCTGATGGCTGTGCCCCATGCCACCTTAAGCATTGAAGCCAAAGAAAGCGAAAAATTATAACGGATAACAAGGTTTGCCAAATTTTTCATGCTGCAGGAGGTGCAATAGCTACTAAACGGTTCTTCCGTTTATGTACCTCTTTGCAGTATGGAAAATTCATAAATACCTGCTAATATCACCAACTCCCATAACCTCTATTTGACGATATGAATCTGCGCAACAAACTGATTTTATTCTCCCTGCTGCTACTTGTCATTGACCAGGTGGTCAAAATCTGGATTAAAACCCACATGATGCTCGGTGAAGAAATTGCCGTATTCGGAGACTGGTTCAAAATCCTCTTTGTCGAAAACAACGGCATGGCATTCGGAATGGAATTTGGCGACGGCAAAACAGGCAAAATGTTCCTTAGCCTGTTCCGCATCCTTGCCGTCGGGGCTATCGGTTGGTACATTGTGCACCTCTATCGCAAAAAAGCGCCGACAGGCGTACTGTTCTCTTTCACGCTGATATTCTGCGGAGCCATCGGCAACATCATCGACAGCCTGTTCTATGGCATGATATTCAGCGATAGCCACTACAAAATAGCCACCCTCTTTCCGGATGGCGGCGGTTACTCCTCCTTCCTGCATGGCAAAGTGGTTGATATGCTCTACTTCCCCTTGGTGGAAGGCACCTTCCCCACTTGGGTCCCGCTTTGGGGAGGCGAAGACTTTATCTTCTTCCGTCCGGTTTTCAACCTCGCTGACTCCTACATCACCATCGGCGTACTCATACTCATCCTTTTCTACCGAAAATTCTTTTCCGACGACAAAAAAGACAAGGCAAAAGCATAAACTGCATCCATTTCATGCAATTTTCAGCAAAAACTGCATCACTTTGATGCAAAATCACTACATTTGCCTCATCAAATAACAGCAGGCAATATGGAACAATTGTATGAATTTTTCACCCGTAAGCTGAAAAGCACCCCGACCGACTTCCTCAGGTACAAATACAATCAAATCAAATGGCAAGGGCGTTTTTGGGGACTTGTGGGTCCCCGGGGAGTGGGCAAATCCACCATGCTATTGCAATACATCAAACTGCACCTAAATATAAAAGACACATTATATGTTTCTGCCGACCAATTGTATTTTTCCGAGCACAAATTGGTTGAGCTGGCAGACCACTTCGTCAAAATGGGAGGCAAGCACCTGTTTATCGATGAAATACACAAATACGAAGGCTGGTCAAGGGAGCTGAAACAAATTTATGACAGCTATGATGATTTGCAGGTTGTCATTTCCGGTTCTTCCATTCTCGACATCTACAAAGGGCTTGCAGACCTCAGCCGCCGCGTCCCCATCTATCACATGCAAGGCTTGTCTTTCCGTGAATACCTGCGCCTATTCCACCAGATAGAGACACCCGTATATTCTTTGGAAGACATTCTGGTGCACAAGGCTGTTATCCCCGGCGTCGAGCACCCTCTGCCGCTTTTTCAGGATTACCTCCGCAGAGGATATTACCCTTTCGGCAAGGATGAAGAATTTGAAATGGAATTGCTGCAAGTCATCACCCAGACCATGGAAGTGGACATCCCGCAACATCTCCAGACCAACATCTCTTTAGGCAGGAAATTGAAAAGCCTGCTCCTGGTCGTGGCAAAAAGCGTCCCCTTCAAACCCGTCATGCAACGGCTGGCAGACGCCACCGGAATCAGCCGGAATGACATTCCCGGCTACCTCATTTATATGGAAAGAGCCGGCATGATAGCTCAACTCCGCGATGCCACCGGAGGTCTCCGGGGACTGGGTAAAGTGGAAAAACTCTACCTGGACAACACCAACCTGATTTACACCCTGTCACCCGACAAGGCAGACATCGGCAACGTCCGGGAAACCTTCTTCATGAACCAGACCCGGGTAGCCAACGAGGTGATAAGTTCTCCCATTTCCGACTTTGAAATCAACGGCAGAACCTTCGAAATCGGAGGGCGGAAAAAAGGGCAGAAACAAATCCAAGACGCCGCGGAAGGCTACATCGTCAAAGATGACCTCGAAAGCGGCTACGCCAACACCATCCCCCTCTGGGCATTCGGCTTAAACTATTGAAAACACCTCTATTATAACCAAGAACTGTTGATTTTAAATATTCCCCTACGACATTCCACCCCACAAGAAAAGAAACGGTTTTGCGAAAGCCGGCAGAATCCGTTTTGTCCTTTCACGGGATATGCGTAACTTTGCAAAAATGAACCAAACCAAGAATACCATGCTAAAATACCCAATCGGCATCCAGAGTTTTGACCAAATTATCAATGGCAATTATGTCTATGTGGACAAGACAGCATTAATTTATTCCCTTGTCACGGAAGGCAAGATTTATTTCTTGGGACGCCCCCGGCGTTTCGGGAAAAGCCTATTGGTTTCAACCTTGGAGCATTATTTCTTAGGACACAATTTAAAGATGAACGATCAACGAGGCATGACTTTCAAATACATTCATTAATCATTCATCGTTCATCTCTAATCATGATCATGATCCCGTTCTGTTCCCGTATCAAAGCCGTTTCAACTCCGATTTATCCCCCTTCTTCCTCTCATTGGCATTGGGGAAGGAAGGGGGATGAAATGCAAGGGAAATCCGGTTGATGTTTGATTTAACCCCGGACAGGGCGCATTCGCTTCCCTGCCTTGACAGCATGCTGTTCTCTCTACAGTTACGCCACGACTGCGCTACTGTTGCCCCTCTTCCCTCCCAAGCCCTCCCTATTCCTTCCCTATGTCCTCCCCATTTCAAGTCCGTGTGGCAAGCAAAGGCATCGCGGAGATGCCTGCAGCAGGGCACTTGTTATCAAGTGGAAAGAAGTTTTGCGGCGCGGACGTTTTGAGTTATTGTTTTTTTTTGTAGGTTTGCAGCCTGATTTTAAAACATTAACTTTGGCATCAGATATGCCTGTCAGTTTAGCGTATGATAGAAAACTTAGTGATAGTCGAGTCTCCGGCAAAAGCCAAAACGATTGAGAAATTTTTAGGCAAGGGATTTACGGTCAAGTCCAGTTTCGGGCATATCCGGGACTTGGAAAAGAAAGACTTAGGAGTGGACATCCAACACAATTTCCAACCCCAATATGAAATATCCGCCGACAAGAAAGCCATTGTCAAGGAATTGCGGGACGCTGCCAAGGAAGCCAAGACGGTATGGCTTGCTTCCGATGAGGACCGCGAAGGGGAAGCCATAGCCTGGCATTTGTTCGAGGTGTTGAAACTCAAGCCGGAGAATACGAAACGGATTGTGTTCCATGAAATAACGAAGGATGCCATCCTGTATGCCATTGAACATCCGAGGGAGATTGACAAGAACCTGGTGGATGCCCAGCAGGCCCGGCGTGTATTAGACCGGCTGGTAGGGTTTGAGGTGTCCCCCGTGTTGTGGAAGAAAGTGAAGCCGTCGCTTTCGGCAGGACGGGTGCAATCTGTGGCAGTTAAATTGATTGTGGAACGGGAACGGGAAATCAATGCGTTCAAGGAGCAGGCGTATTACCGGGTGACAGGGCAGTTTGCCACCGCGGACAAATCAACGCTGAAGGCGGAAGTGCAGGAACGTTTCCCCAGCCAGACGGATGCCCTCCATTATCTTGAGGCATGCCGCGACGCGGTTTTCACCGTCAAGGAGGTGGAGACAAAACCGACCGTGCGGAAGCCCGCCCCGCCTTTCACCACATCCACCCTGCAACAGGAGGCTTCCCGCAAGCTGGGACTTTCCGTTTCACAAACCATGGCTGTCGCACAAAAGTTATACGAACAAGGGTTGATTACTTATATGCGTACGGATTCCGTGAATCTGTCCGCGCTTGCCATCCGCACGGCAAAGGAAGTGATTTGTGAAACACTGGGGGAAAAATATTCCCAACCCCGTAATTTCGCCACCAAGACCAAGGGAGCGCAAGAAGCACATGAAGCTATCCGCCCGACTTACATGAACCGTCCCGCCATTGAGGGCGACCGGAACGAACAGCAGCTTTATGACTTGATATACAAACGCACATTGGCATCGCAAATGGCGAATGCCGAGTTGGAGCGCACCCATATCGACATCGGGCTGTCCAACCATCCCACGCCTTTTACCGCCATCGGGGAAGTGGTGAAGTTTGACGGTTTCTTGCGGGTGTACCGGGAGTCGTATGATGACGAGACGGAGGACGAGCATACCGATTTGCTCCCCGCCATCAACCAAGGCGACCAACTGGCGCGTTGCATCATTTCCGCCCAAGAGCAATATACGCAACACCCCCCGCGTTACACGGAAGCCAGCCTGGTCAAGAAGATGGAGGCTTTGGGCATCGGGCGCCCTTCCACTTATGCCCCGACCATCACCACCATACAAAACCGTGGCTACATCCTCCGCGAATCCCGCGAAGGGGTAGAAAAACCGGTAACGACCCTTACCTTAAAAGGGAATGACATCAAGACAAGCACGTCCAAGAAGATGTTCGGCGCAGAGAAGAAAAAACTTTTCCCTTCAGACATGGGGATGGTTGTTACTGATTTCCTGTCCGCACATTTCCAGCATATCATGGATTACAATTTCACCGCAGAAGCGGAGGAAAACCTCGACCGGGTGGCAGAAGGAAAGGAAGAATGGCAGAAAATGATAGGGGAATTCTATACGCCCTTTCATGAAACGGTAGAATCCACGTTGAAAAACTCCGAGCGCAACAGCGGGGAACGCATCTTGGGGACAGACCCGGCCACGGGCGAAACAGTGATTGTGCGCATCGGACGATTCGGACCTATGGCACAAATCGGTGAAGGCGAAAACGTCCGCTATGCCGGCCTGCAGAAAGGGCAACTGTTGGAAACCATCACGCTCGAAGAAGCGTTGGCGCTTTTCAAATTTCCCCGCAAATTAGGGGAATATGAAGGGAAAGAGGTAAGTGTAGGCATCGGACGCTTCGGTCCCTACATCAAACACAACAACATGTTCGTGTCTTTGAAAAAAGGCGAGGACGAACCCGGTACCATCACCTTGGAAACCGCCATCCAACGCATCGAGGAAAAACGCGAGAGTGACCGCAAGAAAGTCATCCAAAGTTTTGACAACGGCGTACAAGTGCTGAACGGGCGGTTCGGTCCTTACATCAGTTATAACAAGACCAATTACAAAATACCAAAGACCTTGAAAGCTGAAGAATTGACTTTGGAGAAGTGCATGGAACTCATTGAAAAAGAAGCTCCGAAAAAGGAGAAGAAGCCTTCTGCAAAAGCGACGACGGCAAGTAAAGCCAAAACAACAACTGCAACAAAAACAGCAAAAACGAGCAGCACAAAAAAGACAAAAAAAGAATCAACAAAAGAATCAAATTAAATTATTTGCACAACAACACAGATTTGCGTATCTTCGTACCCTTGAAAAAAGATATTTGCAAAAAACATTAAACTATTAATAAATGGCAGCATTACAGACAATCAGAGACCGTGGCGGATTACTCGTCAGCATTGTAATAGGTCTCGCTTTGATAGCATTTATCGTCGGAGACGCTCTTAGTTCCGGTCCCGGCATGTTCGGCAGTGACCGAAACCAAGTAGGTGAAATCGCAGGAGAAGGCATTTCCATCATGGATTACCAAAACACACTGACCCAGCAGGAAGAATTAATCAAGCTGAGCAACGGTTTGTCTTCACTCAACGAGGAACAGCAAATCATGCTCCGCGACAACATCTGGCAACAGTTGGTTATGGAAAAACTCATGGGCAGGGAGTATGAGGAATTGGGCTTGGAAGTAGGAGGAGACGAATTGTATGACATCCTTTTGGGTGACAATATGAGCCCGACCATACGTCGCTTGTTTGCAGACCCCAATACGGGAATTGTGGACAAAGAACGCGCCCGCCAAACGGTACAGCAGATTTTATCTTCCCCCAACCCGACCGACCGTGCTTTCTGGCTCAACATGGAACGGGAAACTTCTGACAGCCGCAAATTAAGCAAATATAGCAGTTTGGTTGCAAAATCCTTGTTTGTCACAGATGAGGAAGCAAAAGAAAATGCTGAAGGCGAGGTTGAAAAAGCAGACATCAGCTATATCGTGAAGAATTACAGTTCCATCAGCGATTCCAGTGTCAATGTAAGCAACGAGGAAATCAAGGCTTATTACAACAACAATCCTGCCCGGTTCCAACAGAACGAATCCAGAAGGATTATGTATGTCAACTTTGACATTGACCCTTCCGGAGAAGACTATTCGGATACGGAAAAGGCAGTAAAAGACTTGATTGAAGAATTTACAGCCAGCGAAGAACCGATGGAGTTCGTGAACTTGTCCTCAGATATCAAGGCAGACCCCACCTATTATAAGAAGAGCGAAATCAGCAATGACAGCCTTGCCGACTTTTTGTTTTCCGGCAAAGGCGGAGTGTTCGGTCCCTACCTGGAAGACGAAGCCTATAAAATCTCACGGGTGGGCAGCAAGCGTATGTTGCCGGACTCAGTCCGCGCCCGTCACATCCTTATCAGCCCCCAAAACGGTTACGAACAGGCTGTTGCCATCGCTGACAGCTTGGCAAACCTGTTGAAAAAAGGCGCAGATTTTGAAGAACTGGCAAGGGCAAACTCTATTGACCAGAATTCAGCCGTAAACGGAGGTGACTTGGGTTGGTTCAGACAAGACATGATGGTGCAGCCGTTCAGCGACAGCGTGTTCTTTGCCAAGAGACATGACATCAAAGTGGTATTGACCCAATTCGGAGCACATGTGGTGGAAGTCACCGACATGGCTAAGCCGGAAGAAAAGATACAGGTAGCAACTATCACAAAAGAAGTGGTGCCGTCCAATAAAACTACCAACAAGATTTACAATGATGCCCGCACCTTTGCCACCAATGTCAACAGCGCGGATGACTTTGACAAGAAGGTGGAAGAGACCGGCTTGACCAAACGGATTGCCACTGTCAATAAAAATGACCAGACAATTGCCGGCATGGATGATGCACGTGAAATGATACGCCAGATATATTTGCAAGAAGAACCGGGCGTCGTACACACAACGGACGAGGCTATTATCTTCACCAATGGCAACAAATACACGGTAGCCGTATTGACCCAAATCAACGAGGAGGGACTGGCTCCCATCAACAATGTAGCGTCCACCATCAAGCGCATCCTGATTCAAAAGAAGAAAGCCGAGATATTGAAACAGGAACTCTCCGGCATGCTGGGCGGCAGTGAAAGCCTGTTGTCCGTAGCACAAAAGGCAGGCTTGGAAGTGAAAGAAGCGACTGAAATCAGTTTCAATTCTTTCCAGATTCCCGGAGCAGGCATTGAGCCACGGGTAATTGCCGAAGCAGCCTTGATGGAGCAAGGGAAATTGTCTGCTCCGATCGCAGGCAACCAAGGCGTATTCGTCATTATGGTCAACAACCGCACAAGCGAAGAAATCACTCCTGAATTGCTGGCAGAGACTAAAACCGGCATGGAGCAAACCAATTTATATCGTGCCAGTTACCAAGCCATCCAAGCCATCATCAAGAATGGGGAGGTAAAAGACCAGAGATATAAATTCTATTAAACACACCACAACACACAATGCAAAGAGAGCTGTGAAATTGTTTCACAGCTCCTTTTTTATTATCACCCTTTGTCCCTGATTAAGAAAAAGGCGGATGTACAAAAGAAATTCCGTATATACGGCAGTCCAGCGATAAAAGGGGAAAGGACCCGCGGGCGCAAATGGAATTTGATTTCATAATGCGGATTGATGAAATACAACCGTTCTTTGCAAACCTCGTAATTGTACTTTTTCAGGTAACACCGGAATTGCCCGACAGATATGCCGCATTCCTTGATGGAGAGCAGTTCATTGACCGTTGATTCCGATTCATGGAACAAGGTCAAGATGCCCTTATACATAAAACGTGGCAACAGATGAAAAAAAGGCAGGTGAGAAAGCAACCGGCTACGGCAAATCTGCTGATGCCCACCGAAAGGCATTTGCCAGGCAGGGAAAGCCATGAACAACACGCCGCCAGGCTTCAAGAAATCGCGGACCGACTTAAAGAAACGGTCCTTGTCGGGGATGTGCTCAATAACATCATGGACAATAACCAAATCAAAACAATGCTGCAAATGGTTTACAGTAAAAATATCGGCAGCTATCAGTTCAATATCCGGATTCCCCTCCGCCTGTAACATCAAAGCGGCATTCTCTATGCGGTCTTTGCCCAAATCGACTCCCGTCACCCGGCATCCCCGCTGCACAAAAGGTGCCAGATTGCCCCCCATCCCACAACCGATTTCCAACACCCGCATGCCGGGAACAATCGGGCATACGCCCTCAATAAAAGGCAACAGGTATTTTTCCGAGGTATAAGCCAATTCCCGGAAATAACGTTTCCCGTCTGAATGTCTTTCTTGCATATCACTTTACTTCATTATAAATTTCAAACAATTTCTCCGTCAAATTTCCCCAAGAGAAATTCCGCTTCAATTTCCGGGTTTCTTCTACAAATGCCGCCTCACGCCCTGCTTTGTAAAAATCGACAATGGCATCTGCAATTGCCTTGCTTTCAGGAGGCACAACATAACCGGACTTCCCGTCAGCAATGATTTCCGACAGTCCTCCTACTTGGGTAACCAACATGGGTTTGTCAAAATAATACCCAATCTGGGTCACTCCACTCTGTGTAGCCGATTTATAAGGCTGCACAATCAGATCCGCCGCGCAAAAATAACAATTAATCCTGTCAGAAGGGATATAATCGGTGTGCATGACAAGGCGGCCTTTCAATTGATATTGCTCAATCAACGATTCATAATACATCTGATTTCCATAATACTCTCCGGCAACTATCAATTTTAAAGGCAAGGCACGAAGCCGTTTGTCGTCCATCGCCATCAACAACAAGTCCAAACCTTTGTAATCACGGATAAAGCCAAAAAACAAAAGGTAACGGAAATCACCATCCAAATGCAGGCAAGCCAATGCCTCCTCACGGGAGATTTTCTTCCCGTAATGGTCATAAATCGGGTGAGGGGCAAAACGCTTCACCGGATGCCGTACGAAAAGGTCTATCTCTTTATAAACCTCTTTCGACATGGCTATGAACCCGTCCACACCCCCTACGAACCAACGCGTGAACACCCGGTCTCCCGGGCGCTTCTCGTGCGGGATGATATTGTCGGCGATACAGACTACTTTCGTATGACGGTTCCTGCGTGCCAAGCGGCATATTGTCCCCAAAGAAGGTCCCATGAAAGGAAGCCAATAGCGCACAATCACCAAATCAGGCTTCATACGCCTCAACTCGCACCCGACTTTTATCCAATTCAAGGGATTCACGGAATTTACTTTCCGGACAATCTCTATCCCCACAGGGGCGGCGTCATCCGTATATTGCGTCTTTCCCGGGAAAAGGAAACCGGGATACTGCACTGTAAAATTAAAAATCGTCACCTCGTGACCTTCTTGCTGCAATTCCACTGCCAACCGCTCATTCAGAGCAGCAATACCTCCTCGATAAGGGTTAGCAGGACCTAATATCACTATCCGCATAAAATCAAATTAAAATAGCAATCAAAAATACAAAATATTATTATCTTTGGCATACCAAATTGTTTGAAAACAGACATGAGCATTGAAATTTCCATCATTGTGTGTACTTACAACAGGGACAGGTACATCTATCAGACACTCGAACGGATTGCACGGAATGTATTCCCAACGGAACGTTTTGAAATCGTGCTGGTGAATAACAACAGCACGGACAACACAGCCGCTGAATGCAAACGCTTTCAGACTGCCTACCCCTCCCTCAATTACCGCTACGTGGTGGAAAACAACCAGGGGCTCTCATACGCCCGCAACCGGGGAATAAAAGAAGCCCAAGGCGCCGTACTGGTGTTCCTGGATGATGATTCCTTCGTCGGACAGGACTACCTGCAACACCTGGCAGAATACCTGCTCCGCTATCCGGACGCTGATGCATTTGGGGGAAAAATCACTCCCCTATTCGAATCCGGACGTACGCCATCCTGGCTGGGCAAATGGAGTTATATCTGGGTTTCTGCCATTGATTTGGGCAATCGGGTATGTCTTTTCCAAGGCAAGACATACCCCATCGGGGCAAACATGGGCATCAAACGCACTGCCGTGCCGGCAGGAGGATTCAATACTGCCCTCGGACGCTGCAAGGACAACCTGATGGGGGGAGAAGAGAAGGAACTCTTTAACCGCATCAAAGCCAGGAACGGCAGAATCTACTATTTCCCCGGCATCGAAGTCCGACACGTCATTCCCGAAAAGCGCACAACCAAAACCTATATCCGGCAATTGGCAGAAGGGGCAGGAAAAAGCGAACGTCTTCGCACCCTGGGGCATTCCCGCGCCGCCTACCTCTCCGCCCTTTTCCGCGAAGGCATCAAATGGGCGGCTACCCTCCTGCTATGCATCGGCTATACGTTATGCGCCCGTCCCGGCAAAGGCGGCATGCTTGCCTATTTCCGCTGGTTTGTCACAAAAGGATTACTCACCCGTTAAACACTTTATTTCTATGCGTTCATTAGCCGAATACCGAGCCATCCTCAAAAAGAAAGGATTCCGTTACAGCCTTCAGGAAGCTTGGCGAAAAATCCAACGCTTCCATTACCTCAGCGACCCGGACATCTTGAACTCACAATGGGCATACAAGGTCCATAAGTCGCTATCCAAAAGATACCTGCATTTCTGGCATGACTACGACAGGGTATGTGATTTATACGATAAATATCCGGACAAAATCTGGACTTGCTGGCTGCAAGGCGAAGAACAGGCACCTCCCATCGTCAAGAAATGCCTTGCCTCCATCCGCCGCCATTCCGGCGGCAGGGAAGTCATCGTCATCACGGAAAAGAACATGTGGCAATATGTCTCCTTCCCTAATTTCATCCTGAGGAAAAAAAGGGAAGGCATCATCAGCAACACCCACTTTTCCGATATCCTGCGCATTTACCTGCTGGCACTAAATGGAGGCATTTGGATGGATGCCACCACTTATATGACCGGAGACCTGCCTGATTACATCGCCAACTCTCCACTTTTCTGTTATAAAATACACCCCGGCAATACAGGCATCATCAAAATGAGCAGCTGGTTCATCGTAGCCAAGCGCAATCATGAACTCATCGTCCGCACCCAACAAATGCTTGAGGACTATTGGGAGCACCATAACCACCTCTGCCACTATTTCCTCTTCCACATGCTTTTCTCCATCGCCTGCGATGAATCCTTTCCCCGCATGGCGCGCCATTGGCGTTCCATTCCTTACTTCAACACCGCCATCCCGCACACCCTGCTCTCTGAACTGCCGGAGCCTTACACCCCGGAGCGCTGGGAACAAATCAAAGCACTCTCGCCCGTCCACAAGCTTACTTGGAAAATCAGCCCTGAACACCTCACCCGCCCGGGCACTTTCCTCCAATGGATATTAAATGACCAGGACAAAGGCGCCGGCTAACAAGCGCCGGTCCCTTTGCCTTTTCTGGCATAATACACCAACGTACCGATTAATGCCAATATCAACAAGCCGGAACAAATCGTTGTCGTCCAACGCCCGGCAAGGTACATATCCGGATGGAAATAGAACGAAATCGTGTGGTCTCCCGCCGGAACTTCCATCCCGCGAAGAATCCAGTTTGCCCGGAAATGCTCTGCCTTCTCCCCGTCTATCAACGCTTTCCAACCATGCGGGTAATAGACTTCCGAGAAAAGAATCACACCCGGCACGGACGAGTGGTAACGGTACTCCAAGCGGTCAGGCTTGTAGGATATCAACTCCACGGTCGCCAACGAATCATACTGGCACTCCGAAGGACTCACCATTTCTCCGAAACGCTTGTCCACCAACGCCACCTGATGGGGGTCTATCGACAGCAATGCCTCCATTTCCTCATCTGCATTTTCCACCATCCGCACCTCCGGCACAAACCAGGCGTTCCCGAACGCGTATGGATTTTTCAACGGGGCATGGTTCGGGTCTAATATCAAATAACGCAAATTCAACATATTCAATGCCGGCGTAGCCCGGAACACCGCTTCGGCATCCTCTATCGTGCCTGCCCTTGAGAGGCCTTGTTTCAACAACTCAATCTCCGGAGCCAGTTTCATCTCTATCAAATCCTGGTAACGCCGCAATTTCGCAGCACTGTATCCTCCAATATTCTTATGGAAATACGAAGGACCACTGTCATTGAACGGGTCGCCAAGCGCAAGCACACGATAAGAAACATCCTTGTCCTGCAAAATAGCCCGGTCTGCCGGAGACGGCGTAAACTGCTGCCGCACCAGTGCCGGTTTCACATAATTCGCCTTGCCCAGATACCGCCGGTCCACTGCCCACAAGTCCACCAATACCAACCCCACAAGCAGGTATGGCAAATAACGCGAGGGTTTGTCCGCCTTTATGTATAAATACAGGCAACCGCCTCCCAAGAGGATGAACACCAAAGAACGGAAAGCATCCGAGCGCAACAAATCTGCCCTGTCCGCAGCCAAAGCGTTCATGTACCATGCTGGCATTCCGTATTGACCGTCCAGCACGGACTGAAAACTCATCGGCGTAAAGAGGGCAAAGAACAGGCACAATCCCCCCGTTATCCCCACGGCATAATACAACGCCTTCAACATCTGCTGCCGCTCCTGTTTCCGGCGGAACAATTCCACCAGTCCCCACACCGCCATAAAAGCAAAGACAAACTGGGGAATGACCAATGCCATGGAGACCGTACGGAACTTATTGTAGAAAGGCAGGTAGTGAAACAAAAAGGTATTGAACGTATCAAAATTCCGCCCCCAACTCAAAAACACAAAAAATACAGTGCCCCCGACAAGCCACCATTTCAAAGGATGCCGGATAATGAAAAGGGCAAACACAAAAAGCATGCAGACTATCGCACCGAAATATACCGGTCCCGACGTAAAAGGCTGGTCTCCCCAATACGTATAAGTCTGCAAAGGGTCAGGCACTTGGTATCCTTGGCGCTGCAACTCCTTTGCCAGATGCGAATCCTTGTCCAACACCCCGCCGGAAGCTCCCCCATAAAAATCAGGAATCAACAGCGTAAAAGTCTCCCCCTTCCCGTAACTCCAGGCAAAAGCATAATCCTTGTCCAAACCGCTCGACTTGTCTGTTTTCCCGTCAACCTGATGCGTCAATTCCGATTTTCCCCGGATACTTTCTTTTGACATCTCGAAATTGGCGTACAAAGTACCCATATTACACAGAAACGCAATAGCAATTCCTCCCACCAACGCCCCAAACGAAAGCCCAAGCGGCTTCCACGCCTTTTCTTTCACCTGCCGCACAACATACCCGATATAAACAATAAAACAGAAAAGCGTCAAATAATACGTAATCTGGGGATGGTTATTCTTCAACTGCAAAGCCAACGCCAACGTGAACACAAGCCCCCCTATCCAATATTTCCGCTTCAGGACCAAAGCAAAGCCGGCAAAAATCAAAGGCACGTATGCCATCGCCCAAGCCTTGGTGATATGCCCCGCCTGCAGGATGATAATGCTGTAAGAAGAAAAAGAATAAGCCACCGCCCCCAAGATGGCCACAGGGATACTCGCCCCCAAAAGCAACATCAGGATATAAGACGATACCAACGAAAAAAACACAACCCCGCAATCAGAACCCCCTAACACCTTGACCGGCCACTCCACATAATCCAACAAATTGCGGGGACCTCCCTGTGTCGTAATATTATAAGTCGGCATCCCGGAGAACATCGAACCCGTCCAAGAAGACCCCACCCCCTCCTGCTCATAATACTCCCGCACCTCTTGCGACATACTCACATATTTCTCCACGTCCCCCCGTCTCAACTCCAACCCCTCGAATTTCGGGGCAAAATAAACAAATGCCAATACCAGAAAAAACAAAATCACCAATACATGCGGACGCACTTTTTTCCAAACAGAAGATGAATTCATAAATTATTCAATTATACTATGTTACCTATTCAATTTCACATCTATCACTTGTCCCGTGAAGTCTGCCAGCAAAGTCTTCAGCGACTTCTCCGCCACCTCCCTTGCCGTCAGCAAAGTCGCCTCGTTCTCAATCCCGAAATTCTTCACCCGCATCGGAGTCTTGGTCCGCTCCGGATTGATACAATTCACTTGTATCCCCCACGGTTCCCATTCCTGCGCAATCGCCTGCACAAAATTCACCACTGCCGCCTTCGTCGAGGAATACAGGCTATAAAAAGCCCGCCCCCGTGTATAGGAACTGGACGTGTAAAACAACAACTTCCCCTCCGACTCCTTCAAATAAGGGAAACTTGCCATCGCCACATGCACCATCCCCAAATAATTCACCTCCACCATCCGGCAAATATCCTCGTATGACATGCTGTTCAACGGTTCACGCACCATCACTGCCGCCGTATTCACGACATAATCAATGCACCCTTCCTCCTCAGCCACCGACTGCAAACTCCTCTTCACCTCCTCCAGCGAAGCAATATCCACCCCGTTCAGCGAGCGCGAAAAACAATAAACCTTCGCCCCCTGCCCTTTTGCCAACGCTGCCACCTCCGCCCCGATGCCATAACTCCCGCCAAAAACCACCAACACCTTCCCCCTCAACTCCTCAAACGAATCCTCCTGCTCCTGCAAAGAAAAAGAGCGCAACTGGAACAACTTGTCCAACAGATAACTGTCCTCCTTATACGTCAGCTTCATATTCGACTCCTCCCCCTTCACCACATAAATCCTCTCCTCCGGCAAATACTTCAACACCACCCCGCAATCGTCCGTCGAGCGGAAACCCGGGTCCTGCAAAGCCAGGCGGTAAGCCTCCCGGATAGTCTCCAGCTTGAACCCCTGCGGCGTCTGCCCCCGCTTCAGCCGGCTGCGGTCCGGTATCGTGTCCACAAAATCCCCCTCCGTCGAAATAATCGTATCCACGGCAGGCACCGCGACATCCACCGCGTTCCAATGCTCCAACGCCCGCACCGTCTCCTCAATCACCCGGTTGTTAATCAACGGGCGCACCGCGTCATGAAAAATCAGATTGACCCCCCTCCTCCCTGCATACGCCTCAATGGCAGCCAGGCTCGAAAAATAACGCTCGCTCCCCCCCTTCAACAACTTCTTCACCTTCCGCCAACCGTTCTTCAACACAATCTCCTCCATCGTCGCCATATACGCAGGATTCATCACCACCGCAATCTCGTCAATCAACCCATTCCCCTCGAAAACATCAATCGTATGCTCAATCACAGTCTTGCCTGCCACCTTAAAAAACTGCTTGGGATGGCTGCTGTCCAAACGACTGCCAACGCCTCCCGCCAAAATTACAGCTACATTCATTACCTTTAATTTAGTACCGAAACAAAAGTAGGCAAAATCCTCCTAAAAACCGCACAACCCGCCCACAAATCTGCCCCCGGCCACAGACCTTCCGTCTGGAGTCCTGAAAAATACCTTGTTTCACGGGAGCTTGCCAAGGGGTTGCTAGGATGTTGCTTCCTCTTTCCCGGTACCTTTGGAGTACCTTGCGGGTACCTTACGGGTACAAACATACTACCAAGGTACTTGGAAGGTACCCGGAAGGTACCCGGAAGTCAAAAGCAACATCAGAGAAAGGCGAGCAAAACAAGATACAGAAGCACTTTATCCAAAAGATTTTTTACGGGCAAAATCTATGAGAATTATTTATACATTTGCATGAATGAAGCATGTATTTATGGGAACGCCGAAAGTAAGTATCATCGTGCCGGTGTATAATGCCGGAAGTTATTTTAGCAAATTGCTGGACAGCCTGACAGGACAGACCTTGAAGGAGATTGAAATTATTCTCGTGCTGGATTGCCCGACAGACGGGAGCGACCGCGTGGCTGAGGAATACGCTGCACGGGACGGGCGGATTGTACTTGTACGCAACCGGGAGAACCTGCACGTGGGTTTCAGCCGCAACGAGGGTTTGAAAATTGCCCGGGGGGAATACATCGGCTTTTGCGACCACGATGATTGGGTGGAACCGGAGATGTTTGAAAAGATGTACCACCAAGGGAAAGAGACAGGAGCGGAAGTGGTGGTGGCGGATTATTGGATTCAACGGGGCAATGAAAAATGGACAAGAAGCATCCCCCATGAATTACCCGATACAGAATTTATCCACCGACAATTTTCAGAATTGGTCAATTACCGACCTGCGCAACATAACCAAAGCCTATTCAACAACAACGGTTATATTTGGAACGGTTTATTCCAAAGGGATTTCCTTAACCGATACCATATCATTTTCCCGGACAATAGGGTGACAACTTTCGAAGACAGGGTATTTTTGTTGCAGGTGTACGCCCATGCCAAGCAAGTCGGACATGTCCCGCAGGCTCTATACACGCACATCTGGCATGGAAGTAACACAGGTGCAAGTTATAGCTTCAAATCACTCGCCCACATTACTGTTTATTTGAAATGGTTATATCAGTTTTTGAAAAGTGAAGGTCGATTAAATACGGAAACAGGAAATTATACAGATGCCGTAACGCTATTGACATACACGAGTTTCCGCCACGAGTTGCGGCACCTGCCGGTGGGGAAGGCGGTAAAACAATTGAAACTCATCCGGCAGGATGTGACTTTGCAAGCGGCCATACGGAAGGCGTTCGGCAGACTGTGGCATTATCCGCCTACCAAGGTCGTTTTCCTGTTCCTGGTGTTCAATCCGTTTTGCAAGCGGGTGCGCTTATGACAACCGTTTCAGGAAATAATCCGCCACGGCACGGGAAGCGCCACCTGCATAATCCCCCCAGAAACGCTCACGGATAGCAGCGTATGATGCCGTATCATACGCATCGCGTTTCATGGCAGCCAGCAATTCCGGGAAGGTATAGGCAATCTCACCCGCCACGTTGTCAAGGAACGGATAATTGAAATCACGCTCCTTCACATAGTCCGCATAATCATAAAGATAGAGGATAACCCCTTTGCCGGGCATCAGCAGGTAATCGTAAAGGACAGAGGAATAATCCGTAATCAACACGTCCGTATAGGGCAACAGGGGATAAATATCCACACTTCCCTCCAAAAAGAGGAGATTGGAATAGTGCATGGAACGGATATGCTCATGGACGACAGTATTGGTGTGCGGTTTGAGCACAAGGAGGGCATTCTTGCGCTCCATCAACAGGTGCAACGCCTCCAGATTCAAATGCTCCGCAAAAAGGTTGCGCTGGGATTCCCGCCAAGTGGGCATGTAAAGGAATACCCTGTCGTATTGCCGGAATTTCTGAATGAAACCCCATGTCTCTTCAGAAGCGAAACGCCGGAGAAAAGCCTGCCTTTTCTCTTCCGGGAAAAGGAGGATATCATTACGAGGATAGCCGAAAGGCAGGCATTGTTCTTCGCGGATGCGGAAAGCCTTGGCAAACTTCACGGTCTGGAAAGGCGTGGAGGACAGGAAATAGTCCGGACGCCTATATACTTGCGGATAGTAAAAGCGCTGCTTCAACGTCTTGCGCACATAGCGGTCATACAAGGGACCTTTATCCACACAAAACTCTATTTTCTTCAGCCCGACGCCATGCCAGAGATTGACGCATACCGCCCTGCCTGCCGTGAAATAACAGATGTCCGAACTGTACGCATTGAAGAAATAATACCCGGCACGCAACGCATACCACAAGCCCCGGAAAGAAAAAAGCGAATAAGCCCGCAAACCGCAACGGCGTACCTCCCGGACGACTGCCGGCTTGTAAGTAATCCACACGGGCAAGACCTGCGAGACATGCTGCGAGACATGAATGAAAAGATATTTGGCGTTGCCATCGAAAGCCCCCCACGTGCCGCCGAATGCCCACACCTTCCTGCTCCGGGGCATGCAAAACGACACTGCCCGCAGGATATAACCGATAAGATAAATTATACATTTCATACCCGAATTATTTCAACGCACAAAGATAACTTAAAAAAATCTTTTTACATTTGGAACATGAATATTCTGTTTGTCAACAATAGTGAGGTCAATCCGCTAAATTCAGGCATCCAACGGATTACATGGGTATTGGCGCAAGCATTCAGCGCACGGGGCATGAAATGTTACGGCGCCAACTTTGAAACAAATACGCCTGCCACAAACACCTTGTTTCCCGACACCCAGAAATTGGATTTTACGGAACGGGCATCGGCAGAACTGGCAGCCTTCATCCGGAAATACAACATTACCCGGGTCATCGTGCAAGAATGCTGGCCATTGAAGAAGTTGGCGGTAGTAAGCCGGGCAACGCGGCAAGTGGAGGGGTGCAAGTTGCTCTACTGCTACCACAGCATGCCGGGGAAGGAGTTTGTACCGCCAAGCACGAGAGCGGAACTTTACCGGTTGCTGCACGGAGGGAACAGGATGCACGCCCTGAAAAAGGGCATTGTCGCCCTGTTACCGGGAGGAGTGTATCGGCGAATTGTGACAAGGAGAGCGAGAAGGGATTACAGTTTTATATGGGAGGCTGCGGATGAAATTGTCTTACTTTCGGCAAGTTATATTCCTTTGGTAGAGCAATTAGCAGGAAAGAAAGACCAGACAGGGAAGAAATTCCGGGCGATTGGAAACAGTCTGTCTTTCCAAGACTATTTGCCCGAGGAGGAAATCCTACACAAACGGAAAGAGGTAGTCATTGTTTCGCGCCTCTCGGAACGGGCAAAAAGGCTTTCCAAGGCGTTGAAGATTTGGAAACAAGTGGAGGAGGGAGGTCGGTTCCCGGATTGGCGGCTGAAGATTGTGGGGACGGGAGAGGATGAAAGATATTACCGGCAATTGGCAAAACGGCTAAGGCTGAAACAGGCGGATTTCGAAGGAAGGCAAGATTCAAAGCCCTATTACCGCCGGGCAGCCATCTGCATGCAGACTTCCGCATACGAAGGGTTTAGCATGGTGGTAACGGAAGCGCAACAGATGGGAGCAGTCCCCATAGTATTCGAGACTTACCCCGCCATCAATGATGTGATTCAGAACGGACGGAACGGAGTGCTCGTGCCACCGGGCAATATAGAGAAGTTTGCCGGAGCTTTGGAGCGGCTGATGGGCAATGCGGAGGAACGGGAAAGATTAGCCCGACACGCGATTGCAGACTGCCAGCAGTTTGACGAGGGACACATCATCCGCGAGTGGACAGCTTGTTTAGCATAGAACGGACAAGACGGCAAAACTCTTCGGAGACGCGAAAACGGTAAGCGAGAATGAGCCAAAGGGTAGCAACAATCAGAGAGCGGTAAGCCAAGTCTATAAAGGGATTCCCCGCCCAACAGGGAAGCAACTCATTGAGGGCAAAAAGCAGGAGGACAAGGGAGAGTTGTTTAACGATGCCCCAAGTGTAAGGATTGCCCTTGATTTTCCACATGACAATCCACTGCTGGAAAGTGTAGCTGACAATGCAGGTAAGGAGAGTCGCAAGGGCTGCACCGGAAATGCCCCAGAGGGGGATGAAAAA
>DXFT01000116.1 GCA_019114285.1 Candidatus Odoribacter faecigallinarum
AGAACTTGGCTTGCTGAAACGTGTGGGAGGCAGGAAGCAAGGATACTGGCAGCTTATAGAATAAATATCAGGGATCGGTACAAGATATGCTAAAAAATTTTATTTGCCTTGCAACGAGTTCCTAGTAATTCATCCCCAAATTGGGGGTGAATTTTAGGATAATGCTATATGGCGTATCCCTTGGGGCATCATCGATGTATTATCGATAGATTCTTTAACGAACCAGAGAAAACCCTGCTCTTTGCGCAAGGATGATTAAAGTGAATAAAAAAATGAGAACAACAAAAATAGAATGGACGGATAAAACGTGGAATCCAATAACCGGATGCACCAAACTCTCTGCTAGGTGTGCGCATTGTTATGCAGAAACTATGTCTCGGCGTCTCAAAGCCATGGGCTTGGAAAAGTGCCTTATGGACACATTGTATTCGGCGTTAATGACAAGAAGCTTGACGTGATTATATTGCTATTCTTAAAAGAGCATCCGGAGGTGCCCGAAAGAAGGTTACAGGGTACGCCCGAGTTTTTCCGTCAAACTTTTGCGGATGGTATTGAGTGTGGTTTTCCGCCGGATAAGCGGCAACATTTCCTCCACATTGCCGGAAGCCTGAAGGTCCACAATCCGCCGGTCAATGTCACGGCACATCAGTTCCACCCGCCTCATTTTGTAATTGTCAACAATTTTGGGTAAAAACTCCACCAAAGATTCCCGCTCCGAACGGGCACCGGCATCCACACCCTGCCAGATTTTACTCAATTCATAAGGTTCGCTCAATACATCCGCCACCGCCATATTGACTTCCGGTTCAGAATAGGTCATAAAATAACGTTCCGGCATAAAACCCGCCTGGCGGCAATGGGTGCGAAATTCCGTCTGGATGACAAACCAGCGGGGGTCAAGCAAAAGGAGGTCATCTTCCTCCAACTCCCGCAGGATGTATTCCCCTACGGTCTCCGTCACCGGTTGCCCGTCCACCTCTCCGGCATATACCGGTTCCATGCCGAATTTCAGGAGATAACGCACCAATACCCGTTCTTCCTCTGCACAAGGGGCGACTTCCACCTTCCCTGTCTCCGGACGGGATTCCGGCAATTGTTGCACCACCGCCTGGCGTTGGGCTACAGTCGGAATCCCTGATTCCTTGCGGCGGATACGGGCAATCTCGGCATAAAGTATCTTTTCCTCCACCTTCAGTTGGACTGCCGTTTCCTGCACATAGACCGAACGGGTAATGTTGTCCGGGATAAGCGAAATGGTGCGGACAATGTCCGTAATCAAGCGTGCCCGTTCAATGGGGTCTGTTCCTGCCTGTTGAAGGAGGAGGCTGGTTTTAAAATGGATAAAATCAGTTTCGTGCGCCGTAATGTAATCTTGGATTTCTTGGGT
This sequence comes from Candidatus Odoribacter faecigallinarum, assembly GCA_019114285.1. Classification (GTDB taxonomy): domain Bacteria; phylum Bacteroidota; class Bacteroidia; order Bacteroidales; family Marinifilaceae; genus Odoribacter; species Odoribacter faecigallinarum. Next base: position 1,388 of record DXFT01000116.1, read on the forward strand.
GGTATGCGCCTGGGCATAGGAATCGGGGTCCTCGCCTTCCGGCAGGGAAACCACCCGGACATTCAATCCTTCTTCCAAAACAAGGTCAATTCCCCGCAAGGAAGCCTTGATACCTGCTGCATCACCATCGTAAATGATGGTCACATTAGGGGTCAGGCGTCGAATCAAACGGATTTGCTCCACCGTCAGGGAAGTGCCGGAAGAGGCAACCGTATTTTCTATCCCTTTCTGGTGAAAAGATATCACATCCAGATAGCCCTCCACCAAGTAACAGCGGTTTTGCTGTACAATGCTCCGCTTGGCGAAATAAATGCCATAAAGGGTGCGGCTCTTGTGGTAAATCTCAGATTCCGGAGAATTGAGATACTTGGCACTCTTCTTGTCATTCGTCATAATCCGCCCGCCGAAAGCAATGATTTTGCCAGCCAGGTCACGGATAGGAAACATGACCCGTGCCCGGAAACGGTCAAACATGCCGCGGTCATTCTCAATGGTAAGCCCTGTTTTTACCAGGAACTCTTTCTTGTAACCTTTCTCCAAGGCAGATTTCGTAAAAGCATCCCATGCTTCAGGACAATACCCCAATCCGAATTTTTCCATTGTCGCGTCATCCAGTCCCCGGTGGCGGAAATAACTCAAACCGACAGATTTCCCCTCATCGGTATCCCACAATTGGTGAACAAAGAAATCCTGGGCATAATTGGTCACAATCAGCATGCTTTCCCGTTCCGACTTTTCCCGCCGTTCCTCTTCCGTCAATTCTTTTTCTTCGATGGGAATATGGTATTTGGCAGCCAGCCAACGCAACGCCTCCACATAAGACATCTGTTCATGCTCCATGATAAAATTCACGACATTCCCCCCTTTCCCGCAACCAAAGCATTTGTAAATGCCTTTAGCAGGAGAAACGGTAAAAGAGCCGGTCTTCTCATTATGAAAAGGGCAGCATCCCACATAATTCACTCCCCGTTTTTTCAAATTGACAAACTCGGAAATTACGTCGTAAATATCTGCCGTATCGAAAATCTTCTGTATCGTCGCCTGGTCTATCATGGCAACAAAAATAATGATTTCATAGCACTTTAAAAAGAGTGGCATATATTTTGTACGGAATAATTGCATAAAATAATTTTATACAAGAACAATAAATTGGCATTCAAAATTATATCATCTGACATACATCAATGCCATTATTAATAAAACATAACATGAAAAGAGGCATTTACATCATTTTGCTCATGCTCGTATTACAAGGGCAGCTTTATGCCCAATCCGGACATGCCCAACCACAAGCCCTCTCTCTGGAAGAGGCTGTCCAATTTGCCATGAAGCACAACAAAGAGTTACAGGCATCCGAACTTGACATCGAATTAAGGAAAAAAATGATTACGGAGTCCATCTCCCAAGGGCTACCGCAAGTCAATGCCTCACTGGATTACAGCACCAACTTCGGCAGAGAAATGGACTTTGGCGGCAATGCCAGTATCAAAATGGAAGACCGTTCCAGTTTAGGCGTCTCCGTCTCGCAATTGTTATTCAATGGGCAATGGATTGTCGGGTTAAAAACCAGCAAGATAGCCAAAGCCGTATCAGAACAGCAAGTTGACATCACCGCCCAGACCATCAAAGAAAATGTATATAACACTTACTATACTATCCTGGTCACGCAACGGCTGGTTGAAATATTGGAAAACAACCTTGCCAACATGAGCCAAATCATGGAGCATACCTTGAACATGTACAAGGCAGGAACCGTAGAAGAAACTGATGCAGACCAAATCCGGATTACCGTAGGACAATTGAAAAATAACCTCCTGTCCATGGAACGCACCTTGGATGTAAATTACAACCTGATGCGCATACAATTGGGCCTGCAAGCCGGCACCCCATTGGAATTGACAGACTCCCTGGACACTTTTTTAGGTACAGACGGACTGTTAGCCTTAGCTTCCAAGGATTTTGACATCAACAGCAACTTGGACTACCAATTGACCCTAACCCAAGAAAAATTGCAAGAAAAAATGGTCGCTTTGCAAAAATGGGCATTCGCCCCTTCCATAAATGCCTCCTACTCATACCAATATTTAATCAAAAAAGGAGGCTTCGGCAGTATTCCCCACACGGCTTCCGTCACCATGAGCATTCCGGTATTTTCCGGATTGCAACGGAAAGCTTTGCTGGACCAAGAAAAAATCACCCTCGAACAGACATTAATCAACAAAAGCCTGCTGGAAGACAACCTGAAGCTACAAGAAGAACAGTATAAGTTTGACTTGAAAAATGCCTTGGAGAATTACAATCTGCAAAAGGACAATGTTGCCGTAGCACAAAAGGTTTTGGAAAGTTACCGGAACAAATACAAAGTCGGCACCATCTCCAGCCTGGATTTAACCCAAGCCAATAATAACTATTTGGAAGCGGAAAACAACTATACATCTGCTTGTCTGACTCTTTTAGAAGCCCAGACACAATTACTGAAACTATTCAACGAATTAAAATAACGTTTTTAAAAATCATCTACAATGATAAGAAACATCATCTTACCGATATTTGCAATTGTTCTGCTCGCCAGTTGCTCCGGCAAAGAAAAGGGAAACAATTCTCAAAACGCCTCTACGGAAGCCATCCCGGTAAAAGTACAAAAGCTGGAAAAGACAAACATCGCCAATACCGTTGAACAAACGGCAAACCTCATCGCGGATGAGCAAGTTTATTACGCCCCCGCTTCCACCGGACGCATCAAACAAATCCATGTAGAAGTCGGCGACCGCATCAAAAAAGGTGAAGTACTGGTAGAAATGGACCAGACCAATCTGGTGCAAGCAGAAGTGCAATTGGAAAACCTGAAAGCAGAATACAACCGCGCGGTGGCACTAAACGAAACGAACAGCATCAGCAAACAAGCTTATGACGCTGCCGTTACACAATATGAAGTAGCCAAAAGCAATTACGAATTTCTGAAAGAAAACACACAAATGCTTGCCCCTTTTGACGGCATCGTCACAGGCAAATATTTCGAAAATGGAGAAGTCTATACCGGCATAGCTACCGGCGGCGCCAGCAAACCGGCTATCATCACCATTGAAAAAATCAATCCCATGAAAGCACAAGTCAACCTGGCAGAACAATACTACCTCGCCATAAAAAAAGGAACCCCGGTAGAATTGAAAAGCAATCTTTTCCCCGAAAGGACATTCCAAGGCACTGTTAACATTGTCTATCCCAGCATCGACCCCTCCTCCCGCACCTTCACGGTGGAAGTAAAAATCCCCAATCAAGACGAAGCCCTGAAATCAGGCATGTACGGCACTATCAATTTCTTTATCGGAGAAACGGAAACCATTGTCGCACCCGCCCTTGCCGTATTGAAACTGCAAGGGTCCAATGACCGTTATGTCTTTATCAATGACAACGGCATCGCCAAACGGGTTGCCGTCAAACTGGGCAGACGCTTCGATGATAAAGTTGAATTATTAAGCGATGAAATCCACGAAGGGGACGAACTTGTCATTGTAGGACAAGGCCGCTTGATTAACGGCAGCAAATTAGACATACAAAATCATTAAAGCCATCGCAATATGAGTATATATAACACAGCAGTCAACAAACCCATCTCGACCTTAATGGTATTCCTTGCCATTCTGGTATTGGGTGTTGCTTCTTACCTTCAATTGCCCGTAGATCAGTTACCGAAAATGGATCCGCCTTACTTGACCGTCATGGCCACTTATCCGGGAGCCAACGCATCGGACATTGAAGAAAATGTCACAAAAATATTGGAAGACCAATTGAATTCCGTAGATGATTTAAAGGAACTGACCTCTACTTCTTACGACAATCTTGCCGTCATTTCTTTGGAATTCGAATGGGAAGCCAATTTAGACGAAGCATCCAATGATGTGCGCGATGCCGTTGACAAAGCCATGCAGGATTTACCGGATGACATTGACCGCCCCACAATTATGCGGTTCAACACCTCCATGATTCCCATTTTAACATACGCTGTAACCGCCAAGGAATCTTATTCAGGTATTAATAAAATCTTGGACGACAAAGTCGTTACCCGGCTGAACCGGGTAGATGGCGTAGCTGCTGTCACCGTAACCGGAGCTCCGGAACGTGTCGTTTATGTAGATCTTGACCCTAATAAACTGGATGCCTACAACCTGACCTTAGAGCAAATCGGCAATAAAATCCTGGCGGAAAACATTGATGTCTCTGCCGGCAGTGTAAAAATGGGAAATATGGACTATTCCATGCGTGTAGAAGGGGAATTTGAAGAAAGCGACCAAATTAAAAATATTGTCATCGGACGCACGGAAGATAAAGCCATTTTCTTACGGGATGTTGCCACTGTACGCGATACATTGCAGGATATCACATTGGAACAAACAGTCAACCGGGGACGCGGCTGTGTATTGATGATATCCAAACAGACAGATGCCAATGCAGTTGCCGTAGCAGAAGAAGCAAAAGCAGAACTGGAACTTGCCATGAAAGAATTGCCTTCCGACATCCATTTTCAGATTATTTCCGACAATTCCGATTTTATTATCAAGGCCATCGACAACCTGCAGGAATCCCTGTTATACGCTTTACTGTTTGTCGTTCTTATCGTATTTCTGTTTTTAGGACGTTGGCGTGCCACCTTCATCATCGCCCTAACGATTCCTATCTCCTTAATTGTAGCATTCATTTACCTATATGCCACAGGAGAATCACTCAATGTCATCTCCCTGTCTTCTCTTTCCATTGCCATCGGTATGGTCGTGGATGACGCCATTGTGGTTTTGGAAAATGTCACCAAACACATAGACCGGGGAAGCCGTCCCCGCGAGGCTGCCATTTATGGGACCAATGAAGTATGGCTATCTGTTATTGTCACCACTTTGGTCACAATCGCCGTATTCTTCCCCCTCACCCTTGTCAGCGGCATGACAGGTATCCTGTTCAAGCAATTGGGATGGATTGTCTGCATCACCATATGTACTTCCACCATCACGGCAATCTCCCTCACCCCCATGCTGTGTTCACAACTCATGAAGATTCAAAACAAAACGCCCAAACCCGGCAAATTCAGTTTTTACCTTTTTGTCACCAAACGGCTAAACGCATTGGATGCCGGTTATGAAAAACTCATCCGCTGGGTATTGTGCCATAAAGCCATGACCATCTGCACTATGGCATTTCTGTTCTTAGGTTCCTGCGGTTTGAGCCGTTACATCCAGACAGACTTCATGCCACAGAACGACCAGGGGACAATGAATGTCTATGCCAAAATGCAATCCGGGCAACGAGTGGAAGTCACCAAACAAATTGCCTTTGACATAGACTCCGTCATCCGTGCCGAGGTACCGGAAATTTCTATCATCAACCTTTCTTACGGAAGCGAAGAAGAAGCCTCCAATGCCTCCTTGATGAACAGTACGGGAAGCAATATCCTGAACATGCGTATCCGCATCACCGACTTGAAAGAACGCGACCGGAGCGTATTTGTTATCGCCGACCAAATACGCGACATACTGAAACGCTTTCCGGACGTGTTGCAATACACCGTCAGCACAGGCGGCATGGGTGGTTCCATGGGCAATACTGTGGACATTGAAATCATGGGGCACGATTTCAATACCACAACCAACCTGGCACAAACCATTGCCCAACAAGCCCACCAAATACCCGGTGCTGAAGATATCAAAATCAGCCGGGATGAAGATAAAGCCGAATTACAAATTGCCCTCAACCCGGACAAGCTGGCACGCCATGCCTTGACAACCTCCCAAGTGGGCAGTTTCCTCCGGAACAATATTTACGGTTTCAGAAACAGCAAATACAAAGAAGACGGAGAGGAATACGACATCATTGTACGGCTGGAAGAAAAATACCGTTCTTCTTTGACCAGCGTGGAAAACATGCTGATTACAGACGGATACGGGCAGAAAGTCCGACTAAAAGAGCTGGGGGAAATCAAAGAATATTTTTCTCCGCCAAACATCGAGCGTAAAAGCAAACAACGTCTCCTGAAGGTATCCATCACACCGGCAGCAGGTGTTCCCATGGGAGAAATTGCCCTCCAGGCGCAACAAATCATAGACAACTTAAAAGATGTACCCTCAGATGTCAGCCTCTATGTCGGCGGGAACTATGAAGACCAACAGGAATCTTTCAGTTCATTGATTATGTTATTATTGTTGTCATTGATGCTGGTTTATATCGTAATGGCTGCACAATTCGAATCATTCAAGATGCCTTTTATCATCATGATGGCTATTCCCTTCGCTTTCACGGGTGTAGTCCTCGCCCTACTGATGACCAACACCCCCTTGAGCATTGTTGCCGCCTTAGGGGCGGTCATGCTGGTTGGCATCGTGACCAAAAACGGCATTGTGCTCATTGATTTCATCAACCTGATGCGCGAACGGGGCGTTCCGCTGTATGAAGCCATTGCCCGTTCTTGCCACTCCCGTTTGCGACCGGTGCTGATGACTTCATTAACTACTATCTTGGGCATGGTGCCCATGGCGCTCAGCACGGGAGAAGGTTCTGAAACCTGGCGTCCCATGGGCATTGCCGTCATCGGGGGCATGGTATTCTCCACCATCATCACCATGATTATCGTGCCAGCCATTTATGCCTCCATGGACCGCAGCGGCAGCCGCAACAAGAAAGCCAAACTCGCCAAACAATTTGTCTTTATGCAGGATTTTAATCCGGAACGGGATTTGCCTAAAAAGAATGAATAATCAAAAAGTCAAAGCTATCTCTATGAAAAAAGCAGTATTCATCACATACAACCAAGCACTCACAGAACGGGTTGCCTATTTATTAGACCAATTGCAAATAAAAGGTTTCACCCAGTGGCCGCTTGTCAATGGCGCAGGCACTGAAAGCGGCGAACCACGCATGGGCACTCATACTTGGCCGGAAATGAACTCTGCCACAATCACCATTGTGGACGAAGAATTAGTTCCACTCATTCTAAAATACGTCAAAGCGCTTGATGAAGTAAACAAAGAAAACGGCATCCGCGCTTTTGTATGGGATATCACCGCCATGTATTGAACAGAACCTCTTAAAGGTAAAAACAATACACACCGTCAGGAAAGAAATGCCTGGCGGTGTAATAATTTCTTGTCCTGAATTTCATTTTCTCAAAAGAAAGGTGTAACTTGAGCCGATTTTAAACTTATACACCATGAGAAAATATTTAGCTGAATTAATTGGTACAATGGTACTCGTATTGATGGGATGCGGAAGTGCCATTTTTAACGGGGGGTGCGGCACACCTGCCCAAGTATTGATGGTAGCCATGGCATTTGGACTTTCTGTCGTGGCAATGGCCTACACAATTGGGGGGACCTCCGGTTGTCACATTAACCCGGCCATTACGCTTGGATGCATGCTTTCCGGGCGAATGAAGACCAAGGAAGGATTGATGTACATGCTCTTCCAAGTGATTGGAGCGCTCATCGGTTCCACCTTGTTATGGATACTGACTTCCAACATCGACCTGCCATACGCCACTACGACAGGCGCCAATGTCTGCGCAGAAGGAGTAAGCCTTACAGGTGGCTTCCTTGCCGAAATGATATTCACTTTTGTTTTCGTATTGGTCGTCCTCGGGACTACAGATGCCAAACGCGGCGCAGGCAACTTTGCCGGACTTGCCATCGGACTTTCCCTGGTCTTAGTGCATATCGTCTGCATTCCGCTTACAGGCACCTCTGTCAATCCCGCACGGAGCATTGCCCCTGCCTTGTTTGAAGGAGGAGCCGCACTGTCGCAATTGTGGATATTCATAGTTGCTCCGTTTGTCGGTGCTGCCCTCTCTGCCGGGGTATGGAACTTAATCGGCAAAAACGAATAAATAAAACACATTTAAACATAAAGCATTATGACAAAACCAAGATTTATTGGAGAATACCCCAAAGTAGGTATTCGTCCTGTCATTGACGGTCGCCAAGGCGGTGTCCGTGAATCCTTAGAGGAACAGACCATGAACATGGCCAAAAGCGTAGCGGATTTAATCAGCAGTGAATTAAAATACAGCAACGGGGCCCCCGTACAATGTGTCATTGCCGACTCCACCATCGGGCGGGTACCTGAAGCTGCCGCTTGTGCTGAAAAGTTCCGGAAAGAAGGCGTGGGGGTTGTTATTTCCGTGACGCCTTGCTGGTGCTATGGCAGCGAAACCATCGACTATGACGGACGGATGCCCCAAGCCATCTGGGGATTCAACGGCACGGAACGCCCAGGAGCGGTATATCTTGCTGCAGCCTTGGCTGGACACAGCCAGAAAGGCATGCCGGCTTTCGGCATTTACGGGCATGACGTACAGGATGCAGGCGACAGGACCATTCCCGAAGATGTAAAGGAAAAACTCCTGCGTTTCGCACGGGCAGGTATTGCCGTTGCCACCATGCGGGGGAAAAGCTACCTTTCTATCGGTAATGTAGCCATGGGTATTGCCGGCAGTATCGTGAATGCCGACTTCTTCCAAACCTATTTGGGCATGCGCAATGAACAAGTGGATATGAGCGAAATTGTCCGCCGCATTGATGAAGGCATTTATGACAAAGCAGAATACGAAAAAGCCCTGGCATGGACCAAAAAATATTGCAAGGTCAATGAGGGCGAGGACTTCAACATCCCGGCAAAAAAGAAAAACCGCGAAGGGCTGGATGCCGATTGGGAATACGTTGTCAAAATGTTCATGATTTTCCGCGACTTGATGTGCGGGAACCCCAAACTCCTGGAAATGGGCTTCAAGGAAGAATCTTTGGGACACAATGCCATCGTGGGTGGTTTTCAGGGACAACGACAGTGGACAGACCATTTCCCGAACGGAGACTTTGCCGAAGCCTTCATGAATACCTCCTTTGATTGGAACGGCATCCGTGAACCGTTTGCCTTTGCCACAGAGAACGACTCCCTGAACGGTGTAGCAATGTTGTTCGGCAAATTGCTGACCAATACGGCACAAATCTTTGCAGACGTGCGCACTTACTGGAGTCCGGCAGCAGTGGAGCGCGTGACCGGTAAAAAACTGACAGGCGCGGCAGCCAATGGCATCATCCACCTCATCAATTCCGGAGCTGCCTCCTTAGACGGTAGCGGACAGCAAAGCCGGAACGGAGAACCTGCCATGAAACCTTTCTGGGAAATCACTGAAGAGGACGTTGAAAAATGCTTGAAAGCAACCACCTGGTATCCTGCCAACCGGGACTACTTCCGTGGAGGCGGCTTCTCTTCCAATTTCCTTTCCAAAGGGGGCATGCCCGTTACCATGATGCGCATGAACATTGTGAAAGGCTTGGGTCCTGTATTCCAATTGGCTGAAGGATACACCGTGGATATAGACCCTGAAATTCACAAAATATTGAACGAGCGGACAGACCGGACATGGCCGACCACTTGGTTTGCTCCCCGCCTGACAGGGGAAGGCGCTTTCAAGGATGTCTATTCTGTCATGAACAACTGGGGTGCCAACCACGGGGCAATCAGTTACGGGCACATTGGCGCAGACCTGATTACCTTAGCTTCTATGCTTCGAATACCGGTTTGCATGCACAATGTTGACCCGAATAAAATATTCCGCCCAAGCGCATGGAATGCCTTCGGCATGGACCCGGAAGGCTCAGATTACAGGGCATGCCAGAATTACGGCGCTCTATACAAGTAACACTATGGTATAACCGGAAATGTGACGGATGCAAGACATTTGTCACATTTCCTTTTTCGAAAGAACAATATGGAAATCAAAGAACAAGATATTGAACAATTTCTGGCGGCAGCCCATGAAGTGGGAGCACGCAGACTGACCCGTTGCAGCAGCGGAAACCTTTCCTGGAGAATTGGCGACGTTGCATTAGTATCAGGTACAGGGTCATGGGTACCCGAATTGCGGAAAGAACAAGTGGCTATCTGCCGCATTGCGGACGGCACTCCGCTCAACGGAGTAAAACCATCCATGGAAAGCACCTTCCATCTCGGCATTTTACGCAGCCGCCCGGAAGTGAACACCGTGCTGCATTGTCAAAGCCCCTTTGCCACCACCATCGCCTGCATGAAAAAGAAACCTGCCAATTTCAATGTAACGGCAGAATTACCGTGCCATTGCGGAAGTGAAATCGCCATTGTGCCCTATTACCGTCCCGGTTCCCCGGAATTGGCAAAAGCCGTCATGGAAGCCATGGCACACCATGATTCCGTTATCTTGGAGAAACACGGGCAAGTCTTTGCCGGCAAAGACTTTCATGATGTCATTGAAAAAGCGGAATTCCTGGAAATGGCATGTGAAATCATCGTGCGTTCAGGCATGGATTACAACACCCTAACCGCGGAAGAAATCGCAGACCTCGATAAATATGTTTTAGGCAAAGTAAAATAACATGAAACACATCGCAATAGACTTTGGCGCAGGCAGCGGACGTGTCATCGTAGGCAACCTCCACAAAGGAGAGGTCACCTTACAGGAAGTCCACCGTTTCCCCAACCGCCAAGTATTGGCTGGCGGCAGGCTTTATTGGGATTTTCTTGCCCTGTTCGAAGAAATGAAAACAGGATTACGGAAAGCCTTCAGGCAATTCGACGACATCGCAAGCATTGGCATAGACACCTGGGGCGTGGACTTCGGACTGATAGACAAACGGGGACGCCTTTTAGGCAACCCTGTCTGCTACAGAGACAACCGAACGGCAGGCATCTTGGGCAAGGTATTCCAATCTATCCCACGCGAAAAATTATATGCCGTGACAGGTACGCAACTGATGGAAATCAACACAGCATTCCAATTGTACAGCATGGTACTTGACCAAGACCCCGCATTAGAAGTGGCAGACAAGCTGCTCTTTATGCCAGACCTTTTCAATTACTTCCTGACAGGCCGTGCAGTAAACGAATATACCATTGCTTCTACCTCCCAACTCTATAACCCTAATACCAAAGAATGGGAGGATAAAGTATTCCAAAGCTTAGGCATCCCCCGCAAACTCATGCAGGAAATTGTCTTTCCCGGCACAGTCATTGGAGAACTGAGTGCGGGAATCGTTGCAGAAATCGGCGGCAAGGGAGTTAAAGTCGTTGCCGTCGGCTCACATGACACGGCAAGCGCCTTTGCCTCCATTGAGAGAACAAGTAGCAACCAAGCATTCATCAGCTCGGGCACTTGGTCACTGATGGGGATTCCTGCCCGGCAACCAATCCTGACCCCGGAAGCCATGCAAAACGACTTTACCAACGAGGGGGCTGCCGACGGACATATCCAATTCCTGAGAAACATTACCGGGCTGTGGCTATTGCAAAACCTGATGAAAGAATGGGAAGAGGAAGGACGGAAACGGTCATACGACGAACTGCTGGATGAAGCGACAAAAAGCACTTGGACAACAACCATCGACGTGGACGCCCCCTGCTTCAACCATCCGGAAAACATGGGAGATGCCATCCGCCAGTATTGCAAGGAAAAAGGATTGCCCGTCCCTGTCACGCAAGCGGAATTTGCCCGTTGCGTCGTGCTTTCCCTGGCAAGCAAATACGCAGAGGTCAAGACAGCGTTGGAAACTTGTTCCCGCCAACACATAGATACCATCCACATTGTTGGCGGCGGCGCACAAAACCGACTGCTAAATCGCCTGACTGAAGAACTGACAGGGGCAAAGGTCGTATGCGGTGCCGTAGAAGCTACTGCCATCGGAAATATCAAGGTCCAAGCCGCCTCCATGAATCAACTAAAACATTAACCTTTAAAACCAACTGAACATGTCTTCAAAAACACCCTTAGTGCCCAGGAAGCTGATTTTCCCCTTTATCTTAGTGACAACCCTCTTTTTTGCCTGGGGATTCGCCAATGACATCACCAACCCCATGGTCAAGGCATTCTCCAAAATCTTCAGAATGAGCGTGACCGACGGGGCATTGGTACAGCTTGCCTTTTACGGCGGCTATTTCGTCATGGCATTCCCTGCCGCCCTGTTTATCCGGAAATATTCCTACAAAGCAGGCATTCTTCTGGGGCTGACACTCTATGGGGCAGGGGCATTGCTATTCATCCCTGCAAGCATCACAGGCTATTACTATCCTTTTTTAATTGCCTACTTTATCCTGACTTGCGGATTGTCTTTCCTGGAAACCAGCTCCAACCCCTACATCCTGAGCATGGGAGATGAAAGCACGGCAACACGCCGGCTGAACCTGGCACAGGCGTTCAATCCCATCGGCTCACTATTGGGCATGTTTGCCGCCATGGTGTTCATACAGGCAAGAATGAATCCCATGAGCACAGCGGAGCGGGCACAATTGTCCATGGAAGAATTTGAAGCCGTCAAACAGGCAGACCTGCAAGTATTGATTGGGCCATACGTAGTCGTCGGACTTGCCGTTCTGGCACTCTGTCTCATCATGCGCTTTACCCCCATGCCAAAGAATGCAGACAAAGACCATTCCTTGCACCTCGGACGTGCCCTAAAACGCATCTTTTCCATCCCCCGCTATCGCGAAGGCGTCATTGCCCAATTCTTCTACGTCGGCGTGCAAATCATGGCATGGACCTTCATCATCCAATATGGCACCCGCATCTTTGTCAATCAAGGCATGACGGAACAAGAAGGCGAAATCCTGTCCCAACAATACAACATTGTAGCCATGGCAATCTTCTGTGTCAGCCGCTTTATTTGCACCTTCCTGTTAAAATACTTCTCGCCGGGCAAACTGTTGATGACCCTGGCTATCGGAGGAGCCATCCTGACCGCCGGTGTCATCGGCTTCCAGGACATCAAAGGGCTTTATTGCCTGGTAGGCGTATCGGCTTGCATGTCTCTGATGTTCCCGACCATTTACGGTATTGCCCTGCAAGGCTTGGGTGATGATGCCAAATTCGGGGCAGCCGGCTTGATTATGGCCATCCTCGGAGGTTCAGTGATGCCGCCTTTGCAAGCGGCCATCATCGACTGCCACACCATCCTGGGCATGCCTGCCGTGAACGTATCATTCATCCTGCCTTTCATCTGCTTCATTGTCGTCATGATATACGGTTACCGAAGTTACCGCATCCACTTGAGAAAAGCATAAAAAGGCGATTGATACAGAAGTTCCCCGGGAAAAATGCCATGGATTGGCTTTCCCGGGGAACTTCTGTATTATAAATACGTCTTAATCCAACTTCAATACAGCCAAGAAAGCTTTCTGCGGGACTTCCACGTTACCGATTTGCTTCATGCGCTTCTTTCCCGCCTTCTGCTTTTCCAGCAACTTGCGTTTCCGGGAAATATCACCACCGTAACACTTGGCGGTCACATCCTTCCGCACCGCCTTGATGGTCTCGCGGGCAATGACTTTCGCACCGATTGCCGCCTGCACGGCAATGTCAAACTGCTGGCGTGGGATAAGGTCCTTCAGTTTCTCACAAATACGCCGTCCGAAGGCGTATGCGTTATCGTAATGAATCAGCGCAGACAACGCATCCACCGACTCCCCGTTCAACAGAATATCCAACTTCACCAAGTTCGCACGTCGGTAACCAATCTGGTAATAATCAAAGGAAGCATATCCCTTGGTAATGCTCTTCAATTTGTCATAGAAGTCAAAGACGATTTCCCCCAACGGCATCTCGTATGTGATTTCTATCCGGTTGCCGGTATGATATTGCTGCCCGATAAGAATGCCGCGCTTCCCCAGGCAAAGCGTCATAATGGAACCGATATAATCCGTCGGCGTAATGATTTGTGCCCGGATAAAAGGCTCCTCCACATAATCCAGCGTGCTGGCAGGCGGCATATCGGAAGGATTGTGCATCTCCAAAGCCTCTCCTTTCGTCGTATGAGCAATATACATCACGTTAGGCACCGTCGTGATGACATTCATGTTAAACTCCCGGTCCAGCCGTTCCTGCACAATCTCCATGTGGAGCATCCCCAAAAAACCGCACCGGAAACCAAACCCCAGCGCAGCCGATGACTCCGGCTCAAATGTCAGGGAAGCATCATTCAATTGCAACTTCTCAATGGAAGCACGCAAATCCTCATAATCCTCCGCATCAATCGGATAAATACCGGCAAACACCATCGGCTTCACCTCCTCAAAACCGTCAATGGCAATATCACAGGGGCGTTGCACATGGGTAATGGTATCCCCCACCTTCACCTCCGAGGACGTCTTGATGCCGGAAATGATATACCCCACATCTCCCGTCCCAAGCATGGGGCGCGGTTCCGGTTTCAGGCGCAACACTCCGATTTCATCGGCAACATACTCTTTCCCCGTATTGACAAACTTCACCAAATCACCGGTCTTCAGACTGCCGTTGACAATACGGCAATATGTAATGATGCCCCGGAAAGAATTGAATTCCGAATCAAAAATCAATGCCTGCAACGGCTGGGTCTCCGAACCTGTAGGATGCGGGATACGTTCCACAATGGCATGAAGAATCTCTTCCACCCCCAAACCCGTCTTGCCGCTCGCCTCGATAATATCCTCCCGTTTGCAC
>DXFT01000117.1 GCA_019114285.1 Candidatus Odoribacter faecigallinarum
GTGGGGATATGTTTGGCATGGTGTCAGAAAGTTCTGGAAAATACGGTTTCCCCATTAACTCTGGGAGCAGCAAGTTTGCACAACAAATATATGGAGGGAGCGAAGGAGTGGTATTTTGGAATGAAACGGAACGGGCTCTCAATTGGGCTGATGACGGTGCTTCGATTTGTAGGGATATAGATTATTCTTTGCCTCTGAACATGGATGCTGCGACAGCTGTATGCGTGGCAAGCGGTACGAACTACGTGGGTTACATTGAAACTGTTTGGTTTCTGATAGAGGCTTCCGGCAAGCGTTGCCTGATTACCTTTAATAGTTCTCCGGAAGTGTCAGAAGTCAGAGCTATTGATTCTGATTCACGTTTTGCTCAAGCGGATATTATAGCAGGCAATGCGTTGAGTGCGGATATCATTTATTTTGTCAGTGACAATACCTTGTGGGCATATAATCTTTCTGGTGGCGGAGAATTTGAAATTCCTCTTCCTGGCGTACAGGGCACAATAAATTATATAACCAATGCTTATCTTAATGTGGGCTTTTTTGGAGTTTCAACAGAGAATTTTGACAACTTGATAGTAGCTACTTCGTTAGGAGAGAATTATAATCTATACCTTTTTGACAATATGGTAGGCGGTGCGCCTCAGGCTGCCGTTGAGCCTTATTCAGGAACAGGTACTGTACGTTGTGTCCGTTTTGTACCCAGCGTGCAAGTAACGCTGACCGATCTTTCTATGGCAATGGATGTGGGTCCGCTTTCTCCTTGGACAGATTAGTTACGATTTTCAATTACTGATTCATGATGATGAAAAAACTGATTTTAAGCATGGTGCTGGCATTGGCAACGGGAGTTGCGCTGGCTCAGACGGATTTCCGCTACATTTCTTACCAGGAAGGTCTGGAAGCGGCAAAGGCGGAAGGAAAGTTGTTGTTTGTTGATTTTTATACCGAATGGTGTGGTCCTTGTAAAATGATGGCACGGGAAGTCTTTCCGCAGAAGGAAGTGGGGGATTATATGAACGCAAAATTTGTGTGCCTGAAGATTGACGCGGAGAAGGACGAGGGCGTGGAGTTGGCGGAGCGTTATGCAGTGGATGCTTATCCGACCTTTGTGATAATCGGAGCAGATGAGAAAGAAGTGGGGCGGCTTGTGGGGAGTTCGGAAGCAGCTGCATTTATTGCAGAGGTTGACCGAATGGTGGATCCGGAGAAATCTCCGGAGCGTTTGCGGGAGCGTTATGCTGGTGGCGAACGGACGGCAGAGTTGGTGGAGGCGTATGCCGCCCTGTTGATGTCAGAGGCACAGGCAGGACGCCGCTGGGATACGGCAAAGACGGAAGAGGCGCATCGTGTCGTTGCTGACTATTTCCGGGGATTGTCGGATGTTGACCGTTTGAAGGAGGAGAATGTGTTTATTTACACACAGTATGCTGAATCGCCATCGGATGAACTGACGCGCTTCCTTGTGGAGCATCGTGATGCCTTCCCGGAAGAGGTGCAGGAGGAACTTGCTGAGCGTATCGCCGAGTTGTACGAGCAGTGTATAGTGGGATGGTTTGCAGGCTACGAGCCGTTTGATGCAAAGGCTTACGGGCAGGCAAAGCAGGATATTGACCTTTTGGGGTTGAATGCCGACGGGCATTATGACGTGCTTTATCGTTTTATCGAGTGTCATGCAGCCGGTGACCTGGAGGCTTATTTGAAATTGTGTGAGAAGAAGTATAAGGGATTGTCGGAATCCCTAAAGCAGAACCTGATGATGGGGTTGCCTACGTTGTTGGATACGGATGACCAGGCAGTGTTGAAGCGTGCATCGTGTTTTATCCGAAACCAATTGAAGGACATGGACCTGTCTTTGTTGAGCTTCATTGTAATGGCTCTGCAGCCGATAGAGGAAAAAATAAAAGTTGATTGATATTTTTCGTTAGGTGGTCTTCTGGAAGCCCGGTGGGAAAACTCCCGCCGGGCTGTTTGTTAAGTCGTAAAATTGCTTAACTTTGCAAAGTGGAGTGGAATTATTTATTTTTTAATTTATCGATATGCACTTGAAACACATCAAACGAAAGATTTCATTACTCGTGTTGAGTATGACTGTATTGGCTATTACGCCGTTGGGAGCCCAGCGGCTTGTTGACACAGGGAAACCGTTTACTATCCCGGAAGTGGACCAGTGGACAGCCCTTAAGGGGACTTGTGCTTTGGAAGGGATTACCAGGATTTGTACGGATGGAAGCGAGGAGGCTGGGCATGTTGCCGGTCTTTTGGCAGAAGATTATGGCTTGTTTTTTAACCGTTCCTTGGAACTTGCAGGCGGCAAGGCAAAGGTGGGTGCCATATATTTGGATATGGTTCGTGACGCTAAATTGGGAGACGAGGGCTACCGGTTGGAGGTGAAGGCTGACCAGATAGTGTTGTCGGCAACGACGGAACGCGGTTTGTATTGGGCGACCCGCACATTGCTCCAACTTTGTGAGATGGCGGACGGGAAAGAGCTTGCCTGTGGCAAGGTGATGGATAAGCCGGAATACGCCATTCGTGGTTTTATGTTGGATTGCGGGCGGAAATTTATCCCGATGTCCTATTTGCGCAAGATCGTGCGGGTACTTGCCTATTACAAGATGAATACCTTGCAAGTGCATTTGAACGACAATGGCTTTAAGCAGTTTTTCGACCATGATTGGAACCGGGTGTATGGGGCTTTCCGCTTGGAATGCGAGACTTATCCTGGCTTGACGGCTCCGGACGGTTACTATACGAAGGAGGAATTCCGCGCTTTCCAGAAGGAGGCTGCCGCCTTGGGAGTAGAGGTGATTCCGGAAATTGACGTGCCTGCCCATTCCTTGGCGTTTGCGCATTATAAGCCTGAAATCGGTAGCAAGGAATATGGTATGGATCACTTGGACCTTGCCAATCCGGAGACCTATGAATTTTTGGATGCCCTTTTTAAGGAATATCTTGAAGGAGAAGACCCCGTTTTTGTAGGTAAGCGTGTTAATATCGGCACGGACGAGTATTCCAATGCCAAGCAAGAGGTGGTAGAGCAGTTCCGTAAGTTTACAGACCATTACCTGCGCCTGGTGGAGAGTTATGGGAAACAGGCGGTTTGTTGGGGGGCATTGACCCATGCCCGGGGAGAGACTCCGGTCAAATCAGAGAATGTCATTATGAATTGGTGGTATAATGGATATGCGAAGCCGGATTCCATGGCAATGTTAGGCTATCGGGGGATTAGCATGCCGGACGGCTGGCTGTATATTGTCCCGGCTGCCGGTTATTACAATGACTATCTTAATACGGAATGGCTCTATAACAATTGGACGCCCAATATGGTGGGGAATGTTACGTTTGAAAAAGGAGACCCGGCTGTGCTTGGCGCTCAGTTTGCCGTCTGGAATGACCATGTGGGGAATGGGATTTCTGTGAAAGACATCCACCACCGTGCCATGCCGGCGTTGCAGACCTTGGCAGAGAAAATGTGGCATGGCGATAAGGCTGCCTTGCCTTTTGAGCAATTTGACGCTTTGCGCTTGGAATTGAGCGAAGCCCCTGGTGTAAATGAATTGGCGCGTTATGGTGAATCCCATTCTACGGTGGTTGACGTTGAAACTTTGCAGCCTGGCATGTCTTTGGAGATTCCGGAAATCGGATACGACTATACGGTGACTTTTGTCATTGACGGAGCGAAGGAGCAGCCCGGTACGGAATTGTTCCGCTCGGAGTCGGCAGTATTTTATTTATCAGACCCGGTATCTGGGTTAATGGGGTACCAACGCGATGGCTATCTCTATACGTTCCGCTATGCCCCGTATCCTGGGCGGCGTGATACGCTGACCATTGAAGGCGATGCCCGTGGTACTCGTTTTTATGTCAATGGGCGCTTGCGTGATGATTTGTCTCCGAGAAAACTGTATTTCGACGGAGGGAAAGCGTCCATAAATTACATGAGTACGCTTGTCTTTCCATTGGGCACGGCGGGTGAATTCCAGAGCCGCATATCCCAATTCAAAGTAGAGAACTTCATCAAAAAATGACAGACACGAATAACAATGAGGGTGTGTCGTAATGCACGATGCACCTTCTTTTTTTCGTTAGCCATAAAAATCGGTTCATGTACTTTAAGCTGCGATATTTTGTGGATTTCTCTGATTTATGTGTCCCCAACATCTGAATATGGCGATG
>DXFT01000118.1 GCA_019114285.1 Candidatus Odoribacter faecigallinarum
CCGGGGGCGTCCCAAAAAATAAATCTTTCCTTCCGTCACAAGGGAATAAACCAAGTCTGTCTTGTCCACATAAACGTAACCACCATTAATAATCTGGTCAAAACTCTGGATGCCTATCGGGTATTTCATGGTACAAGTGCTTTTAAAGTTTTCGTTACAAAATTAGCACTATTCCATCAGATTAACAAGCCTCCATAGCTTTTCCCCAATGCCTCCGCGTTGAATAAAAAAGGGGCATAGCAGCCTCCACAGCCACCTGCCCCATAGCAAGCCCCACGCTCCAAATATCATTTCACCTCCACAAGGAGTTTCAACTCTGTCGGAGGAAAACAGATGTGGGCATCGCAGCATTGATAACCGAGTGTACATTGCGCGGTACCAGCGCCATTGCCGCGGATGGGCTGCCGAAATTCTACCTTGTCCTCATAAATCGTCGTCCCAGTGCTGTTATAGCCCTTGAAAGAGGAACGTTGCAAATCGCCGGCTTTCTCGTAACCTGCCGGCAGGGCAAAATCCAAGGTGGTCGGAATAAAGGCATCGCCCTTCCCTACGGCAGCATAGATATGGTAGCCGGGGTGGATTTTCACCCGCACGACCAACACCTTGTTGCCGTCAGCCCCGGTCTCTATAACCATTTCCGCCCGCACGGGATTCTTGTCATCCGTCACCAACTTGCTTGCCGATGCGGCAGCAGACGTGGCAGCGGTTGCCGCCAACTTCTGTTCCTTGGCAGAGTAGTCATTACCAGGCACACTCTTATCGCGGGTATCCACCATAAAGAGCCAGCCTCCCGATTCGGTGAAGAAGAGTTTGTCTTTGTTGGCATTATACCAGGCGCGCCATTCCTGCGGGGTGGCGAAGCGGCACAGCGTGTAGCGTTCCAGCACGCGCTTTGCCCGTTCCACCTCGCCGCCTTTCTCCCATTCGGAGATGGCTTTGTCCAAGAGGCGGATGTCGTTATTCGGGATGCCCCATGCCTTGGCGTCCTCGTCCACGGTCAGGTTGTAAAAGCCCTCGCCGTAGAACCAGTCTTTATTGGAATCATAATAATCCAAATAGGCTTGCTCGTCGGTGCCGAACATATAAAACGCGCTATCCTGGTAGCGTTTCAGCATGTCCTCATAAGTCATCGAAGGTTGGGGGACATAATCCAACCTTCTTTTTTCATCTTCTGACAACTCCTCCCCCCTTGCCTGCTTCGCTTGAGCTTCTTCTTTCTCCTTCAACATTAGCTTCACCCATTCCTTGTCTGACTCTACGCGTTCCTGCCAGGCAGCACGAGTTGCCAGGTATTTCAATTCCTTCAAGTACTCGCGGGTAGCGATGCGGTCGTTGTACTTGCGGGCAATGGGCGCCTGACCGGCAAATTGGGAGATATAGACCACAGCGTTGGCAAAGACCGCCTTCGCCTCATCGGTCATGTAGCGCGGCGAAGCGGAAAAGCCCCAGTGCAGGAAGTTGCCGTGCCGCCCGATGGCGACAGCGTCCAAGGTCTTGGCGCACACGCCGCTGGAGATGTACTCCGCGTCGGGCGAATCCTCAAAGCCCCACGGGCGGGACACCATGCCCACGCGGAAGCCCTCGTCCGTCATGTAGCCCTTGGTCTGCACCTTCCACATAGGAATGGAGTCCGGCAGCTCTCCGTCATAGTAATAAGTATAATGGTAAGCTCCTTCCGGTGTTGGTCGCATCTGTATGGTCATCTTCACAGGGAAAGGACCTTTGAAAATAGGGTGCTCAGTCCGGAAATGGTGGGCATCGGCATCCAAACAAAGGCAATACCAGTCGGTTTTCAGCCCGATAGAGCGCCCCAAGGTCTCGCCCATTTCTGCCACAACAATGGCGGGACGGTCAAAGTCCTCCGTGAGGTAGGACGCCCTCTTGTATTCCGTCACATTGCCTTCGGCATCCCGGACAATCTTCGTGGGCGTCAGCTCCTTGATTTTCCCATCGAAGATAGTCACATCGTAATCGTCCGACATACCCATTGTATAGTCCTTTCCTTGTACCACGCCCACGGTCTTGAAATATTTCTTCAACATCTTCTCGAAAGATGCCGTGCGCTCCGCCACGCTCTTTTGCAAGGCGGCGGAATCCACTTTCACGCCGAAAGTCTCCAGGTCCGCGCTGCCGCCGACGTACAGCACTTTCAAATCGCTCTTTTTGTTTTGGGCGCCCAGCATGCCGCACAGGCAGCACAACAATCCTATCAATAACAATTTTCTCATTTTCTATCCATTTATTATTTTCCTATCAATTCTGCCAGTTTTTCCTGCAAGCCTGCACCACGCAGACCGCGGGCAACAATAATTCCGTCCGGGTCTAACAGTATCAAATACGGAATGCCGTTAATACCGTATTGGGCACGCACTTCCCTGCCCCGGATGTCTAAAGACGACATGTGGTGCCAAGGCAAACCATATTTGTCAATGGCACCCAACCAAGCTTTCTTGTTGTTGTCCATGGAAACGCCCACAATATCCAACCCCTTGTCCTTGTATTCCGCATAAACAGCCTTGAGGACAGGCAATTCCTGCACGCATGGCACGCACCACGATGCCCAGAAATCCACCAGCAAGTATGTCCCTTTCCCCGCATAATCGGAAAGGGCAACTTCCTTCCCGTCCGGGGCTGCCATCCGGAAATCAAGGAAAGGCTGGCCGACATCCGTTCTTTCCAAAGTCGCTATCAGTTCCTGCACTTTCTTCACTGCAGGCACTTCCAACGTCCGGGCATTTGCCCCTGCAAGCAATTCTTTTTGCTCTGCCAAAGGGTGGGAAGCGGCACAGACATACAAATCGTTCCAAAACGCCGGATTGTTGATATGGCATTTGATAGAATCAAAAGTTATCGCACGCAATTCTTGCGAATGCTTTGCCCAGGCTGCCTTCATCGCTTTTTCCCGTTCCGGGTCCAAAGTACGGGCAGCCGATTCTTCCAGAATCCGTTTTCGCAGAGTATCCATCGCCCGTCTTGGGACGCGCTTGGCGGAGCTAAAACGCTGATAAGCGTCATTGGCAGCTGTCCCGGAAATTTCACTCCAGCCTTCAGCGTCCGTATGGATGCGGATTTCCGCATTCTCAAGCGCAAGGTTGGCATATACCGGATTCTGCGGATTCCGGCCATCCACCAATTTCACCCACGCACACTCCGGCTCCGCCACTTTGCCTTTGAACACGTATTTCCCATCGGCAACCACCGTGGAATCCATCCGCGGATGCTCCGCCGCCCATCCGCCTGTCGCCAAATAGACTTTTGCGCCTTCCAAGGAAGGGACGTCCACAGTCCCCTTTATCGTATAGGACGGCTCTTGGCAAGCACCCATAGCCAAACCAACAAGCCCTGCAACAAATAATCTTTTCATCATTAATCTTTTTATCGTTCATCATTCATTACGCAGCCTTGTAATGGCTGCCGTTAATTATAACTAACGACTGTCGTTAGTTACCGGTAACGGCATTCGTTACCGGGCGATAACGACACCAGTTATCGGGAAGTAACGACACCCGTTACAGCCCGGTAACGAGTGTCGTTACAAATCAAGAAACAAACAGCGGTTGCTCGTATTCCAATGTCCGAGGCTCTTTGAGGAGCACGGCTGAATTAGAGAACTGCGTCACAATCCGCAGGATGTATTCCCCCGGCTCCAGGTCGGCAGGCACGCGGGCAATAATACTCGACGGGTTGTTCTGCGTCAGGCGGCGGTCCACCTTGCGCACGGTCTCCGTCTCCGCGCCGCGCAGCACGAAAAATACGCCGCACATCTCCTCGTCCCCGGCAATCTTGATTTTCGTCCCTTCAATGAGGATGTCCTCACCGGGAGTGATGTACCCGTCCGTATTGCCGTCCAATGTGTTGGTCACGAGACCGATGCCCGCTCCGCCGCCTTCCTTCACGCCCAACACTTCCACGCCCACCGTCGCCAATGCGTCCCGCATCTCCTTCGACAGCACCATGTCGAGGGTCAGTTTGTTGGTCGAAGGGTCAAAGTTCGCGCTCTTGCCCAACCAGTTGCCCGTCACGCGCGGCGAGAACTGCGCCACGCCCGTCAGCACGCTGTACCCATCACACACCGCCTCGCGGATGATGCGGTCGTGCTGGTTGATGATGGACAGCAGGGTGTCGTACTTGATTTCGCTGCCTTCGTCCACGATGCGCTGCGCAATGTCCTCGTTGCGAAGGGTCTGCTTTGAGGTGGACACCTCGGCAATGTAGTCGTTGTCTATGTCCTTGGTCAGGAGGTTGGGCGTCAGCCATACCTTCCAGTATTTCGTTGTTGCCATAATATTTTATTCTTTTGAGTTACGTATGATAATCATTGATGCGTTGAAAAGGCAGGGCGGGCACAAGGGCACCGCCCCGCCTGCTTGTAATGAAAAAACATTAATACGTGTTCTGCTGGATGGCTCCCTGGCTCGTCTCGATTTCCGTGTTTAGGATGGGCTGGGCGAAGCGGCGGGAGTTTTTCTCCAAGGTATAAGTCTGCACCGGCTCCTTAATCAAAACTCCAGAATTATTATATGGATAAAATTCCCTGGTCAAGGCTTCCACATCATCGTTAGCATCATCGTTATTATTCAAACGGCGGATGTCGAACCAGCGCATGGTGAAGGGCATCTCGCGGCGGCGTTCCTCCAGGATTTGGGTGATGGCTTCCGCCTGGGAGGCGGCACTCAGGTTGATGCGGTCCGCCGGGGCGGTGTTGTCCATGCGGGCGGCGCGGAGCTGGTTCACTGTCACCATGGCTTCGGCGAAATTGCCTTCTCGTGCCTGGCATTCCGCCTTGATGAGGAGCATTTCAGCCACCGTCGGTCCGGAGGGGATTTGGTCTTTGAAGAAGAAGATATAACCGGGCCATTCGTATGCCGGGCTGGTCAATCCCCGGTCGTAGGAATAATTCTCCACATAATGGTACTTCCACCGCAGGTCATAATCCTTGTCGTACAAGTCCATCAGCTCCGTTGCAGGCAGGAACCACCAATACCCGTTGCTCAGTACGCGGAAGTAGTAGAACTCCCTCCACTCCAAACGGTCGTTCATGTCCGACTGGCTGTCGTGCGTATAGGGGTAAAGGATTTCTACCACCTCTTCGTTCTCCGTGCCGGGGTTGATGGTGACGGTCGGCACGGTGGCGCTGTAACGCATGTCGGTGTTGTAGTCCATCAGCTCGCTGTGCTTCTCCAACGCCTTGTTGGCATAATTCAATGCCTCGCCATAGTTGTTGCGGAAAAGGTAATAGCGCGCGGCAAAGGCATAGGCAGCCGGCAAGCTGGCGCGCCACGTCTGGTATTTGCCGTTGACCATCGTCAGCTCCACGTCAGATTTCAAGGCTTCCTGGATGTCCTGCTCTATCAATTGGTAGGTGGCTTCCAAGGTAGCGCGCTCCTCCGACTCGTCAAAGCTGGTCGACTGCTTGAGCACCAAGCCCAGCTCGCCCTTGTTGGCTTCCGTGTAAGGCAGGCAATACGTGTTTGCCAGTTCCCAGAGGCTGTATGCCCTCACCAAATGGGCTTCCGCCTTCAGGCGTGCTTTGGTCGCTTCGTCGCCGCTGACTTGCGGGATGTATTCCAGCACCATGTTGGCAATGAATATCTTCTCATATTCGCCCGTCCAGAAATTGTCGCTACTTGCCGCAGGTAAATAGTCCAAATCCCATAGGGCGAACTCCACGGTTTCAAGAGGGTAAGCTATCGGCTGCACGTTGTAGATGTCCGTGTACAGTCCGAAATCGTCCGAGCTAAAAACAGCGGTATAATTATTTTCCATATAAAATGTATTGTAGTCATTCAACAGATATTCCAAATGGTCTGTTGTTGATGGCACCAAAGAAGTGGTCTTGGAAGGCTGCACATCAAGGTAATCGTTACACGCAACACTTGCCAGTGCCAGTAATCCGATAATGTATTGTTTTATGCTCATAATCATCAATTTTTAGAAATCAAACCGTAAACCAAATGTGTAAGTTGCCTGGAGGGGTGTCGTGCCAAAGGGATGCTCCGGGTCTTCCTTGTATTTGTTCTTCAGCCACGTGCAGAGGTTGTTCCCTTGGGCGTAGATAGCCAAGTTGTCGATGCCTGTTTTCTGCAACAGACGCTTCGGCATGTTGTAAGTCAGGTTCAGCTCCTGCAAGCGGATGTGCGCCGCGCTTTCCACCAAGTAGTCCAAGTAAGGATAGAAGCGGTCCCAGAAAAAATAACGCGGTTCTGACTTGTCAAACGGGATAGGCACTTGCTCGCTGGGATCGCTGTTCAGCACCTCCGAATAGTATTTGTTCGGCTGTCCGCTCCCTCCTGCCATGCTCGGGTAATTGAACGGCGTGCGCATGAACTTGTGCCCGAACTTGCCAGTAATCAGGAACGACAGGTTGAAGTCGTAAATCTTGAACGAATTGGAGAAGCCGAAAGCATAGGGAGCCACCTTGGTTCCTGCATCCTTCATGTAATCCAAGCCGTTGCCCGGCGTCCAAGTAGAGAAATCATACGTCTCGCCATTAACACCCTTCACCACCGGCTGCCAATCCAGGCTTGCCCCTGTTCCTCTGTTTTCTACCCCTGCATACTCGAATACCCACAACGTGTTGGCATCGTAACCTTCCACGTAGGCATAAGTCCCGCCGCTATACAACTCGGAAGCTCGGTAGGTAGCCTTGTAAAGCTCCTGGATCTTGTTCTTGTTGTACGAAAAATTCAAGTTGCCGGTCCACACAATCTTGTCCCCGTAAATGGGCAGTTGCGTGCCGACTTCCAGTTCGATGCCCCGGTTGGTCATCTTGGCAGCATTCAGGGACTGGCTTGTCGTACCATTCACGGATGGGATAGACATGGAAGCCATCAGGTCCTTGCCTAATTTGCTATATACGTCAATCTTACCTGCCAACTTGCCGCCAAGGAAGGAATAGTCGATGCCGACATCCCACGTCCCCGTGCGTTCCCAACGCAAGTCGGGATTGCCGAAACTTTGGATGGCTGCAGTAAAACCGTGGGTATATTCGTTTTGCGTGGAATTCACGCTAATCAACGGGCGGAAGGACGTGGACTTGTCCACATTGCCGTTATACCCATAAGTAGCGCGGATGTTCAAGCGGTCAATCCATTTCGCATCCTGCATGAAATCCTCTTTGCCGATTTGCCAGCCCAAACCTACAGACCAGAAGGGTGCGTAACGGTATTTCGGGTCATCGGTAATCAGATTGGAAGCATCCGTCCGCACGCTTCCAGACACCGTGTATTTCTCGTCCAAAGTGTAAGCCGCATTCGCATACAAAGAGAAATAGCGGTCGCGATTGTAGGTATAGCTATTGGTATACTCGAAGGCGTTATCCATCATCCCGTTCGGGAAGCCTGTCCAGTCCAATGTCCCGGTCGGACCATTTGGATAGATTCCGACACTCAAAGTCTCATCGCTGTAACCATAAGTACGGGGATAGTCGGTTGTCTTCGCTATCCGCTCTCTGATTTCAGTACCCAGAATAACGTTCAACGCATGACGGTCTTTGAATACGCGGTCAAAATTCAATTGGTTACGGAAGTTGTAAGACGTAATTTCCTCCTTGCTTTCCTCTTTGAAGCCGCCTTTTGCCAAATTGGGGGTTACCACATTGGTTGTCTTGTCCCAAGAGGAAGTCGTGTTAATCAACCTTCTTACCGTAAAGGTGTTTTCATTGTAGATGTCCGTGTAAAAGGTGTTGTACATCTCGTATTGAATCTTCGTGTCAAAATCCAATCCTTCCAACAGATGCACGGTCAAGCCGCCCTGTATGCGGGCATTGAGCTCCTTGTAACCCAAATCCCGATTTTCAATCTCCGTAATCGGGTTGTAGCTCCAATCACTATATGGGAAATTCTCTGTCGGGACATTCCTGTCCAGCATCTGCGGATAAAAGCCGCCGGACAACTTCGTGCGGTTGCCGTCCTCATCCACCAGCATATCATACGGCTGCAAGCCTTGGATGCTGCCATAAGCGATAGAGAAGAAATCGCCCGCATAGCGCGGCAGGCTGGTTGCATTGATGCCGCTGTTCTTTACCTTATTATATTGCACCATGCCGGAGAAATTAAAGTCCAGCCATTTGAACAAGTTCACATTGGTGCGGTAATTCACCATCAACTTGTCCTTGTGGTTCTCCTTAAAGCCATCCCGTTCCCGTTCGTACATCAACGAAAGCATGTTATTCATCCGCTCGTTCGCGCCGGAAATATTGACGTTGTATTGCTGCGTCACCGGAATCTGCAACAGGTATTTCTTAATCTGTTCCTTGTTGTTCTGGCGACTCAACTTTTCCAGCGTTGCTTCCAGGTCTCCATCTGAAAGATGCCCTAACCGATTTTCATTCAATGCTGCCGTTACCTGCGAATAAGCAGCCTGCGCATTCATCCAACTGTCATCTGCAGGAACCCCAATTCCGAAAAAGTTGGTCTCAAAACCTTTGCGCTCATACTCAACCGTCTCTGCTGAAGATGCCAACGGGTTGTATTGGTCTAAATCTATTTTAGGCTGCACCTCTACGAAAGCCGATACTTCTATTTTCGCACCTTTTTGAGCAGAAAGTGCCCCTTTCTTCGTAGTCACTACAATCACGCCGTTGGCTGACCGTGCACCCCAGATGCTGGCTGCCGCTGCATCCTTCAAAATCGTCACGCTCTCCACATCATTCGGGTTGATGCTGCTGAACTCACCCTCTACCGGGAAACCGTCCACCACAATCAGCGGACGTGCATTAGCCGTGTTCAACGAAGTCTGCCCGCGAATCTCAAAGACGATATTTCCGTCTTCGTCCAAATTATTCTGCACGCCTGCCGTCACGCCTACCAAACGCGATGCCAACGTGCTTGCAGGCTTATTCAACTGCTCGCGCGACAACATATCAAACGACCCCGTCGCCCGCTCCTTGGAAATCGTCTGGTAACCGGTAACCAACACCTCATCCAACGCCTTCGTGTCGCTCTCCAGCACCACATTCAAAGTCGTATGCGTGCCAATCTTCACTTCCTGGCTCTTCATCCCCACGAACGAGAATTGCAGCACGACTTCCGGGTTATCGTCCACCCGCAATTCAAAACGCCCGTTTACATCCGTCGCCACGCCGACCTGTGTGCCTTTCACCAACACGGAAACACCCGGCACCGGTTCCCCGTCGCTATCCTTCACCGTCCCGCTTACCGTCCGTTTGTTCACCTGCGGCACAAAAGGTTGCGGCTCCTGTTTCAAGATGACCACCACTTCGTCCCGGTAATCAATGGCATAACCTTTCTGCCCCAAGGTCTCTTCCAACACCTTGGACAGGGGTTCTTTCTTTGCCTTGACACTCACCTTTTCCGCTCCCTCGAACAGCGAGGCATTGTACAGGAAGTTCACTCCCGTCTGTTG
>DXFT01000014.1 GCA_019114285.1 Candidatus Odoribacter faecigallinarum
ACATACATACGAAATCAATCTTGAAAAATACCGTAACGGCAATTTGACCGGTATGGAACTGCAACAATACCAAAATCAGTTGACAACGGCAAAACAGGAATATACCAATGCCATTATTGACTACAAATTAGAATTACTGAATCTGAAAATCCAAACACTGTGGGACTTTGAGACCAACCAATCTTATCTGCCAGTGGATTTATTGAAATAATGAATAGTAAACGAAAAACACATAAACACCATGAATAACTACTTAAAGATTGCCGGAATTGTTTCTTTAGGGTTCTTATTTTTCTCCTGCAACAACAACAGGGGCAATTCAACTACTGAAACGACAACCCCCGTATGGGTAGAAGATGTACAGTTCAGAAACATCGAAGAATATGTCACTACGACTGGTACAGCGAAAGCCAGCAAAACGGTTGAAATATCTTCAGAGAGTGAAGGAGATTATTATCTCCAAACCAACCCCCGAACGGGACGCCCCTACCGCTTAGGAGACATTGTGGAAAAAGGGGAAGTCATTATCCGACTTGAAAACAAGGAGTATGAAAACAACGTACAGTTGGAAAGCAAGAAATTGCAAATTGAAATCACGGAAAAAGAATGGGAAGGTCAAAAAGTGCTGTACGAAAAAGGAGGGGCCACGGAAAAAGACGTGAACAACGCCAAGGATTCTTATATCAATGCGGAACTGAACTTAGAGAATGCCTATATTACCTTGGAGAAAATGAACATCCGGGCTCCCTTCCGGGGCGTCATTGTCAATTTACCCTACTACACCCCAGGCGTGGAAGTCGCTTCAGGCAATGTGATGGTCGGCATCATGGATTACAGCAAAATGTATGTCGAAACCCAGTTTCCAGAAAACGCGATGGAGAAGTTGGCTGTCGGACAAAATGTCCACATCACCAACTACAATATCAAGGAGGATACCCTGAAAGGCACCCTGACCCAATTATCTCCTGCCATTAACGAAGATACACGGACCTTTTCTGGTTACATTGAAATCAGCAACCCAGACTTGAAATTGCGTCCCGGCATGTTTGCCAAGGCAGATGTGGTTACAGTACGCAAAGATTCTGTACTCTCCATACCCAAAGACATTATCAAAAATCGCCGTGGCGGAAAACTGGTTTATACGGTCAACCGCAACAGTGCCGAAGAGAAAGTCATTCAAACCGGCATCAGCGATGATGAGTACATTGAAGTAGAGAAGGGTTTGGAAGCCGGCGACAAAATAGTAGTCAAAGGCTACGAATGGCTGAGAAACAGAAGCAAGGTGAAGGTGATGAAATAAGCAACACCGCATAGAAATTATACAATTATGGGAATTACAAAGTTTGCAGTCAAATATCCGGTCAGCGTATTAATGATTACGCTTGGGGTGTGCCTGTTGGGTATCATTTCATACAACCGGCTGGGGACCGACCTGTTTCCTGATTTAAAGAATCCGGCACTTTATATCGAACTGGAAGCAGGAGAACGTCCCCCAGAAGAAATTGAGAAACAATTCGTAGAGCAAATCGAGTCCATGGCAGCCCGGCAAGACGGGGTGAAATCCGTCAGCAGCAGCAGCAAAGTAGGCGGGGCGACTATCACGGTGGAATACAACTGGGACCAGGACATGGATGCCGCCTTCCTGGATTTGCAACGGAGCATATCGCAAATCAGCCAAAACGAGGACATCACTTCCTTGAATGTCTCCCGTTATGATGCCAATGCCACCCCTGTCATGATCATCGCCATGACCCATGAGGAAATCAAGGACATGAACGAACTGCGCAAAATAGCAGAAAATTACATGCGTAGCGAATTTGTCCGCCTTGACGGAGTGGCAGACGTCCAGCTTAACGGCCAAGAAGAGGCTTACGTGGAAATAAAGACTGACGCTTACCTGCTTGAGGCTTTTGGATTAACAGCCGAAACTGTTGCCTCCAAAATAGAAAGCGTCAACCAAAATGTGTCAGGCGGGACCATTGTCAATGAAGATATCGAATACACCATCAAAGGGGTCAATTTGTTGGAAACGCTTGAGGATATTAACAATGTCATTGTTGCCTTTAAAGATCCCAGCAGTACTTCAACCGAAAACAGCACGACGAGCACCTCTACCTCTGTCAAAGCCCCGGTTTACCTCAAAGACATTGCCGAGGTCAGCCTCCGGAACAAAGACCCGGAAAACCTCGCCCGCTATAATGGAGAACGTTGTCTGAGCCTCAGCATTTACAAGGAAAATAAATACAATACAGTTAAGGCTGTTGAAAACATTACCCAGAAGTTGGACGAGCTGCAAAAAAGCATGCCCGGCTACCAATTTCATGTCATCAGCAATCAGGGAGATTTCATCGAGGCTTCCATCGGCGAGGTTGAGGATTCCGCTGTAACCGGGATTCTGCTTGCCGTCATCGTCCTTTACCTCTTCCTGCGGCGTATCAGCACAACTTTAATTGTGAGTGTCGCCATGCCGGTGTCCATCATTGCCACCTTCAATCTCATGTACTTCAACGGGCTTACGCTGAACATCATGACACTGGGAGGTCTTGCCTTAGGTGCAGGTATGTTGATAGACAATGCGATTGTTGTCACAGAAAACATCTTCCGCCATTTAGAGGGCGGGGAAACTCCCAATGAAGCCGCCATACGGGGGACCTCGGAAGTCGGTGGAGCCATTACTTCTTCTACCTTGACCACCATTGTCGTCTTCTTGCCGATTGTCTATATCCAAGGCGCAGCCGGGGAGTTGTTCAAAGACCAGGCGTGGACCGTATCGTTCTCCCTGATTTCTTCCCTTTTCGTCGCTGTCCTGCTCATCCCCATGTTATCTGCCAAATACATCAAAAAGCCAATCAGTACACAGAAAGCATTAAGGATTAGCGGCTACGGCAAATTTGTCGGCAAACTGTTGGATAATCGCAAGAAGGTCATCTTTACCGCTCTTGCCATTGTCATTGCCAGCTATCTGTTGATTCCGCTTATAGACATGGAGTTTATGCCCAAGGCAGAATCCAAGGAGTTCTCCACGTTTGTAACCATGGAACCGGGCACACGCCTCAGAAGCACTGACAATGCTGCTGCCACAATTGAGAACATCATTACCGACCTGGCAGGCGAAGACCTTGAATGGATATTTACCCAAGTGGGACCTTCCAATACAGAGAACCAAGCAGGTGAAGGACAACTGGAAGAAGAGAATCAGGCTGAAATAAAAGCTAAATTAAAAAGTTCATCCAAAATAGATGCGAATTACATCATCAGCCAATTAAACCATAATTATACCTTGCCGGAAGGTGTAGATCTTTCCTTTGCCCAGGAACAGTCTGCCCTGCAAAGTATTTTAGGGAATGAAAGCGCTCCAGTCATCATCGAAGTGAAGGGTGAAGAACTGGAACTCATCGAGGAATTGTGCAATGAAGTAAAAGATAGAATTGCCACAATTCCAGGAATATATGACGTTCGCACTTCTTTGGAACAAGGCGCTCCGGAAGTGGATGTGTCCATTGACCGGTTAAAAAGCGGTATCTATGGCATAGACATCAGTTCTGTGGCTTCCCAGGTGAAAAACAAACTGAACGGGACAACTGCGAGTTCCTTTGAATCTGAAGGCGAACCGATAGACATTGAAATCCGGGTTCCTGAAGTCAGTTTGGATGAATTAGCCAACATCGAAATCCAACAAAATGACAAAAACTACCGGTTAGGCGAAATTGCAGAAATCAACATCACCACTGCGCCCAAAGAAATCAAGCGTGACAACCAGACCCGTGTGGGCGAAGTTACTGCCATGCTGGAGAAGGACTATACTTTGGGCAGCGTCACCCCTGCCATCAATGAACAATTAGGAGAAATCCAGTTCCCTGCCAAATATTCAGCAAAAATTACCGGAGAGGAAGAAAAGCGGGCAGAATCTTTCAACGGGCTATCACTGGCTCTTGTCCTTTCCATTATCTTGGTTTACATGGTCATGGCTGCACAATTTGAATCTTTGCGCCACCCGTTTACCATCCTGCTGACTATTCCCTTTGCTGGAGTAGGATGTATTTTGGCATTCTTGCTCACCGGCTCCTCCTTGAATATGATGGCTTTCATCGGAGTCATCATGCTCGCCGGTATTGCGGTGAACAACTCCATCCTGCTGGTGGATGCTGCCAATAAGTTGCAGGAAGCCGGTTATAATCTGGCTGATGCAGTAAAGCAAGCTGCCCAACAACGAATCCGCCCCATCATGATGACTACGTTGACCACCATCCTCGCCATGTTGCCCATGTGCTTCGGCTTCGGCGAAGGTGCCTCTCTCCGCTCGCCCATGGCATTGGCGGTTATCGGGGGATTAGTCACGTCCACCATCATGTCACTGGTTGTCATACCTTGTGTATATTATATTTTTGACAAAAAGAAAAAGTAAGGTTATATAACACTATGGAGAAACTAATTAGGCGTAAGGTTCTGATTTCAATGCTATTCATCGGATTAACGATGATGGGATTGTTTTCATATAGGTATCTGGCGATGGAATTGTATCCAGACGCGGAGTACCCCACGCTGAACATAAGCGTTACTACCCGCACCGATATGGACCCCAACTACCTGAAGAATCAGGCAGCCGTTCCTATTGAGGGGGTTGTTAGCGGCATGGAAGGAGTGGAAGAAATTGAAACCCGGATTTCCACGCAAAATGTCCGTATCACAGTATCGTTTTCCCAAAATACGAATATCAAATACGCTTATCTGAAATTAGAAGAAAAAATCAAGGCACTTGCCCAAACCATGCCGGAAGAGTTCACCGTCCAAGTGAATAAAAGCGGAACGGGCATGGCAAACAGCCAGTTTATGACCTTGCAGATACTCAGTGATGAAGACATTGATTATGTCCGCAATATTACGGACAATGACATAGCGCCCGTACTTGAAAGCACGGACGGTATCGCTTCAGTCACAGTCATGGGCGGACGGCAAAAAAGCATTGAAATCCTGCTGGACAAAGAAAAATGTGAAGCACTCAACGTCACCAGTGCACAAATCAGTTCTTTGATTAGCAGCAACATGTCTGAAAAGACCTTCGCCGGTTCCGTATATAAAAACGTCAAGCGCTATTTTGTCAATGTCACCGCTGAATATTTGAGCACAGAGGATTTAGGCAACATTGTCGTGGCAGACGGACCTGTACTGCTCAAAGACATTGCCGATATCAATTTCGGCATCAAAGACGAAGAAAGCTATTCCCGTGTCAACGGAAAAGAAGTCATCACCTGCATTGTTTCCAAATCACCGCAAGTCAATGTCATAGACCTATCTGAAAGAGTGCGCTCCGAAATAGACCAGCTCAATAAAGAGTTGGAAATGAAAGGTGTCAGCATCCTGATAGACACTGATGTCGCTGAAACAATGAGCGAAAACATCAATACCATTATCGACTTAGGCATCACAGGTGCTATCTTGGCTATATTTATCCTCTATCTTTTCCTAAGGAACTTGAAGATTGTCACTTTCATTGCCATTGCCATTCCGATTTCCGTGTTCTCGGCATTTTACTTTTTCTACTTCTTCGATATCAGCATCAACACCTTAACCCTGACCGGTATTGCCTTGGCAGTAGGCATGCTTTTGGACAACTCTGTCGTCGTCATGGAAAACATATTCCGATTACGGGCAATCGGAGTAAGTAACGAAGAAGCCGCCATCCGTGGCACCAAAGAAGTCACCAAAGCTATCATTGCCGCCACACTGACCACCATCACGGTGTTCCTGCCTTTCCTGTTTTCCGATGACTTCCTGCTGAAACTCATCGGTGAACACATTGGTGTATCCATCATCACCACTTTGCTGCTTTCGCTGATTGTAGCCCTGTTGCTCATCCCGATGGCAGTCAACCAATTCATGAAAAAGGAGGGCGAAAAAGTCAATTTCAGTGCCCTTTCCATCCACAGCCGTGCCGTACAGATATACATCGCGCTGCTGAAAATGTGCCTCCGCAAACCGGCAACTGTCGTATTCTCCGCCATCCTGGCATTGCTCGTCATCCTGGCAATCTCATTGACACTGACAGTCAACACCCTGAAAGAAGTCGAAGCGGACACCTTCAACGTCTATATGACCTTCTCGAACGGTTACACCTTAAGCCGTACAGACGAAACCATCCGGGCTTATGAAGACCGTCTGAAAGACATCCCCGAAATCGAACAATACAGTTCCAAAGTATATGCGACCGATGCCAACCTGACCATCAAACTTAAGGAGGATTATGAAAAAATAGGGAACCGTTCCCTCGATGACCTGAAAGGCATTGTCTTGTCCATTGCCAAGGATTTACGGATTTGGAGCGCCAGCCTGGAAGCGATTGAAAGCAGTGAAAACTTCCAAGGTGGCGGAGGCAGCGCCATGTTGGGCGGCAGCGAGGAATTGCTGCGCAAAATGGGCATGGGCAACCAAAGCGAGAAAATTGTCATCAAAGGGCAGGACTTTGAAAAAATGTCCAACCTTGCCGAACTATTGAAATACCAGCTTGAAGATTTGGACAACATCAGTTACGCTTCTGTCAGTTCTTCCCGGGGGAGACCTGAAGCCCGTATCTTGTTTGACCAATACCTCATGGGTATTTATGACGTGACTCCCAACAATGTCCTCAGCGAGTTGAACAGTTTTGCTCCCCAGAATGTCACCTCCATCACCTACAAAGCCGGTGACGAGGAATACGATATCATTATCAAGGACAAGGAACTGGCAGAAAAAGAGGAGGAAGAGGACGAAGAGCAGGTACGCACGCTGGAAGACCTGCGCAATATGGAAATCAGCAACGACAACAATTCCATCACCGACCTCCGAAGTTTCAGCCGGATTAACTTAGGCAGGGGACAAGGAAACATCAACCGGGTGAACCAGGACAATGAAATCACGGTAAACTACCGCTTCAACTCAGAAGTCAATGAGTCAAAATCCGTCCTCGAAGCTGCCAGGCTGGAAGTGGACGAATTGGTGCAAGCCACGGACATCCCCACCGGCGTAGCCGTTGAAATCGTACACGAAGAGGAGGACACGGACGACTTCGGCTTCCTCATCCTTGCCGCTTTTGTCATTATCTATATGATACTGGCTGCCGTCTTTGAGTCGGTAACCGCCCCCATCGTTCTGATGTTTGCCATACCGCTGGCAGCCATCGGTTCGCTGCTTGCCTTGCTGTTCACCAGCAATTCGCTAATGAATGCCAATGTACTCATCGGTGTTATCATCCTCATCGGCATCGTGGTCAACAACAGCATCATCCTGATTGACTTCACCACCCAGCTCCGCAAGCAGGGCTATCGCAAACCACGGGCGTTGATTATAGCGGGTATTTCCCGTGTCCGCCCCATCCTGATTACCGCCATCACGACCATCATTGCCATGTTCCCGCTGGCAATGGGGAAAGGGGAGTTCGTATCCGGTCTGGGTGCGCCCTTTGCCATCACCGTTATCGGCGGGCTCTCCATGAGTACCCTCCTGACGTTAGTCATCATCCCGACCCTCTACTCGGGAATGGAGGATGCACTTTACCGCCTGCGTACCCAAAGTTGGTTCATGAAAATACTGCAACTCTCGTTGCTCGTCATTGCCACCCTCTGCATTTACCTGTTCGAGAGTTCGCTGGCATGGCAAATCGGCTATTTCATCGGTGCGGTGATTCTTATCCCGGCTGCCACCTGGTTTGTGGAGACCAGCCTGCGGCAAGCCAACAGCAAAATCATCCCGCCGGATGAAGAAATACACATCGCCATACGCAACTTGGTGAAAATTTACGGGCGCCCCAACGAATTCCAACGGGAATGGCATTCCGGGCAATTGACCCGCGAACGCTTGGGGCTCAAAGAGGAATACCGCACTCCCAAAGACCTGCAACCGCTGGTTTGGATGGTGCCGCTGGCAGGCTTCTTGATTTACTTCACTTACAGCTACCAGACCTTGGTGTTCTGGGCTATCCTGTTCGCGGCAGGCACTTGGCTGCTCATCACGAAAATCATTGCCATCCTGACGGAATACTTCGCCAACAACGGGAAACGCTGGGCAGCTCTGCCCTTGCGCGTCCTCGACATTGCCGTCTATTACGTGTCGCCGCTCTTTACCCTGATATGGGCTTCCATCAAATTCTCGAACGCTTCCGGGGCTGCCATCCTGCTGGGCTTGCTGTGGTATGTCGGCATTGCCGCCCACTACCTGGCAGAGCGCATCCACAAATACAACATCAACATCGACCTGATTGACGGACGCTTCCGGGAAATCAAGAAAGCCATCTATCGCGTGGCTACCAAGATTCCGGTCATCGGGTACAAGAAGAAACCGTTCAAGGCATTGAATGCCGTGTCCATGGACATCCACACGGGTATGTTCGGTCTGCTGGGTCCCAACGGAGCCGGTAAAACCACCCTGATGCGTATCATCTGCGGTATCTTTGAACAAAGCTACGGGAAAATATTCATCAACGGCATCGACACCCAGAAGAAACGCGAGGAACTGCAAGGGCTTATCGGCTACCTGCCCCAGGAATTTGGTACTTACGAGAACCTCACGTCGTGGGAGTTCCTTGAATACCAGGCATTGCTGAAAGGCATCTACAATCCCAAAGTGCGCCGCCAGCGCATCACCGAGGTGCTCGAAGCCGTACACATGTATGAAAACAAGGACAAGAAAATCGGCGGATTCTCCGGCGGTATGAAACAGCGCATCGGCATCGCCCAGACGCTCCTCAACCTGCCGCGCATCCTCGTGGTGGACGAGCCGACGGCAGGGCTTGACCCGCGCGAGCGCATCCGCTTCCGCAACCTGCTGGTGGAGCTGTCCCGCAACCGGATTGTCATCTTCTCCACCCACATCATCGAGGACATTGCCAGCTCCTGCAACCAGGTGGGCGTCATCAACAAGGGTTCGTTGAAATACCACGGCACGCCTGCCGAAATGGCGGAAATTGCCAAGAACGTCACCTGGACATTCGAAATCCCGGCACGCGAATTTGCCAAACTGCCGCCCGACTTGCTGATTGTCCACCATATCCGGAAAGGCGACTCCATCAAGGTGCGCTGCCTTTCTGAGACCAAGCCGGTTCCCGATGCCGTGCAGACCTCGCCGCTGTTGGAGGATTCCTACCTGTGGCTGCTGCGGAGCGTGAAACTGGAAAACCATGAACAGATTATAACACAATAACCAGGTTATAGCCATGAAACTAAGAATCAGCACCCCCCTCATAAAGTTGACCGAATACAACATCAAAATCATCTTCGGCAACAAGTTCTTCTATTTCATCCTGAGCGCCATCGGGTTCTACATCCTGACGGTGGGCATCAGCCTTTTCTCCGACGATGAAATCACCATGGCGACCGGCTACAGCATGCTGCTGGTGCCCTCCATCCTGCTCATCTTCTACCCCACCTGCTTCGGCATCCAGAATGACCAGGACGCCAAAATCATCGAGATTATCTTCGGCATCCCCAACTACCGTTACAAAATCTGGCTCTTCCGCCTGCTGATAGCCTACGTCATCTGTTTCGCCCTAACCCTGCTCCTCGCCCTGCTGACCAATTGGCTGGTGGTGGAAGTCCCGCCCGTGGACCTCACCCTGCAAGTCATGGTGCCCGTGCTCTTCATCGGGCTGCTGTGCTTCATGCTCAGCACCATCGTCCGCAACGGCAACGGCACGGCGGTGCTCATCATCGTCATCGGGCTGATACTGTTCGCCCTCAACGGCATCCTCGAGGTCAGCAAATGGAACGTGTTCCTCAACCCCTTCGACGTGCCCATCGACAAGAACCCGGAGATATTCTACAACACCCTGTTCTACAACCGGCTGTTCATCCTGCTCGCCAGCTTCATATTCCTGCTGGTCGGGCTGTACAAGATGCAGAACCGCGAGAAGTTCATCTGACCCCCTCCCTATACTGGGATTCAGTATAGAGCTATACTGGGATTCAGTATAGAGCTATACTGAGGTTCAGTATAGGGCTATACGAAGGTCTAGTATAGAGCTATACGAGGGTCTAGTACAGGGCTTGCCTATATCTTAGGCAAGGTTAGCCTAAGTTGTAGGCAAGCTTTGCCTAACCTCTCGTACAGGCTTTGCCTAAGTTGCAGGCAAGGCTTGCCTATGTCCTAGGCTGGCATATTCTGCCACCGATGCGGGGAAGAAGATTTTGTAAAATGATTCTTTGTGCCTATTTTTGCAGGCAGAATAAGATTATTTTTAAACATCACATCATGCACAAACTCATTATCGCAGCCTTATTGCTCGTGGCGCAGGTGGCCGCCGCACAGCAAAAGCCAAATCCCGATTGGCTGAACCAAAAGTATTCCATGTTCATTCACTTCGGACTTTATTCCGAATTTGGGGGCGTATGGAAAGGACAACCCGTAAAAGAAGGGTACAGTGAACAAATCCAGTCTTTTGCCCGGATACCCAAAGAGGTATATGCGGCAATGGCACAAAACTTCAACCCCGTCAAATGGAATGCGGACGAGATTGTCTCCCTCGCCAAAGCCGCCGGCATGAAGTCCATCGTATTCACTTCCAAGCACCACGACGGCTTCTGCATGTACCACTCGAAATATACCGACTACAACATCGTGGACGCAACGCCTTTCAAGCGCGATGCCATGAAAGAGCTCTCCGAAGCCTGCCAGCGGCAAGGCGTCAAATTCGCGGTCTATTTTTCACTGATTGACTGGCATTTCCCCGGCAACACCATCACCCCGCACAACGCGGATGCCGTCACGCCGGAACACCACCGCTTCAACATGAAACAAGTGGAAGAAATCATGACCCAATACGGTCCCGTCTCTGAAATCTGGTTTGACATGGGTTCCCTCACCGGCGAGCAGAGCAAGGAACTCTATGACCTTGTCACCCGCCTCCAGCCGCAGTGCATGATTAGCGGCAGGCTCGGAAACGACCGCGGGGACTTCTCCGTGATGGGCGACAACCAAATCCCGGACTACAAAATCGGCACCCCGTGGCAGACGGCAGCCTCCTTCTTCAAAGAAACCTGGAGCTACCGCTCCTGGCAGGAACGCGGCAGCCTCGATGCCAAAGTCGATGAGAAACTGCTCGGCATGATTAACGTCATCAGCCGCGGCGGCAATTACCTGCTGAACATCGGTCCCCGGGGCGACGGCTCGGTAGTCGAATTTGAACGCGATGCCCTCCTGAAGATGGGCGGATGGGTCAACCGCTATGCGGAAGCCATTTACAGCACCACCGCCAACCCCTTCGACCACGCTCCCGCCTGGGGTGACATCACCCGCAAAGGCAACACCCTCTACCTCTTCGTGGAGCACATGCCCGCCAACCGTACCATTGAACTGAACGGCGTATTGGGCAACGCCTCCCGGGCAATCCTTCTGGCAGACAGCCGGGCGCTCCCCTTGAAACAAAAGGGGCAGACCGTCAAAATAGACATCCCCTCGGACGTGCAGCCGGATTGCGGCATGACTGTCGTCAAACTGAGCTTCGACGGTGACTTCCGCGCCGTGCCGGACGACATCCTGAAAACCACAGTCCTGACGGCCGCCAACGCCATCCCTGTTTACGCCTACTCCAGCATGGACTATTACTCCAGCTTCCGGAGCACCGTAGGCTACACCTGGCATTTCACCGGCAAGGCACCCTCCTCCACCCCAACCCTCCTCTACACGGCAGGCAATGAAGGTGACGCCATCCGGCTGGAAATTGACGGCAAGGCACAAGACATCGTTCTGGCAGGAGGAACCGCCCGCCCGCTCACCGTCAAGCCGGAAAGCGTGAAATGGGGTGAAGCCCGCCTGTTCGGTCCTCAGGAAGAACGCTTCAACGGGGGTGACCTGCCTGAAGGCGAAGGCTCCCTCCGCACCGATATTGAATGGGGCGAACCCATCACCATTCCGACAGCGGACAAACAAGCCGTTTACCTGAAACACACCCTGACCAGCGACTGCGAACAGGACATCCTCGTGGCATTCGGCATTGCCGACGGGTTCCGCGTCGTGCTGAACGGCGAGACCCTCTCCATGCGCACATTTGTCGGCGGCATGGAGCGCAAACCTGAAGTCTTGAAACTCCACCTGCAACGCGGCGAAAACACCCTTTGGGTAGAACTTTACAACCGCTACGGCGATGCCGTGGAATACATGATAGACCCAAGTATCCCACAGGAAATGCACGCCCTGCCCCTCCAGGCAGTAGAGCTATATCCGGGTGAAATACACGATTGCAGCTTCCGCCTCGCGCACCCCGCCAATAAAAACAGCGACATGGGGCTCCGCGACATCCAAATCGAATTGAAATAAAGTCTGGGGCAGGTAAAACCTGCCCCGGTACTTAAACCTATTCGTGTATCTTATAAGTTCCTATTCCCCTGACAGTCTGCAAATCCATATCGTCATAGATGGGACTGCCCGAGCCGTTTGTCTTGTCAATGGCAATACGCAACAATTACGGCATTATCGGGCACCTGAGCCTGTTGCAACAATTCATCGGACTGCTCTACGACGGCGAATACATCCGGCACCGGGACGTCCCCTACTACGCCTCCCGCCTTTGCGTCACGCCCCACTACCTCTCCGAGATATGCAAGAAGGCGTGCGGCAAACCGGCGACTTACTGGATAGACCGCTTCACCCTGCATGAGATTGCGAACCTGCTGTGCCAAAAGGAACTGCCCCTGTCGGAAATAGCCGCCCGCATGAACTTCTCGTCCGCCTCTTATTTCAGCCGTTATGTACAAAAACATACAGGTCTTTATCCGACACAATACAGAAAACAGTTCCTTAAATAAATCCATCTCTTTATAAAATAAAATCCCCCGCCAATTCATATCGGCATATAAAGTTTTATAATTTTGCGACGCAAAATTCAATGGCTTGGGAAAATCAAATAAAGCAAATATGGAAAACGGAATGACAGCAAAGAATTGGGCGCAGATTATCGGATTGACATGTGCAGCCTTCATTTTCAATACGTCAGAATTCATGCCTATCGGATTACTGACCGATATTGCCCAAGATTTTGCCATTACCGAAGCACACGCCGGAACATTGATTTCAGCCTATGCCTGGGTGGTGATGTTATTATCCCTGCCGCTGATGATTTTAGTCTCCAAATTGGAACTCCGGAAGCTGATGTTGTGGATTATCCTTTTATTCGGCATCTGCCAGATACTTTCATCCCTGTCAGAAGGATATGCCATGTTGATGCTTTCAAGAATCGGGGTCGCCTGCACCCATGCCATCTTCTGGTCGATTGTGTCTCCCCTTGCCGTGAAACTCGTTCCTCATTCACACCGCGCACTGGCATTGAGCATGATTGTAACCGGCACTTCCATTGCCATGATTTTCGGATTACCGCTGGGAAGAATGGTTGGATTGACTATCGGCTGGCGAATGACATTCCTGGGAGTAGGCATACTTGCTTTCCTCACGTTCGCCTATCTGGCTTTCTCCCTGCCCAAAGTGCCAAGCAGCGGCGGTTTTTCCCTGCACAAATTACCGGAATTACTAAAGAACCCCATCCTTACGGGGCTGTATATACTGACATTTGCCATTGCCACCTCTTATTATGTGGGGTACAGCTACATCGAGCCGTTCCTGAAGCAAGTCGCCCATCTGCAAGACAACTGGATTACCGCCACGCTGATGATTTTTGGAGGCATGGGCATCCTGGGCAGTTTTGCCTTCTCCAAATTCTACCCGAAACATCCCTATCCGTTCCTGACCACGATTCTTTTATGCGTCACAGGATGCCTGGGATTGTTGCATCTCGCCTCGTTCGCCTCACCGACGGTCATCCTGCTGTGTGCCGTATGGGGCATGGCTGTCACGGCATTCAACGTATCGCTCCAGGCTGAAATCATCAACAAATCCCCCTTGGATGCGACTTCCGTATCCATGTCCATTTTTTCAGGGATTTTCAACTTAGGCATAGCCATCGGTACGAGCATCGGAGGTGCCGTCTGCACTTATCTTTCCATTTCGGAAATCGGGTATGCCGGTGCCATCATTGCCCTCCTGGCTTTCCTTTACTGGAAGAAAGTCATCCTGCACAAACTGAAAAAAGCACAAACTGCCTGAGGACAACGGCATCAATCATCAAAAACAGCCAATCCTGCCAATTCCCAGCTGCGGTAAACCACCGCAATGTAACGCACCTTCGTCCGCCCCCGGGCTGCCTCTATCTTCTTATCCCCTGCATAACGCTGCAATTGCTCCCGGGCTTCCGCCAGTTTCACCTCCACTTCCTTGTCCGTAGCCCCATGCTTCAGGTATTTGAACTCCACCACATAACTGTACTCCATCTCCGGATGGTTCAGAAAATTAGGCGACATCCACAGGTCAGCATACCCCTTGTTCAACTCCCGCTCCGGATAAATCACAAAATAATTCGTCAGGTTCATATAAACCAGATGGAACGTCTGGATAGCCTTCTCCCCTTCGATATAATCCCGGATGCTCGTCTGCTCCCGGATTTCCTCCGCAAAATACTCAAACACAGGTCGCCATTCCCCTCGATACGCCATGTTTTTCATCAATTCCCGCAACCGGATGGTTTTCACATCAAACACATCCGCCTCCCGGTACCCCTGCTCAATATAAGAAAACAGAATCTGCCGGATAGTCAGATTCGGAACCTTCAGCACCGTTTCCCCTTCTTCCACCCTGTCTATCGTCAGAATCCCGAAATAAAACAACAGTGACGTGAAATTATCCGGCTTCACTAGCTCCTCCGCCGGGAAACTCGGCTCAATGCTCGCCGCCACTTCCCCTTCCTCCGCTATTTGACGGATACGCGAAAAGTTACCATTCAACCGCTTATCCAAAATAATCAAGTGCCTCAGCTTCCCATAATCCGTCTTCATGTTCAAATCCACCAATGTTCTTGGCATCTTTCCCGTACCTGTCAGGTGGTTCAAAAAATAAAGCACCATATCTGAATTATACATTCTTACCCCACAACACTCCTCTGAGAAACAATAATTGTCATACCACTCCCGCATCATCCCAAGCATTTCCTCCGTTTCCCCCGTCCAACAGCCTTCCGCCTTGTAATACTCCAACATCTCCCTCACCTCCTCCTCCGTAAACCCCAGAATCTCGTTAAAACGCGCATCCATCGTTATCACCGACGCAATATTAAAACCGCTCGTCACATCGTCCAACGTCACAG
The DNA here is from genome assembly GCA_019114285.1 of Candidatus Odoribacter faecigallinarum. Taxonomy (GTDB): domain Bacteria; phylum Bacteroidota; class Bacteroidia; order Bacteroidales; family Marinifilaceae; genus Odoribacter; species Odoribacter faecigallinarum. The sequence goes on from DXFT01000014.1 coordinate 15,155, forward strand.
GAGACACACCCGTGATAAACATCCGCTTCACCGCGCCGTCCGCCGTTGCCACGCCCTTGATTTTATTGAAAAAGAAACGGTAAAAACCCGCCCCGTGCGTCAACGCCCGATAACGGTCATGCCCATGGCGCGACAACACCACATTCGTAAAATTATCATACTCATCAATAATCAAGTATATCGGCAAACCTTGCCGCTTGCACCAGTTGCTGATGTATTCCAATCGGCTTTCGGCATTCTGTTGCTGCGCATAACCATCCAGATAACCTTCCCCTAACAAATGCGCGTACTTCATGTTAAAGTCCAGGTAACAATTGGCAGCATGCGCCTCAAACGACTGAGCAAGTTCCTCCGGCTCCGGATTCACCATTGCAAAATTGAACTTCAATATCAAATAAGAGTTCTGTTCACCGGTCGGATGCTGCCCGATATAATACTTCCCGAACAACTCCTCGAAACGTTCCTTCTCTGCGACATCATAATAACTCGCCAGCATCGCCAGCCACAACGACTTCCCGAACCGCCTCGGACGTATCAGAAAAAGATAAGGCGGACACTGCTCCACCTTCTCGATAAAACGCGTCTTGTCCACATAATAATAATTCTTCGTGGAAATCGTCTGGAAATCAGACATCCCGTAAGGTATCTTTTTCGTCGCCATAACCCTTTGTTTTAGTCCATAACTTTGCTGCACCCACAAAGATAAACACATTCACCCAAAACCACAAAGACCACCCACATTTTTAACCACATGCGTAATCAATCAACCGTCTCCTAAATCCTAACTTCTCTCCTATTTGAAATATCCACGTCTCAGATATAATCAGCAAAACTAAGAAAATCATTCGCCTTCATTGATAAAAAGTTTCAAGTATTGGTCAAAAACAAATATTCTATTACGGCTTTGTTTAGTCAAGGCCATTAAAAGTCCGTCATCACACATCTTCTTAATAAGATCGTTTGCAGCTTTATAACTGAGATGGCAAATCTCCTTTGCTTGCTCTACATTTACAAAAGGATTTTTCAATAGCTTATGAACAAGCAGAATAGCTGACGAACTTCGTTTACCATAAGTTGTACGAATATGAATCTCTGTTTGTTCCTTAAATTTCAATACAGCAGACAATGTGTTTACAGCGTGTTCGGCAG
>DXFT01000119.1 GCA_019114285.1 Candidatus Odoribacter faecigallinarum
CCTTTATTTCCGGTATGTCAACGGGCCGATTATTATTCAACAATGCCTCATGCATATTTTCTTCTATATATATACGTTCAAATGGCATCATCTCATTCTCCACTTTTTCATATTTTATATCCTCCACATAGAAACTCCAATAAATGGAAGAAAAGATAACTACACACAACATGATGCCAGTTAATACCATTTGCATATATAGTAACAACTTTATTTTCATCTCAAATCATTTCTTGAAAACATATTTAACAATAATCGGATTATTTTCCAACGTTATATATTTGTATCGTTCTGCATCCTTACCTGACAAAACCTGAGGAGAGACCGCTTTGTACAATTCCTTAGGATACAACAAGGAATACAATGCCTCTTCATCCATATAGAAAGGAAAACTTGAACAGTTTTCTTCGTAATACGAAAAAGAACAGACTTTACCTTCCCGCTTATCCACTATCAGATGCATAGGTCTATTCTGATAAGAAAAACTGCAAATGTAATAATGGGAATTTTCTCCGTATGTAATGAAACAAGTCGCCTTTTTGGTTCCCTCGGCATGCCTATGACGTATATAGTACTTTATATCTTTATCCGGCAGGTCGGAAAGGAGCAGATTTGCCTTCCCAAAATCAAAATGATATTTGGACGAAAAAGTCCCCAAACTGTCCGCTACAAAAACCTCACCGTTATAGCCTTGAACAAAATGAACCGTATCCCCATACAAATAGAAAGGAGAAAACGTGTGATGATAAGGTGTCTTGAAAAAAAGAAAACTCGGCAAATCATAATCCTCCTTATAAACCTGCTCTTTCAAAGCATCATACCATATCATTTTGTTTCCATTACGGGAAGAGGAAAATATCAGATATTTGGCGGGCGACAAGGATATGAATTCATGTACAGCAGATATCCCTTCTCCTCTTAAAGAAATTTTCTTTTTAAACGATGTGCCGGATTCATCATACACAAATATATCTCCAAAATCGGATAAAATCTCAAGATTACCAGTAAAATGGTTAAATTGAAAACAAGCCAATGTGCTATACTCCCCAGGGCCTGCACCATAATGATTGATTGACTTGATGAAATGCCCTTTTTCATCAAATTCCCACAACTGATTTTCCTTACCCACCAATAAATAGAACCTATTTTTAAATACAGCCATTTGACGTAAAGGAGCACCCATCAATATACTATCGGAAGTTTCCAAGGGTATCAATTCTATTGATGAAAAAAGATCGAACAACGAAATTTTACTCTTTTCGTCAAGATTCACCACCACAGCCTTCTCTTCATCAACTCTATTGATTGTGCTAACACATCCACTGCAAATAACAATCAGCGACATCAAAACGATATAAACAACTTTTCCACTCATAATCAAACTCAATATATTATAACCATCTGCTTACTCTTTTTTAATGAAGCGTGTTAAATGTTGGCATAAGTGGGTTATGGAATGAGCGGGGATGCCTCGCTTTCTTACACAGGGCATATCCCCCTCATTCCTCAACTTCAATTTCAATCACCGTCCGTCAATACTCCCCTGTTATCACTTTAACCTTGCGGTCATTCAAAGGACAATCAAGCGAACCGTAGCCCAAACAATAGATATTGTGGCCATACTCGTTATCGGCCAACGCCTCCACATTCTCGCGCAACAAATCGGCGGCCGGCTCCCCCTTTTCGGAGATTACTGATACCGTTACTGAAAACAGAATCAAAGCGGCCATACCTGAATAAATGACTTTATTTCTCATATGATATCAATTTATGTGCTATAAAGGTCTGATAAAAGATAGAGAAAAAAAACAAAGGCCGTTACATTTGCTGTTACATTTGATTCCTGTCATTTGTAACAATGTGTAACGGCCGTTTTAAGACCTGATTATCAATTCATTTTCCTATTTCATCCGAAAGAAGGAGATGGTAATAATTTTCCTCGCTTACAATACCCACACCAAGCAATTTCAGTTTCTCACGCAAACGGGTCAGCGTTGTACGAAGATTGGAAGAAGCATTTTTGTCACTGATTTTCGGCCAAAACAGCTGTCTTAACACAGCCTTTTCCACCCGCAAACCTTCCGCTTCCAGGAAACAGGTCAACATCCGGATTTCCCGATCGGTCAGTTTTTCCGTTCCACCCGGTCCACACAAAAGTCCACTTTCAAGCTCCACGCTTCCAACGCCCAGGCGAATAACCATACAGTCCTTCCCTGATTCAGTATCCGCCACCGCACCTACCGGCGGAGCTGGAACGCACGCCTCGTCCGTTTCCGTCTTCCTGCAACTCCACCTATATCTGCACCAATGGCACAACCCGGCACAACCCAAACAACAAATTTCCCCCACAAGTAGCGCAAGCAACCAGTCTGTCCACCCCAACAACCTGCAACGACCAACAGAGGAGAAAGCAACAGCCTCCAGTTCACAATAAAGCCCAGCATACCGGACACAGATACTATCGGCATGCGCCACCGAAACAGAATCGGGCAGACAGACCACTTGCCTGCTCCCCGGCAATCTCAACCGAAGCCCCACTGAAGAACTGGAGACCTGCTGACCATCCAAAATCTGCCGCCAACGACTATACAAGCTGTCGGCTGCCATCGGAACATCCAACATCCAATAGGTATGGGTGACACGTACAGACCTGCTATCACCGATATTATGACAATACTTCCCCTTGGGAACAGCATAATAAAGCCTTCCCTGCTCTGTCTCCATATAGCCCTTCACCGTATCCGGCAAGTTTTCATCCAAATCATCCAATTCGGCAGATACGGGTATATTTCCGGTATCCCGAACCGCCAGTTCCCGACGCAGGGCCTCCGTCAGGGTCTCACCTATCAAGGTTTTATAGTCCCGCCACTTGCTGCCGGAACGCACCTCTGCAAAAAACAATGCACACGCGGCACCAGCCAGCAGGCAAACATAAAAAGGAAGTCTTCGGTTTTTCATCTATACTCACGTTATTCTCATTGCAAAAATAAGAAAAAAACTGATTTCAACCATTTCTTCATCCACACTTCCAACCTGCACGGACGAATCAGAAGAAAGACAAGCCCAATCCTAACAAGCAGGAGCGACCTTTTTCCTCCCCTTTCCCCGAGTGAGGGAAAGGTTTTTCCCGTTTTGGGAAGGCGCATAGAAAAGCCCGCTACCGGAGGTATGAACCATCCGGTAACGGGCATCTAATTATTCTTACAGCAATCCTGCGGAAACGGTTCCGGCTGTGCCGGAAACTTTATTTCTGCCGGACCTTTGCCGCCTGAAGTTTCTCCTCAATGGGGTCCTTGTACTGGGCCTGGAGTTTCTTCAGCTCGGCGTGCAGGTCGCGGGTCACTTCCTCGTAGCCCGGCTTGCCATAAAGGCTGTTCATTTCCTTGGGGTCTTCCTGGAGGTCGTAGAGTTCCCACTCGTCGATGTCGTTGTAGAAGTGGATGAGCTTGTAGCGCTCGGTGCGCACACCATAGTGGCGCTTCACCATGTGCTCGGCCGGATACTCGTAGAAGTGGTAGTAGAGCGACTTGCGCCAGTCGGCCGGCTTCTCGCCGCGAAGCAGGGGCAGCAGGGAGGCGCCCTGGATGTCGTCGGGGATGGGCGCTCCGGCCAGGTCGAGGAAGGTGGGCGCGTAGTCGATGTTCTGAACCAGCTGCGGGATGTCGCCACGCGTCTGGAAGTCCTTGGGCAGACGCATCAC
>DXFT01000120.1 GCA_019114285.1 Candidatus Odoribacter faecigallinarum
GTGTTTGGGCGGGGAAACTGAAGTGTTGCCTGATTTGACCCCTATATCCCCTTCATATCGGTTCATGCCGTCCCCTTAATTGCTTACAGTTCCAGCTGGGGTTGGTCTATGGATGCTTCGACCTTCTTTCGGTGCTTCTCCGGTGCTCGTCCGACAGGCACCGAACGAGGTGCGGAGGAGGTACGGCGCAAGGCCGAAGCATCCATAGCCCAACCCCGGGCAGCATGGGAAGGGAATAAGTTAAATTTGTAAAGCGAGGCAAGAAAACATGCCTTTTAGCTTACCAAAGCAAGTAAATTATTTCTATATTTGCTGAAATATAAAAATACCCAACAGATAACAACATGGACGAACAGGAAGAGCAGTTTATCAGGCGCATCAATGCCAAAGAGGAAGAGGGATTTAAGGAATTGTTCCAAAGATATTACCGCTACCTGGTGGTAGTTGCGCGGCGCTTCATCCACGACCCGGACGATGCGGAAGACATCGTGCAGGACACCATCTTCAATTTATGGCAAACAACGAAAACCTTCAATTCGTCCCCCGGTTTGCAACAGTATTTGTACAACTCGGTAAAAAACGGATGCTTGCGCCACCTTAAACGCAAACATACGGAACAGCATTTTACCGACTACATCCTCCATACGACTCCTGAGGCAGAAGAAGACAATTCGGAATACGAAACCATGTACCAGGAAATCTACCGGAGGGTCCACCAGGAAATCAACAAATTGCCGGAAGGGTGCAAAAAAATTTTCAAGGAACACCTCACCGGAAAAAAGAACGAGGAAATCGCCGCATTGTTCCACCTTTCAGTAGAAACCGTCAAGAACCAAAAGAAGAATGCCCTCCGCATCTTGCGCGAGAATTTAGGCGATGCCTATTGCCTCCTCCTGCTGATTGCCACCCAAGCCTGATTCAAGCAAACAGGGCAGCAAATTGCCTTTTGCCGCCCTGTCCCGCATGAAATGAAAAAGAAATCATTCTACTACAATCTCATCCACAAAAAGGAATCCCGTGTAGCCTTTCCCCGTATGCCAATCGGGAATGCGGCGCTCGGAAAGGGCAACCACCTTGAGGTAACGGGCATTGCGCGGCTCAAAGGTGAGCTTGTGCGCAAGGACCCCGTTCGGGGAATCCGGCGTTGCCACGGGATAATCTTCCGAAGCCACGGCAGTAAAGTTTTTCCCGTCATCAGAAACAGCCACGGAAAAACCACGGGCATCAAACACCCAATCCCCCTTTTCCACGCAAGTATGGATTTCAACGGAAGAGATTTCCGTCGGCTGCTTGAAATCAATGACTGCCTCCATGTCATTGCCATAGAAGGCAATCCACCGCCCGGTCTTGTAATTGGCATCGCCGGTCAGCCCGTCCACCAGATTAAGCGCCCCGTTGAAGATGTAAGGCGCCTTCAAGGGCTGGAGCAGGGCAATGGGCTTCAGGCTCGCCTTGTTCAGGTTGATTTCCGCCGTATATACCCGGCTGGAACCTGCCGGACGGATGGCTGCCGCCTTAAAGGTGCAGTTTTCCTTGAGGGTCAGCGGACCCGTATATTTCGGTGAATTGGCAGAGGGCTTCGTGCCGTCCAGCGTGTAATGGATATTTGCCCCGTCCAGGGTGGAAAGGGTCACCGTCAGCGTGCCTGCCACCGTGTCGGGCAAAAAGTTTGCCTTGACGTCAAAGAGATGGCGGGCATAATTGTAACCGTAAATATCATAAATATCAAACATCTTGGGCATCCGCTCCAGGAAATCCCCGTAATCCTTGAATTGCGGCTGCGTCCACTGTATCTCGGAAAGCGCCGCCATGCGGGGCAATACCATGTATTCCACGTGGCGGAAAGAAGTGATATACTCCGTCCAGAGATTTGCCTGCAAGCCAATAATATGCTTGTTTTCTTCCGCTGTCAGTTCTTTCTGGTACGGTTCAAAGCTATATACCTTCTCGATGGGCACGTAACCGCCAATGGCAAGAGGTTCCTCATCCAAAATGTTGGTCTGGTAATAATCGAAATAGAAATAAGTGGTGGGCACCATGATGACATCGTGGCGCATCTTGGCAGCTTTCACGCCTTCACCTGCCCCGCGCCATGCCATTACCGTCGCATTCGGGGCTACACCGCCTTCGAGGATTTCATCCCAGCCGATGATTTTGCGCCCGTGGGCATTGAGGAACTTCTCCGCTTCGGTAATGATGTAACTTTGCAGGCGCTGTTCCGCCGTATGTTCCTTGTCGTCCTTCAAGCCCAACTGGCGGATTTTTGCCTGGCACTTCGGGCATTTTTCCCAACGGGTCTTCGGGCACTCGTCTCCTCCCACGTGGATGTACTCGGAGGGGAAAATTTCTATCAGTTCGGCAAGCACGTCCTTGATAAGCTCCAGGCTCTTGTCGTTGCCGGCACATATCACATCTTCCGACACGCCCCACTGGGTCCACACGTCATACGGGCCGCCGGTACACCCCAATTCCGGGAATGCCGCCAGCACGCCCTGCATGTGCCCGGGCATCTCAAATTCAGGAATCACCGTGATATAACGGTCTTTGGCATACGCCACAATCTCACGGGCTTCCTCCTGGGTATAATAACCGCCGTATGGGATGCCGTCATATTTCCCGGAATTTCTCCCGATGACAGTCTCCTTGCGCTGCGAACCGATTTGGGTAAGCTGGGGGTATTTCTTGATTTCAATGCGCCAGCCCTGGTCATCGGTCAAATGCCAATGGAAACGGTTGATGTTGTGGAGCGCCAGCATGTCGATGTAACGCTTGACGGAATCCAGCGAGAAAAAGTGGCGGCACACATCGAGCATCATCCCGCGGTAAGCGAAGCGGGGAGCGTCATTCACCCGCACAGGCGGCAGCACCACTTGGGCATCCTTCGCCACCGGCAAGGACTTCCGCAAGGTCTGGATACCATAGAACACTCCTGCCGCCGAGGAACCCGTAATGGTCACCTGGTCCTCATTCACTTCAAGCAGGTAAGCTTCCGGATTTTCTGTTTGCAGCCCCAAACGGAGCACAATGGCATGGCTGCCTGTTGCCCCGGCTTCAACCGCAAGGGTCTTGCCCGTGGATTCCAGGACATACCCTGCCAGGAAACCGGCATTGCGCTGCATGTCGGCATCGCCTTCCGGATAAAGGATTTTCACCCGGTTGTCCAACGTAAACGCCTTCCCCTCCATCGGGGTTATCTCATTCGGCAACGGCACCACACGGTAGTCCGCTGACTGCTGTACGGAGGAACAGGCGGCTGCCAACGCCAGCAGGCATCCCATTCCCATGGAAATAAACCATTTTTTCATAACTACATTTTATTATTTAGATGATTGGTGAATAATATCTTTCAATGGAACCGCCTGGAAGGTCATGTTCGCCACGCTGCTCTCATACAGGATGCCCACCGTTTCCGGGTCTATCAGTGTCAGGCAGGAATAGCCCCAGCCTTCTGCTTCGTCCAGCAGCACCTGGTTTTCCGGCAGCCAGGTCATCCCGCCGTCCAGGCTGGCTTTTATCGTGATGTGGTGGCGTCCCCGGGTGGTATTGGGATTGGAAAACAGAAGGATATCCTTGCCCAGGCTGTTTTCATCCGCTTTCACATGCAGCAGGCTTGCCATGCATACCGGTTCGGGCAAAGCCTTGCGGGAAGAGGGATGCTCCTCCCAGGTCTTGCCCCAATCCCGGGTCACGCTGACGGCACGGCTGCCGCCCCGGTTGTCCCGCATGTTGAGCATCAGCACGCCGGGCTCTATTTCCGCCACCTGGGCTTCCGTCGTGTTCGTCCGGGCAGGGGCATGCAGATGCCACGTCACTCCCCGGTCACGGCTGTACAGGATGCAGGCGCAAGGCACCCGGTCTGCCCCGATGTACTGGGCAGCAAAGACCAACGTCCCGTCCTCCGTCGTGATGCCCCGCCCCGGTCCCTGCAAGAGGAAAAACCAGGAAGGGTCTTTCACCTGTTCCGTAATATTCATGGGAGCAGACCAGGTCTTTCCGTCATCCTCGCTCTTTGCCAGCACCAACTGGGCGGTCTCCCCCGCCTCCATGCCTTGCCCGGAAGAATTCCATGCCCGCTGTCCGCCAATGCCATGCGTCCAGGCAGCTATAATCCAGACGGTATTGGTCTTCTCATCCACCAGGATGGCAGGGTCTCCCACTCCATTCTGGGCAGAAGGCAAGCCGCCATGCTGCCCAAAAGACAGGGGAACACGCATTTTCTCCCATGTCTGCCCCCCGTCCGTGCTACGGCTCAAACCAATGTCTATATGCTCCTGCAAATCCGCGCTGTTATTGTAACGGATGTCATAAACGCCCAAAAGCGTGCCCTTGTTCGTGGTCACCAGACCGGGAATGCGGAAAGCCGCCGCCCCGTCATCCCCCGCATGGCGGACTCCCACCCCCATGCGGTGTACCACGCCCTGCGGGGAAAGGTAATCAAGATAAGCCGGGCTGCCGTCCAATGTGATTTCTGCAAGCCGCACCCGCACCTGCGTTGCCAAAGAAGCACGCGGCCTCATCCGGAGGCTGACCCAGAAAAAATGCACGCCTTCCTCCAAGGGTTGCTCCGGACGGAACACCACCTCCCTGCCGGGGGACTTCTCTTCCGCCTTCAAAACAGAATAAGAGGGGTTGGCTGCCAGCGTTTTCCCCGGCTGATAAGCCGAAAGGTAAGCATAAGGGGCAAGGACCTCCTTCCCGGCGCTACCTCCGCGCCGGCTCCCGGCATAGTACAATTTGACTGCCCGGATGCCATCCACCGGGGAATCAAAAACCAAATGGACTGCATTTAATATCCGTTGCCCTGAAACATCCACCCGAAAACAAAACAACTCGTTATCTTCCCGTTCAAGCAACACAGGCGCACAAACCTCCTTTACCCGCACAGTATCAGCACTTTTTGCCGTAATAAAGGAGACCAAAAACAAAAACAAGAGTAAGTAAAATTTATTCATAAGCCGTCTGTTGTATATAAAATCTTTTCGGTGATAAATATACGACAATTATGAATAAAACCAAAATATATTACTCCTTCGTTTTATCCACCGAACGGACAAATTCAATATCATCCCGGAAAAGCTTGCGGTAAGTGATATGCGTACGCGCCACTTTCGCTCCAATGTATTCCATCAGGTGAATCATCGGCGGATTAAACTCCCCTACCCAGTTCAATTCAAGATATTCGTAGTCACTCTTCTGCTCCACGATACGTTCCGTAAAACGCTTAATCATGGCTGCCTCTACCCCCTTGCCCTGGAATTCGGGCACGACACCGAAGAGCTGCCCCAATGCAACGTCAATCCGTTTCACATGCCGGTAATACATGAACTTCAACATCCCCCAAAGGTTCATCTTCCCGTCCAGATGCTTCACTGCCTGGTTAATTTCCGGAAACATCAGGAAAAAGCCGATGGGCTGCTCTTTGTAAAAAGCAAAATAAATCAGGTTCTTGTCGATTATCGGACGCAAAGAACGGTACAACGCCTCCACCTGGTCGCGGGTAATCCCGTCCACCCCGTGCACCTCCAAATTCCACGCCTTGTTATACACTTCCAACAGAGCGTCGATGGCACGCTTCTTGCCGATATCGCCATACGTATGCACCGAATAATCGGGATTCTTCAAAATGCGGTCCGCTTTCCACACCACGATTTTGGACAGGCTTTCCATCACCAGGTGCGTCCGGTAAGTAAATTGTTTGAAATAATCCCGGAAACCGTATTCCTCGAAGAACTTGACATAGTAAGGCTGCGTATAAGGCATGGCATACACCGGCGTCTGGTCAAACCCGTTGACCAGCAAGCCCCACCACTCTATCCGCTCCCCGAAATTCACCGGTCCTTCCATTGCCTCCATGCCCCGCGCCTCCAGCCACTCGCGGCAACGGTCGAAAAGCATAAAGGCGGCTTCCCGGTCATTGATGCACTCGAAAAAGCCCATCTGCCCCACCGTATATTTATCCAACCTGCAAGTCTTGCGGTTGATAAAGGCGGCAACGCGCCCCACGCATTTCCCTTTTCCGTCCCGTAGCAACCAACGGATACACTCCCCGTTTTTAAAAGAGGGGTTCTTCCCCGGATTGAATACGTTCCGGATGTCATTGTCCAACGGGCGCACCCAATAAGGATTGCCCTGATACAAACGGACAGGCAATTCTATAAACTCCTGCTCCGCCGCCTTGCCGGTTACTTCTTCCAATGCATACATCGTTCTCTCCTCCTATCTCAATTGTTCTGTCAGCAAGCGGATTTCCAGTGTCGGACTAATCCGCTCGTATAAAATATTATAGACCGCCGTGGTAATCGGCATGTGTACCTTATATTTCTCATTGATTTCCATGATGCCCTTCACGGCAAAATACCCTTCCGCTATCATCAACATTTCCAGCTGGGCTGACTTCACCGAATACCCCTTGCCAATCATCGTGCCGAACGTCCGGTTGCGGCTGAACTGCGAATAAGCCGTCACCAACAGGTCGCCCAAATAAGCGGAACTCTTGATGTCGCGCTCAATCGGGTGTACTGCCGACACAAAGCGGTCGATTTCCTGGATGGCATTGGACACCAGCACCGCCTGGAAATTATCCCCGTAACGCAATCCGTGGCAAATCCCTGCCGCGATGGCAAAAATGTTCTTCATCACCGCCGCATACTCCGTCCCGTAAATATCGTCCGAAATGGAAGTCTTCACATAATGGCAATTGAACAATTGCGCCACAAACCGGGCAACATGGGTATCGTTGCTCGCAAACGTCAGGTAGGACAGCCGCTCCAACGCGATTTCCTCCGCATGGCAAGGGCCCGATATGACCACAATCTGCTCCAGGGGAACATCATACTGCTGGTGGAAAAACTCCCCGATAATCAAATTGTCGTCCGGAATCAATCCCTTGATGGCAGACACCACAATCTTGTCCTTCAATGGAAGGGTCGCCTTGGCAACCACATTCTTTAGGAACGCGCTCGGAATAGCAAAAATAATGACGTCCGAATGGGAAATCAGATAATCCAAATTATCCGTGAAAGTGATTTTCGACAAGTCAAAATCCACTGCGCACAAATACCGCGGGTTATGCCTCAACTCCTTAAAAGCGTGGATGGACTCTATGTTGCGCATAAACCAATTGATGTGGTCATTGGTCTCCGTCAATATCTTCGCAATCGCTGTCGCCCAGCTTCCCCCTCCCACAATCGCCAACCGCGCGTTCTCTGGAATATTCATGTCCTCCGTCGTTAATCGTTAATCATTAATCGCTAATCGTTAATTACCTGCCACCCAGGTCCTCACGTCCTCCGGCTTCAACCCTGCCAGCCCCAGCTTCTCCTTCTTGTTGATGCCGCACAGCTCCTGGTGCAGCTTGTTGGGGTTCTCCACCGCCCTCAGCGCGTCCACGGTCTGGTAGCCCGCCTTCTTCACCACGGCAACCCACTCCTTCGGGACGCCTGCCGCCTCGAACTTGTCATCGCTGTCCACCACCGGCTTCTTCTCCGGCTTCATCTGCGGGAAAAGCAGCACGTCCTGGATGGAAGGGCTGTTCGTCAGGAACATGCACAGGCGGTCAATGCCAATGCCCATCCCGGACGTCGGCGGCATGCCGTATTCCAAGGCACGGACAAAGTCATAGTCGATATACATCGCCTCGTCGTCCCCCCGCTCCTGCAACTTCAACTGGTCCTGGAAACGCTCCAACTGGTCAATCGGGTCATTCAGCTCCGAATAAGCATTCGCCAACTCCTTCCCGTTCACAAACAACTCGAAACGCTCCGTCAGCCCCGGGTTCTTGCGGTGCTTCTTCGTCAGGGGCGACATCTCCTTCGGATAATCATATATAAAAGTCGGCTGGATATAGTGCCCCTCGCACTTCTCGCCGAAAATCTCGTCAATCAGCTTGCCCTTGCCCATCGTCTTGTCCACGGGGATGCCCATCTTCACGCAGGCATCGTACAACTCCTCCTCCGACATCCCCTCAATGTCATACCCCGTATGCTCCTTAATGGCATCCGCCATGCGCACCCTCCGGTACGGGCGTTTGAAATCCACCTCGTTCTCCCCTATCACCGCCTTCGTGGTCCCGTTAATCGCCAATGCCGCCCGCTCAATCATCTCCTCCGTAAAGTCCATCATCCACAGGTAATCCTTATACGCCACGTAAATCTCCATGCACGTGAACTCCGGGTTATGCGTGCGGTCCATCCCCTCGTTGCGGAAATTCTTCCCGATTTCATACACCCCTTCGAAGCCTCCCACAATCAAGCGCTTCAAATACAACTCCGTCGCGATGCGCATATACATCTCCACGTCCAGGGCATTGAAATGCGTGATGAACGGACGCGCCGAAGCCCCTCCCGGGATAGCCTGCAACACCGGTGTCTCCACCTCCAGGTAGCCCTTGGAATTAAAAAACTCCCGGATGGCATTGAGCATCTTCGTGCGCTTCACGAACACCTCCTTCACCTGCGGGTTCACAATCAAATCCAAATAACGCTGGCGGTAACGCTGCTCCGGGTCCGTAAACGCGTCGAACACCTTCCCGTCCTTCTCCTTCACAATAGGCAACGGGCGCAACGACTTCGACAACATCACCAGCTCCTTGGCATGCACGGAAATCTCCCCCGTCTGCGTCCGGAACACGAAGCCCTTCACCCCCACAATGTCACCGATGTCCATCAGCTTCTTGAACACCACGTTATAGGCAGTCGCCGCCTCGTCCGTGGAAATATCGTCCCGGCTGGCATACACCTGGATGCGTCCCGTCGCGTCCTGCAACTCAAAAAATGAGGCTTTCCCCATAATCCGCCGGCTCATCATCCTTCCGGCCACCACCACCTGCCTCGGTTCAGCGGCTTCGTCAAACTGCGCCTTGATGTCCGCGGCATGGGCATCCACCTTAAACTCTGCAGCCGGATAGGCTTCAATACCAAGTTTCTCCAATTCTTTCAACGAATTCCTTCGGATTATTTCCTGTTCACTCAATTCAGTAAAGCTCATCTTTATCGTCTTTTATAAATTCTACTTCATAAGGGATGGGCAAAGGTATGATTTTTTCCGGACAATCCACACGGTGCCCAGTCTTTTATTTTGTCCATTCCCCCGGTACCTATCTAGGGATTATCTCCGTAGTATCTAGGGAGTATATCAAAACAACCCTTCCCATTCCCCCTCGTCCTCACGTGACACTTGAATATTTTGTGCTGCAAATTGAAAAGCGACCAGTATAGAGGCAATAAATTTTTTACGTATCTTTGAGGGGTGCAAAATAGGTAACAATGGAAAAAACAAATAGGGGTATTGGTATGAAACGGATAGGATTTTATTGCAGCATCCTTT
>DXFT01000121.1 GCA_019114285.1 Candidatus Odoribacter faecigallinarum
GGATATGGGAATAGCAGCCCACGCTATAGCGTGAAAACCACTCTGCCACCTCTCTGAATAAGTCTTGAATTTCCTACGTTCCCGACTTCGAGATAAGCACAACGCTTCTACTTTATTCTATTATGTACGGAAAGAGTAACCTCTAACCATCGCAAAGGTATAAAAAAACGGGCTGTTTTGTATCGTTATGATCATATTTATTATAATCATGTACCATGGGAGAGTCTCCATACAAACTTCATACTGTCTCCATACTGACTCCCGCTTTCAGGGGAATAGTTTCGGTATTTTCTCCGCTTGCTCCCCGCTCCAAAGCGGAGAAAACTTAGGCGGGAAGCACAGAAAAGCACCTAAAAACAAGGAGTCTCCATTGAGTTTCCATGGAGACAGTATGGAGACTCTCCCCGAAGCACACTGTCCGGAGAGCAAGCACAGGCAAAGTGCTATCCTTTGCCTGTCCGCACAGTTACAAGTAGGAACGGAGACAAGTGTCGTCTTTCAGCTCTTTAAGCTTGCGGATGGCTTTGCATTTTATCTGGCGAACCCGTTCACTGGTCAAGCCCATGCCCCTGGCAATTTCTTCCATCGTCATCGGTTGGGCATCGTCCAAGCCGTAATGCATGGAAAGGACTGCCGCCTCCTGCCCGGTCAATGCCGTGAGCGCCCGTTTCAAATCCTGGCGCAAGGATTCACGGTTTAAACCGGCATCCGGGTCTAATGCATCCGCGTCCGGCACCATATACATGTCGCCAAATGCCGCGGCATTAGTTTCGTCGCTGACCGGAGCATCCCATGAAAAAGGCTTTGCCGCAATTTTCAGGCTTTCTTTTACTTCTTTTTCCGTAAAATCCATTTTATCAGCAATCTCCTCCGCTGTGGGATCCCGTTGAAATTCCTGCTCCAACAAGCTGTAACAACGGTTAACCTTATTGATTGCTGCCAATTTGTTCATTGGCAAGCGAATCAGGCGGGCATGGTCGGCTATTGCCTGCAAAATCGATTGGCGAATCCACCAGACGGCGTATGAAATGAATTTGAAGCCTTTGGTCTCATCAAAGCATTCTGCCGCTTTGATAAGCCCCACGTTGCCTTCATTGATTAAATCCTCCAGACTCAGCCCATAATTCTGATATTGTTTTGCCACAGAAACGACAAAACGCAAGTTGCACATCACCAGTTTTTCCTTCGCTTCTTCATCCCCATTGCGGATTTTTCTTGCCAAAGTGACTTCTTCTTCAGGAGTCAAAAGCTGGAAACGACCTATCTCCTGTAGGTATTTTTCAATAGAATAGGACTCTCGTCCCGTAATCTGTTTGTTAATTTTAAGTTGCCTCATATCGTAAAGGTTAGCGCGCACAATATAACAAAGTATTTTCTATCCGCCAAACTTTTCATTGTTTTTTTTTCATAAAAAAGATTTATCTCCCCGTTTCAAGATATGCCCGGGCGATAAAAAAAGAAGTGTTTTGTTTGCAGTCACAAAAAAAATCGCTACTTTTGCAGCTCGATTGGAAAAATAACATTAAAAATATAATTGACAATGAAACGGACATTTCAACCCTCAAACAGAAAGAGAAGAAACAAACACGGGTTCAGAGAAAGAATGGCAACTGCGGGAGGCAGGGCTGTATTGGCAAGAAGAAGAGCTAAGGGCAGAAAGAAATTAACGGTATCTGACGAGCACAGACACAAAGCATAATGCTTTGAAGAAAGCATAAAAGCTGCCTGAAAACGGCAGCTTTTTTTCATCCACCAAGCAAGAGAAAAACAAGATGCAGGAAAAGAACATAGGGAATTTATCGGAATTGCTGTCTATTATCGGGCGTAATTTTAGCATATTAGAGGAAGAGATTGACGTCAATGTGCAAAAAGATTTCCTGATTATGGCAGAAAAGATAAAACAAAAGCCCCGTTTTGCCGCTTTGCAGCAAAAGTTCCTGCATGACCCCGCACCTTTATTCGACGAGAATGTACCGGATGAACAAAAGAAGCAGATATTGATTGCTCTGGCGAGTATTGCCGAACCTGCAGCCTACCGCACGCTCGAATTGTTTGCCGGGCTTGACACCCCGCTGAAGCCTTGGGGAGTCATCGCCCTCCAACAGTCACGCATATTATTACGTACCAGCCTGTTGGATAATCCCGGCATATTCATTTCCTCCGGACTGGGAGGTCAGGGAGAGTTGATGCGTTTTTTTGTTGTCTTGTTTTATAATTGTGATTGCGGGGTGGAACCTTATCAAAAAGACTTGATTCAAAAAGAAACAGAAAGGGCTATTGGGAAAGCCGGAGGCAAGATTGAAAACATCGAATTCAAATCCCTCTACGCTTCCCTGTTAATATTAATGCCTTTGGATGTTGAACTGCCCAAAGTGTTGAGTGAAATCGTGGAGGAATGCAACCAATACGGCAATTTCCTGTACGACAAACCGGTCCTCACCAATGTCAAAAAGCTATCGGACGAAGAAATCGTTGAATTTGTGAGGAAACAGGTATTATCCAAACGCCAGGACCGGACATAGAAACGCATCAAAAAGTCAGCCGGACTTGGAATGTCAAATCAAAACGCTTGTTCCCATCTATCTTGGACAAACCGGAACTCAATGATGACAGGTGGGGATAGATTGTCAAACCGGACTTGAAGTAACAGGTCAAAAACCTGACCGGGCGCCAAGACAAATTCAAATAGGTCCTCCATCCCTCCCCGGAAAAAGCAGGGAAAGAGTAACCGTAGAGCACATTATTCTCGTATGCATAAATGCGGGCATTATAAGAATCGGTATGAAACCATGCCAGACGATATTGCGCTTTGAATTTCTTGCTCAGGGCAGCATAAATAAAATCTTGGAATACCATATACCCCTGTTCACTTACCCCCTCTTTTTCATAAAATGCAAGACTTAAACGGCTCCGAAGTTCGATGCGTTCAGAAGGACGGCAATCAAACTGATAGCGCAATTCCTGTTTATCCCTATCCGCCTGGGCGCTCTCTTTGCCATTTTCCGGCCGTACCTCTTTCTTATAGCGCAATGTATGACCACAGATGCCGTGGGCATAAGTCGCTTTACCTAAAAACTCCCAACCCCGCCCCGGCAAGTCCGCCAAATAGCGGGCACTGAAAAAGCGGAAATAATCGCCATAAAAAGTACAAGCAAACCGGTCGGAAGGGCGCCATTCCAAACCACAATAAATGCCTTCCTCGTTGGCAGTATTGCCAAACTCTCCAAAGCCTGAAGCATAGTAAGAGCGATAAGCTACTCCATAACGCCGATATAAAAGGCAAAGCGACAACAGGTCTCCCGTATAGCGCAAACCGTTGAGCGTCGCCCAATTCCCCGCCCCGCCCCACGCTGTCTCGCCAAAAAAGCAGAAACGGCGGAACAGCAACCGGTAATCCAAACTTGCCAGGAAACGGTCTTCCCCGTCCTCGTTGTATTGCTGGTAAAGCCGGTCGCCCGGCACAAGCCCCGGCGAAAAATTATAATATAAGGCATTTGCCGTCACCCGATACACCGGATGGTTCCATTGCAAAGAAATTCCCGAGGCAAACTCTTTTAGACGGTGCTTTTTGTCACACTCATTCTCATTTCTATGATAACCGGATTCATAAAGCGAAACAGCCAGCCAATCCTCCTGTTCCAAAGTATCCGCCTCCACCAGCGTAGCATCTGTTTTCTTATAAGAAGCAAAGCCATCCAAAAAGATATGCTCTGCCAAAGCCAACGACACCGCCATGCCCCGCAAATATTTATTCTCATCAGTAGAGGTATAAGGCGAAAAACCTTTCCCCGCCTTCTCATGGCTCACCACCATGTCCGACTTGCCCGAAGTGAAACCGCTCCATGCCACCAGACCCTGCCCCCATTGCAGCCGAAAATCCCCCACGATTACCTGGCGAACAGTCTTTTCCCCTCCCCACTTTACGTGCGCTGAAAGGAAATCAAATCCCAAAGGCTGGTGGCGGGTGAAATACCCCTCCCCCGGGTCGTTGGCAAAAGTACATCCCGCCTGGAAACGGGTTCCGGAAACAAACTTATATTTCAACAAAGTTCCCAGCGGCGCACCTTGAAAACGATTCCGCCGTTTTGTTTCATAATCCTTCTCTGTATCAAAATCCTCGGGAGGATAAAGGCGGTAACCCTCTTGCCGGGGCAAAGTCGCGTATGCCCTTGCTATCATCTCATGCTTCACGAGCCTGTAAAAAGTGGGCGCTTCCCCCTCCTTCTCCGTCCCGCAGAAAATGAAGGGCAGGATATTGTCCAGGTCCCGCTGCCCGAAACCCGTCACTAACAATAATTCACTCGGATGGTCCAAACGCCCGAATTTCTTGCGGAAAGCCAGCAATTGATCTATCTGGCTGTCCGACAAGAAATAAAGCATCTTCAAAGAATCAAAGCCGGCTGTATTGACATTCAGGGGATGGGCTGCCAGATACAATAGTGTGGCAACCAAGTCCTCATAACCGTCTTCCGTATTTTCTATGCCATTGCTTTCCAGCAAACTTTCCACGTCCGGCAACTGTTGTGCCCAACCCGGAAAGCTCAAGGCTACCAGCAACAAGCCCCAGACGGCTACTTTTCTCACTGCCATTACGCCTGCTTCTTTTTACCCCTTAATTTGTCTTGAAATCATACTTCACTTCAGCCAAAGCCTTATTGGCATCCACGATTTTCTTCTTCAACGACTCTTTAAATTCCACCATCTTCGCTTTCAGCCGTTCATCCCCCACTGCCAATATCTGCACGGCAAGTATGCCCGCATTCATCGCCCCGTTAATCGCCACCGTCGCTACCGGAATCCCCGGAGGCATCTGGGCTATCGCCAACAAGGCATCCATGCCGTCCAACGAAGAATTAATCGGCACCCCAATGACAGGCACCGGCGTCATTGCCGCAATAACCCCCGGCAAATGGGCTGCCATGCCCGCGCCGGCAATAATCACCTCAATGCCCCTGCCTGCCGCATTCCGGGCAAACGCCTCCACCTCGGCAGGCGTGCGATGAGCCGACAACGCATTGATTTCAAACGGGATTTCCATATCATTCAGCACTTTTGCCGCCTTCTCCATCACCGGCAGGTCGGAAGTGCTCCCCATAATAATACTCACTCTTGGATTCATTCCATTATACTTTTTATTTTAAACACAACAAATGTAAGCATATTTCTGCAAAATCGTGCCGAAACCGCACAAATAGAGCAGACAATTTATATCTCTCCCCGAAAAATATTACTTTTGTCCTCTAAAACAAATAAAATCCTCTACATAATGGGAAACATCATTTTGCACGACAAAGAATTCTGCCCATTCATCAGCGCTGATGAAATTGACATGGCCATCAGCAAGATTGCCGGACAAATGAACCGTGACTTGCACAATGCACGTCCCTTGTTTCTGAGCATCCTCAACGGGGCATTCATGTTCACTTCCGACTTGCTCAAACAAATCACCATTCCCGGCACACAAATCAGCTTTGTCAAGTTTGCCTCATACGAAGGAACCGCTTCCTCCGGCAAAATACACGAACTCATCGGACTGAAAGAGGACATCACCGGAAGGACAGTCGTTATCCTTGAGGACATTATCGATACGGGACGGTCCATGAGCCACCTGTTGGAATACCTCAAGACGCAAAACCCCAAGCGCATCCTGGTTGCCACCCTCTTCCACAAGCCGCAAGCTGCCGTATGCCACGTGCCCATTGACTACGCAGGCATAACGCTGGGCAACGAATTTGTGGTCGGCAGAGGGCTGGACTACGACGGACTGGGACGAAATTACCCGGACCTTTACATCATCAAAAACTGAACACATCTATAACCGATAAAAAACACGATTATGGCTTCAACCAATTTTGTCGATTACGTTAAAACATTCTGCCGGAGCGGAGCAGGCGGGCGCGGCTCAGCACACCTCCACCGGGACAAACGCACCATCAAAGGAGGCCCCGACGGCGGAGACGGCGGACGCGGGGGACACGTCATCCTCCGGGGCAACCGCAATTACTGGACACTCATCCACCTCAAATACAAACGCCACATCTTTGCCGGAGACGGCGGAGACGGAAGCGAGAACCGCAGCACGGGCGCAGACGGCGAGGACGTCATTGTCGAGGTGCCCCTCGGCACGGTCGCCCGCGATGCAGACACAGGAGAAACCATCTGTGAAATCACCGACGACGGCGAAACCGCCATCCTGGTCAAAGGAGGCAGGGGCGGACAGGGCAACTGGCACTTCAAATCCCCCACCAACCAAACCCCCCGCTATGCGCAACCGGGCGAGCCGCGGGTGGAACGCACCGTCATTCTCGAACTGAAAGTGCTGGCAGACGTAGGGCTTGTCGGTTTTCCCAACGCCGGGAAATCCACCCTGCTTTCGGTGGTCACCGCGGCAAAACCCGAAATCGCCAATTACCCCTTCACGACCCTCGTGCCCAACCTCGGCATTGTGAACTACCGGGACGGGCGGTCCTTTATCATGGCAGACATCCCCGGAATCATCGAAGGGGCACATGTCGGCAAAGGGCTGGGGGTACGGTTCCTCCGCCACATCGAGCGCAACTCCGTGCTTTTGTTCCTCGTTCCTGCCGACAGTCCCAACATCCGCCACGAGTATGACGTCCTGCTCAATGAACTGAAACAATACAACCCCGAGCTGCTCGACAAGCGCCGCGTGCTCGCTATCTCCAAATGCGACTGCGCCGACAAAGAACTCATCGCAGAGATGGAAGCCGACCTTCCTGCCATCCCATACGTATTCATTTCCTCTGTTGCCGGCACCGGATTGACTGAATTGAAAGACATTCTCTGGCGAGTTTTGAATGAGACATAAAAATTTTTTTCGATTTTAAATTCACTAAAGAATCCTACCCTACCTTTGTGACATGAAAATTGAAAATGTAAAACTTAAAAATTGAAAGCCATGAAAAAATTAATGACATTAGCAGTTTGTTTATTCGCATTTATCGGATTAACCAAAGCAGATGATGACAAACCCATCACAGTAGAACAATTGCCCCAAAAGGCACAGCAATTCATCAAACAATACTTCGCTGACAAGACGGTCACCTTGGCAAAAATGGAAAGGGACTTCATGGACAAAAGCTACGAAGTGCTCTTCTCAAACGGGGAGAAAGTTGAATTTGACAAAAACGGAGAATGGAAAGATGTTGACTGCAAACAATCAGTTGTCCCTGCCGACATCATCCCGCAAGCCATCAAGGACCACGTGGCAAAGACCTATCCCGATGCCAAGATTCTGCAAATCGACCGTGACACCCGCGGGTACGAAGTACAACTGAACAACCGGCTTGAACTCAAATACAACACCGAGTTCATTCTCACCGACATCGACGACTAAACCTTCGTCACACCACGAAACAAAAATGATAAGGAAATCCCCCGAAGACTTCAACACCTTCGGGGGATTTTTTACTACGCCCCTCTACCCGTCACCCCAAAAACAAGGGAAAGCCTTAAACTCTCCCCTGCCTTTTTCAATAATTATCGGTATCAAAAGTTGGACTACTATCTCATTACACTCATGGCTCCGTAGTTTCCGCCGGTGTTATCGTCACCACATCTCCATCATTTTTATGTCCATAGTAAGGAGATTGAGGAGTATAATCAAGCTTCTCACCCGTACTATCACGAATATATTCCACATGAGTAGCTGGTGTACAGTTATTTATTTCTATGGCTGCGTAAAAAGAGATTGTGAGACCGCCATCACCAATGTTTCCAATGAAACCGGATGATTGAGATATACTATGATAACGAATATAAATATCCTCTGTTGAGCAATTTTCAAATTGCGCACCGCGGTCGCCCAATATCTGACCAACCAAACCGCCGGCCTGATACCCTCTCAGATGTATATCCGTAGCCGTACAGTTTTTGAAAGACACGCTTCTATTGCCTACACCGCCGCCGCCAGAACCTACCCAGCCGACAAGGCCGCCGAGGTTTTGTGACGAAGCCGAAGATTGGATATGCATATGCTTGACATGTACATTCTCAAACTTGCTGCTCATGCTCCATTGATTGCCACCGGTATACCCCACAACTCCTGCAAAATAAGCATACTCTTTACTATGGTCAATTGGGTTACCGTCTACATCCGTATGCACTTCATCATTAGCCAGTCCGTTAATGCTGATATTCTCAAAGGTTATGTCCTTCATCAGACCGTCAAACTTACCCCATATGCCGGTATAAGCGTTATATTTTCTTTTAATCAGTCCACCTAAAGCACTATACTCATATATTGCTCCAAATTCTCCATCTATGGTGAAATTACGCAATGTGTGGCCATTACCTTCTACAGTGTACTCGCGAGCACTTCCTCCCGGATAAATGGGTTTCCAATTCACACCACTCATATCTATATCATTTTCTATTGACAGTGTAAAGTTTCCACCGGCATTCGTACGCATCTCGTCTATATGGTCCGGCAGCCACATAAATTCTTCTTTTGTATATACTTTATAAGTCTTGGTAGCTTCATCATATGCCGGTTCTTTGGGTGTCGTGCCGGATGATTTCCACCACAGTTCTCCCACCGTCCACTCATTCTCAAATCCTTCATCAATTGTGATGTTAAATTCTGCATCTGTGGTCAACACGTTACCAATGATGGTGGTCAGCCAGTTACGCTGGATGGGAATGTCCGTGCTCAAATCATGCGCAGCGATAAGCGTCTCCCCGTCCAACGCTTCCAATTTGATATGAATCGGCGTCTGCTCCTCCAAGTCCGTCATCAGGTAATCCACAATCACCGTCCTGTTTCCCTCGCTTGCGTCATACCCCTGCGCATAATCCTTCTCCGCCTTGTCTATCGTCGCCGTAAATCCGGAAAGCCCCGTGTCGTCCAAGTCGTCATACGAAGAAACGCCCAGCACCGGGTCCAAATTCACAAAACGCTTGCAACCGTAATACGTCACCTTGAAATTGTCCGGCATTTCCAGGCTCTCATACCCCCAATCCGTCGTTATCACACGCACCTTCGCGAAAGGACGCTTCAACACCAAATCCTCAGTCACCGCATCCTCCTCCACGCTTACGGGAACAGTCGTGAAGTAAGCGTCCTTGCTCTCATCGTTCAGGATATATTTGTCCGGCAACTCCGGCACGTGGATATTCCGGAAATCCGACGTGTTGTAATGCAAGTCCTCCGTCTCCCCTTCCCGCACGAAATCCGCCCACACGACCACCTGATAATTCCGGTTCGGCGTCAACCGCAACGAATAAGTCACCGGTTCATACTTGTCCACGATTTTCATCTGCGGGCTCACCGCCTCCACGTAATCCCCGTTCTCCACCCGATAAACCGCCAGCTGGTAACGCAAATCATACTCCTCCGTATTCACGTTTGTCACGCCGCCCAACGCACTGTTGCTGTTTTCGCCCAACACGGCGCGGCTTTCAGGCATTGCTTCCGGAGCCGACACGGTGAAAGTCACATTCCCGTCGCCGGGAGCTACGGCTCCGTCCTCGAAAAGTTCCTCCGCTTGGCATCCCGCCAACAGGAAACTCATTCCGTACATCACTTTTTTCAATAATTTCATAATCACTCTTTTTTTTGGTTTGTAAAAAATATATATAACACGATATTGAATATCCCTTATCCTATCTCCACGACATACTCCCCTTCAAAATTCTCATCTATCGAAACCCCGTTCCCGTCACCAATGCTCCGGGTAAGGAAAAAGCCCTTGATGACCGTCTCATGGTTCCGTTTGAGCGGTATCAGGATGTCCTCGCAATGGCTGATTTCATTCCCGTCGGCATCATAGAAATAAAAGTCCGCCAACACACGGCTTTCGTTGCTGCCCGAAGTGAAAATGTAATCTCCGAACAACGAAGTCTCCCGCTTCCCCTCATAGTCAATCGCAGCAGGCTGCACATTGAAACTATAAGTCGTGATAAACAAATTAGGCTCTCCGGTATCCACATTGAAACCTACGCTGACATACTGCTTATAAATCACCTTGACCGTCATCCCCTCCAGGCTGCCACCCGTCTGGACAAAATCCCCGTAATCCGCAGCTACCACCCGATAACGCCCGGACGGACGCTCAAGCTGTACCGGAATTCTATTGGAAGGCAACACGGTTCCCTTGGACACCGGATACCCCTCCGGCGACAAGCGCGTATCCACGCTGAACTCTTCCCTGCCGGCAGCAGTACTGCGGTAATGGGTATTGTTCGGGTACGTACCCAACTCCGTCCCGATATCCGTCAAATCTTCCGTCAGATAATGCCAGTCCTCTTCCTTGCCTGCCACCACGTAATCCGCCCATGCCAACACCCGGTAATCCCCTTCCGGCAGACGGACCTGCACCGTATCCTGGGGTGGCAGGGCATCACTGTCCACCAGCAATGTGCGGCGCTCCACCCTCCGCCCCGGTGAAGCACGGGTACCCGCCTCCCCGGAATAAACATCCAATATGATACGCATGTCTGCCCGTTCAGAGGGAACATAAGGCAACGCCTCCGTCTCCTCCAGAAGGTGCTCCGTGCGCCTCCATTCCTCGTCATACACCACCTCCTTATAATACAACGGCTGCTCCCTGTCTACATTCGGTTCAATCACAAGATACGTGACCTCCGGCTTGGGATACCGGTGGATGGTCGCATCGCAAGCCCCCAGGCAGCTCCAGACAATAAATACAATACAGATATATATTGTTCTTTCCATGGCAACTCATCTATTTTTAGGTTTCCGCGGGACAAACCATTTGTACGACAAATTAATCCCCGCCCTTGTGATGCCCCAATAATGCCCGGAACCGCTGTCAAACAACGGACCGTTCTCCCAATTGCGGTAACTGTCATAACTGTACTCGGCAAACCCCGCACCGACAGTAAGCTCCACTCCCCAACGCTCCGCCTTCCCCAAAGAAAAGGCATAACCATAACTAAGCCCCATCCCCCACAACGCATGGTTAGGGTCCTGGTAACGCCCGCGGTCGTTAATGGACACATTGAACCCCACGACATGCGTATGCAACCCGAAAAAATGCCCTTCCGCCACAGCACGCAGCCACCACCGGAGTTCCGGCTGCGTCGCCAACAGGCGCAAACGGCGCGTGGGAGTAATGTCATAAGGCGAATACCACACCGGCACATCAAGCGACCAACGCGGGAACAACTCCACCTCAACCCCCAGGTTCGCAGTCAATGCCGCCACGAAAAGCGCATTCGTCTTCAAGGCAACCACCCGCCTGCCCTCAACCGCCGGCGGAGGCAAAGCCGACAAAACAGGCAATGCCGGGGTGCGGTTCGGCAGAGGCATCTCCATCAAATCCGGCTTCAACAAAGGATTCGTATAGCACACTATGACAAGGCGTGCATTGCGGAAAGGGGGAAAAACATCCCTGATAATCCGGTGCCAGGTCCTGCCCCCGTCAAGCCCCTGAATCAATTGCTTCCGCCGTTGGTTATCCTTCTCCTCCTCCAGAATCCTCAACACGGCATCCTTATTTTCAAGCCGGGCACCATTCCGCAAAGCCACTTCAAAGGAATACCAATCTTCCCACAAATTCTCCACCCGCAAACGGGAGGACGGCAAAGAAGTATGTTCCAACAAATAATCCGCCAAAACCCTCGAACGCCTTTCACCCAACTGGTAATTCCAGCGCGGAGGTCCCTCCGGCGAAGCACTTCCCCCTACCCAAACGTAAGCAAAACGAATGACAGGATCGTTTTGCACCCGCCTCAATGCTTCAACCACACTGTCCAACTGCGCCGTCGGGACAAGACGGTATTTGTTCACTTCAAAAACGACCGGCACCAAAGAAGTGTTCGCATAAAAATACACAGAATCAATCCGCTTCTCCGGCAAAAAAGTAATGTATTTCAAATAATCTGTCAATCCCCGTACATCCAAGGAGACAGTATCCTTCTCCGTCTCTTCCGCCCCAAGGCTGTCCTGGTTGTAAAAATTCTCTTGCCCGCCTGCTTTGCCCATCGTAAACACAAACAGCAATAAACAGCAAACCCTCATACAATTACACAACATAACCCGATTATTATAGCGAAGCAAATGTAAACAAAATACACATACATGCCACACATAAAATATTAAAAAAACATAATTGCAGGAAAAGCACAACATGCCTGTTCTTTTCCGGCCGTCATCCCCGGGAACTTCCGCCCAAGACCTGGGGATTCATGACTCTTTCGCTACACTTTATTGACCTTTGCGAGACACCTAAACCTAATCAAACCCTATTCTAACC
>DXFT01000015.1 GCA_019114285.1 Candidatus Odoribacter faecigallinarum
GATATACGGATATTGAATCTACTCGCGGTTATATTATGGTAGCAACTTACAACACCGGAACGGCAAAAAGCGGTAAAGTTTATTTCCTCGAACCCAATAGTACGGAACCTTTGCAGCTGACTGTCCGCGACTATTACAAGGATATGGACCGAGTTAAAAGTATCAGCAGATTTTAATTAAGATTCGATTCATGAGTAACTTATCGTTTAAATCAATAATCACGACATCATGCCTGCTTCTTGCAGGCATGATTTATGCCCAAGAGCCTGTCCGCATTGAATGCAAGACAGGCGAGGGCATCGGAAAGAACATCCACCTCTGGCGGGTGGAAAAAGGGGAAGAGAAGAGCATGGTCAATGCCGGATATAACGGCAATGGCTATTACGGCTTCAGTTTCATTCCTGAATATGAAGGTTTTTACGTCATCGGGGATGATAAACTTTACCATTACCCACTCTACCTCAAGCCAGGCGACCAGGTATCGCTCTACATGGACAAAGACACCGTATATCTGACCGGCAAGCACAACAGCCGCGAAAACAAAGTCCTCTATGAGTGGGTCAACCTCTCCAAGGACGTTTGTGAGAAAGCCATGTATTTCCAACGCAGACGCAGTACATTCGAGGACTTTTTCCCCGACTTTGAAAAACTGTTGGCTCAGACAGAGGCATTCAAGGCGGGCATAAAGACCCAAAATCCCAAATTCAACGCCTTGATGAAACGCTCCGTTGACTTCGAACTGGATTTGTATGCCTTGAATTTCCTTTACACCCCCCGCAGCAAACATCCCTCCAAAGAACAACGGATTGCCTATTACAATACCCTTATCCGCCCGGACAAATTCACGGACACAGTGATTCTTGAAATGCCATACGGCATGGGACTCCTAAACAAGTATGCCATGCACAACGGCTTGGAAAACAACATTGACTACAACAACTTGAAGGCATTCTTGTCTGTCATTCCGAACAAGACCTTGCAAGGGGAAATGGTCGTTAAGCGCGGCAGGGACTTCGGACGTTCCTATTATGAATACCTTCAATTCTTGGAGCAAGCCAAACCTTTGGTCACTACCGAGCAATGGGCTCTCTTAGAAGAGAAAGCGTCCAAACTCTACGAAGCCAAAAAAGGGGAACAAGCCATAGACTTCACCTATCCGGACGCGGAGGGCAAAATGCACTCCCTCTCCGATTACAAAGGGAAGGTCGTTGTCGTGGACGTATGGGCAACGTAGTGCGGTCCCTGCAAAGGCGAACTCCCACACCTCAAAACCTTGGAGAAGGAAATGGAAGGCACGGACGTTGTGTTTATCGGCGTATCGGTCAATAAAGAAAAAGACTTGGAGAAATGGAAGAAGTTTATTGTGGATGAACAACTGCCCGGCGTACAACTATTTGCCGGCGGCTGGAGCAAAATCACCCAAGATTACAAAATCACCGGCATTCCCCGTTTCATGGTATTCGGGAAAGACGGCAGCATCGTAGAATCCAATGCTCCCCGTCCCTCCAACCCGGCACTGAAGAAAATGTTAGAGGCAGAGTTAAAAAAATAACTTTGCCCTTACAACACTTCCAACAATTCCTCGTCGCTCAACGGGATGGCTGAAGAGACAGTCACCACGGAGTCGGCGAGGTTTTGTTTGCGCCGCTGGACGGCGAGTATCTTCTCCTCCAGCGTGCCCGCCGTGATGAAACGGTACACGAAAACCGCACGCTTCTGCCCCATGCGGTGGGCACGGCTCACCGCCTGGTTCTCCGCTGCCAGGTTCCACCACGGGTCAAGGATAAAGACATAATCCGCTTCCGTCAGGTTCAGCCCCACGCCCCCCGCCTTCAGCGATATCAGGAACAGGCGGCAATCCGGCTCGCGGGAAAAGCGGGCAATCTCCCCTGCGCGGTCCTGCGTGCTCCCCGTGAGCATGGCATACTCCCAATGGCGGCGGGCTGCCTCCTCCCCCACCAGGTTCAAATGCTTCACAAAGGAAGAAAACACCAGCACCTTGTGCCCTGCCTCCAGCACGCCCTCCAGCATGCGGAACACCTCCCGGAACTTGCCCGCACTGCCGGCATACGTCCCGTCCACCAAGCGCGGATGGTTTGCCAACTGCCGCAGGCGTATCAGCGCCTTGAGCACCATGAAGTCCGCCTTCAAGGCAAGCCCCTTGTTGCGGCGGTCCAGAATATAATTCCGCACGCGCGACTGCTCCTCCTCGTACAAGCGGGACTGTTCCTCCTCCGGCTCGCAAACCACCAGCTCCGAGGTCAGGTCCGGCAACTCGGCAAGCACCTCCTCCTTCGTGCGCCGCAACAGGTAAGGGGCAATCAGCTTCTTCAGGATGGCGCTCTTTCGCCCGGCAAGGTCTGCGACGATGGACTTCACGAAATACCGGCGGAAGAAAGGCAGTGTGCCCAGCACGCCCCGGTTCGCAAAATCCATCACCGACCACAAGTCGGAAAGCGAGTTTTCCACCGGCGTGCCGGACAAAGCGAAGAACCACCGCCCGTGCACCCGCATCATCGCCTGGTGCACCTGCGAGGCGGGATTCTTCATCATCTGCGCCTCATCGGCAACCACGATGCCAAAGGCAAGGCGCTCCAAATAGTCAATATCATTGCGGAGGGTGTGGTAAGTCACCAGCACCACGTCCGAGCGTTGCAGGTAGGCACGCAACTCCGCCCGGTGCCCCCCGGCATAAACCGTAACGGTCAGCCCCGGCGCAAACTTCCGCAACTCATTCCGCCAATTATGCACCAGGGAAGCGGGCACCACGACCAGGCAGGTGCGGAACGCCTCCCCCTCTCCGCCTGCCGCCGCCCCCTCCTGAGC
>DXFT01000122.1 GCA_019114285.1 Candidatus Odoribacter faecigallinarum
TCCAAGAGTTCGGAGAAAGCGGATACGACGTTTTATATGCAGAACGGCGATAAGTATTTCAGGTCGAAAATCGACAAGAATACGTCGAAGACGCTGAAGCAGCAGATGCAACGGCTTGCTTTCGGGGAGAAGGGGAGGATTGCGAAGGCGTTGCAGCGGGTGCTTGCAGTGAGTATTCCGAAGCCGGGGAAGGGGCTGTCGCCCTCGAACGTGTTCATGCGTATCAATGATGGGTTGGTGACGGTGAATGAGGATTTGGAGGTGACGGTGAATTACCCGGAGTTGCAGTTGGGGAACCGTGATGACCGGGATACGCCGGAGGGTATGACGGTGACGGCGAACAGCGAGGAGCATTCCTTGACGTTTGCGCATGGAGCGGAGGAGTTCGGCGCGTATGCGGAGGCGACGGACAAGTTGTATGCCGCGTTGTATAATCCGGTGCTGCAGCGGTCGGAGCTGTATGAGTTGTGCACGCGTGCGGAGACGGAGCCGGTGACGGTGACTGTGCCGAGCCGGTGGGAGATGGGTGACGTGCATGTGTATGTGTTCGCGGTGTCGGAGGACGGGCGGAGCAGTTCGTATAGCGAATACTTGACTGTTAGCTGACCTTTGTTGCAGATTTTTTAAGTTTTACGTGGCGGGAGGGGCGACCTTCCCGCCTTTTTTTGTTGCGGGCAGGGGGAGGCGGGTTATAGATTTGAATAAAACTGAAATTAATAGTTATAATTATTTAGAATAATAGCGCTTTTTGATTTTAATGTATAACTTTGGGGGCTTAGAAAATGTAGTTTTAATCGTATAATAATGTACATGAAGAAGATTGTTATTATTGCAGTTGCGTTGCTTTCGTGGTCATTGGCGAAAGCAGACGAGGGTATGTGGCTGTTGTCGAAGATCAAACAGCTGAACATTGAGAAAATGCAGCAGATGGGTTTCAAGCTCACTGCTGAGGATATTTATGACGTGAATAAGCCGGGCATCAAGGATGCGATTGTCGGTTTGGGGAATGAAGGGCGCCCTTTCCAACATTTCTGTTCCGGTGAAATCATTTCGCCGAACGGCCTGTTGCTGACTAACCACCATTGCGGTTTCAGCGCCATCCAAGCCCATTCTTCCGTTGAGCATGATTATTTGCGTGACGGTTTTTGGGCATACGAGATGAAAGATGAGTTGGCTAACCCGGGGACGACGGCTTCCATCCTGGAGCGCATGGAGGACGTGACGGAACGGGTGAATGCGAAGTTGAACGACAATATGAGCGAGCAGGAACGTGCCGAAGCCATCCAGCAGGTGTCTGAGGAAATCGTTGCCGAAGCCGTGAAGGGAACGCATTTGAGCGGTCAGGTTCAGGCTATGTTTGAAGGCAACCAGTTTTTCCTGTTCCTTTATACTATTTATAAGGATGTACGCTTAGTGGGCGCTCCTCCCCAGAGCATGGGCAAGTTCGGAGGGGATACGGACAACTGGATGTGGCCCCGCCACACGGCCGACTTTTCCATGTTCCGTATTTATACGGCGCCTGACGGCAGCCCTGCCGAGTATTCCGAGGATAATGTGCCTTTGAAGCCGAAGCATTATTTGCCTGTTTCCGCGAAGGGCGTGCAGGATGGCGATTTTGCCATGATTATGGGTTTCCCCGGAACGACGGAGCGTTATATTACCAGTTTCGGCCTGGAGAATACGATGGATGTGACGAATACGATTCGTTATGAGGTGCGCACGGAGAAATTGGCTGTGATGCGCGAGGGCATGGAGAAAGACCAGAAGACCCGCATCCAATATGCTTCGAAGTATGCCAGCTGTGCCAATTACTGGAAGTATTCCAACGAGCAGAACAAGGCTTTGAAGAATCTGAACACGATGGGGAACAAGCAAGCCATCGAGCGTGAGTTTACGGCTTGGGTGAATGCCGATGCTTCGCGGGGGATTTATAAGAATGTGCTGGCTGACATCCAGAAAGGGTATGCCGATTTGAAGGACCTTTCGATTGCCAAGACCTACGCTGAGGAGGCATTGGCAGGACCGGAAGCCCATTTGTTCGCTTACCGCACGGGACGCGCTTTCGAGAAGCTTTGTGATGACGCCACGAGCGCGGCTGACAAGGAAAAGCTGAAAGAGGCATTGAAGTTGAGCGCCCAGGCTTTTTACAAGGATTTCAATACGGATGTGGATGCCAACCTGTTTGCCACTTTGTTCAAAATCTATGAGGAGAAAGTGGGCGCAGAATGGCAGCCGGAGATTATCCAGGTTATCAACAAGAAATATAAAGGCGATTACAATAAGTTTGCTGCCGACCTGAAAGCCAAGTCCGTGTTTATGAGCGAGGCTGCTTTTGACGCATTTTTGGAGAAGCCGGACATGAAAAAGTTGGAAAAGGACCTTGCTTACCAGGCAGGTAAGTCTTTCTTTGATACTTATATGAAGATTTCTGCGTCCGGAGCTCCGATTAATGAGAAAATCAACCGTGGCAACCGTCTTTTCGTGCGGGGTTTGATGTTGATGAATCCCGAGAAGGCATGGGCCCCGGATGCCAATTCCACCATCCGTATGACCTACGGCAAAGTGGGAAGTTACAAACCGCGTGACGCCGTGTTCTATGATTATTACACTACCCTGAAGGGCGTGATGGAGAAAGAAGGTCCTGCCGGAGGCGAGTTTGAAGTGCCGGCACGGTTGAAGGAACTTTACGCTGCCAAGGATTTTGCGCCGTATGGAGCTGATTTCCTGAGCGTGAATTTCATTACTGACAATGACATCACGGGCGGTAACAGCGGTTCTCCGGTCATCAATGGCGAAGGTCACCTGATAGGCACGGCATTTGACGGCAATTCCGAGGCGATGTCCGGAGACATTGACTTTGAGGAGAACCTGCAACGGTGCATCAATCTTGACACGCGCTATATGTTGTGGATTGTGGACAAGTATGCAGGGGCAAAGAATTTGATAAATGAAATGACTATCATAAAATAATTCTTATTATGAAAAACATTGATTGGAGTAAGTTGTCTTTTGGTTATTCCAAGACAGATTACAATGTACGTTGCCACTATAAAGATGGCAAATGGGGTGAGCTCCAGGTGAGCGACTCCGAGATGTTGGAAATGCACATGGCTTCCACCTGCTTGCATTACGGGCAGGAGGCTTTTGAAGGCATGAAGGCTTTCCGCGGGAAGGACGGCAAAATCCGCCTGTTCCGTTGTGAGGAGAACGCAAAGCGCATGATTAGCTCTGCCGAGTATGTGATGATGCAGGCTCCTTCCGTGGAATTGTTTACCGAGGCTGTTATCAAAGCCATTGAGTTGAACAAAGAGTATGTGCCGCCATACGAATCCGGCGCCAGCCTTTACATCCGTCCGCTGTTGATTGGCGTAGGCGCGCAGATGGGCGTTGCTCCTGCGAAGGAGTACTTGTTTGTGGTATTCGTGGCACCGGTAGGTCCTTATTTCAAAGAGGGCTTCAAGCCGACCAAGGTGATGCTGGAGCACACTTACGACCGTGCCGCTCCCAACGGGACCGGGCATATCAAAGTGGGCGGCAACTATGCTGCCGGCATGCGTTCCGGCGAGGTTGCCCACCAGAAAGGGTATTCCACGGCGATTTTTCTGGATTCCAAGGAGAAGAAGTATATTGACGAATGCGGTCCTGCCAACTTCTTTGGCATCAAGGATGGCGCTTATATCACGCCGTTCTCCCATTCTATCCTGCCTTCCATCACGAATGCCAGCCTGATGGTATTGGCAGAGGACATGGGCTTGCGTGTGGAACGCCGCCATATCCCGGTAGAGGAATTGGAGACCTTCCAGGAAGCCGGCGCTTGCGGTACGGCTGCCGTTATCAGCCCGATTTCCGAGATTGACGACCCGGCTACCGGATTGACCGTGAAATTCGGCGACCCGCATGTTGCCGGAGAGTGGTGCACGAAGCTCTACAACCGTCTCCGTGCCATCCAGTACGGCGATGAACCCGACAAGTTCGGTTGGGTACGGGTATTGGATTTCCAATAAGCCGCATTAGCGGGTAAGTGATACGGGGGTACCGGTTTTCCGGTGCCCCTTATTTTTTTGAGAAAAATTTTTCTCTTTTTGTTTGTGTGTATTACGAATATTTCGTAGATTTGCGATGTATTCGTAATCAAAAGAGAATGACTATGGAAAAATTGACTTTTCAAGAGGAAGAAGTGATGCTGATTGTGTGGCGGCTGGGTGAGGGCGTCATCAAGGATTTCATTCAGGAGATGGACGAGCCGCGCCCGCCTTATACGACAGTAGCGTCGATTGTGAAGAACCTGGAGCGGAAGGGGTTTGTCACGGCACGTCGTTATGGGAATACTTACGTCTATACCCCTGCCGTGGATGAAAATGACTACAAGACCCGTTTCCTGTCCGGGGTGGTGCGCAACTATTTTGCGGATTCCTACAAGGAGATGGTCACGTTCTTTGCCGAGAAGCAGAAGATTTCGGCAGAGGAGTTGAAAGAGATTGTCCGTTTAATTGAAAAAGGCTAAGTTATGGAGACGTTTTATATGTATGTCTTGCAGGTCAATGTGGGGCTGTTGGTTTTTTACCTGCTTTACCGCGGTTTGCTGGCGCGGGACACTTTTTTGGGAATGCGCCGCTTGTATTGGTGGGCGGCGTGGGTGCTGGCTTTCCTTTACCCGTTGGTGGAGCTGGGGGTGTGGGGCAGGACGGAGACGCCCTTGCAGGTGGTGATGGCGGACTATGCGGAGGCGATGACGGTGGTGGTGTCTGCCGTTGCCCCGGAGGAAACGGCAGCCTGGTCCTGGCAGGACGGGGTGGCGCTGCTTTGGGCAGCGGGGGCTTCCGCCTTGTTGCTGCGCATGCTGGTGCAATTGGCGGTGGTCTGCCGTTTGGCAAGGCGGGGGAGGAAAGTGGAGTGGCACGGGGTGCGCGTCCTTGCCGTGGAGGGGGATAACGTGCCGTTCTCCTTTTTCCGTTGGATATTCGTGCAGCCCGGCAATCACAGCGAAGGGGAGTTGGAGGAAATCTTGGCGCACGAGCAAGCCCACGTGTGCCAGTGGCATTCGTTAGATGTGGTGGTCAGCGAGTTGCTGTGCTGCCTGTCCTGGTTCAACCCTGCTGTGTGGCTTGCCAAGCGTTGCGTGCGCCAGAACTTGGAGTTCCTTGCCGACCGTGCCGTGGTGCATTCCGGCTTCGACCGCAAGAACTATCAATACCATTTGCTCCGCCTCTCCTACGGGGTGAATATTGGTCAGATTGTCAATAATTTTAATGTATCACCTTTAAAGAAACGGATTATGATGATGAACAAAAAGAAATCAAGACATGCCGGGGCGCTCAAATACGCTTTGTTGCTCCCGGTGGCAGGTTTGCTGGTGCTTTCCGCGAATGCGGAAGCCGTGGCGGAAACGGCAGAGAACGTGGTCGCCCATTGGACGGCGGACGAGGGTCCGGTCCGGATGACGGGCGTCGTGGTGGACGAGAACGGGAAGCCCCTCCCCGGGGTGACTGTCGTCATCAAAGGCTCGATGTTGGGGGTGGCGACCGATGCGGAAGGACGTTTTGAAATCGTCAGCCCGGAGGACAAGACTCTTGTATTCACTTACGTGGGGCGTAAGACCCAAGAGGTGGCTTTCGATGGCGGGACAACCGACATTAAAGTCGTGATGCCTGTGGAGGATGTGGAGTTGAACCCCTTGGTTGCTGCTGATGTGGAAAGCATACTTAATCAAGCTGCCGATAGTACAAAAGATGAAGTCGTTAGCGTTTGGCAAGACGAATTTTTTAAGGTGGTGGAGGATATGCCTCAATTTACCGATGGTAATATTTTTGATTATCTTGCCCAACATGTGCGTTATCCTGAGGAGGCAGAGAAAAACGGTATAGGGGGCATGGTTTATGTGCAATTTGTGATTGATACGACAGGTAAGGTAGTGGAACCAAAAGTAATAAAAAGCGTAAGCCCGGAACTGGATGCGGAAGCCTTGCGGGTGGTGAGTGAAATGCCAGCTTGGAAGCCTGGCATGCAGCGCGGCAAGCCCGTGCGGGTGAGTTTTACGCTCCCTGTTATTTTCAAACTGCCAACACCGGAGGGCGCCGCCCCCGATGATAAGGTGCAGGTAAGTACGATGGTGGCGGATTCCATCTGTATTATGGGAAATTCTGTTACGGGGTCTGGAAATCCGAAAGGACAGGCGTATGAATGCATGTTAAGCGAACTCCGTTCTAAAATCAAGGAGACGCCTTTGATTTTCGTAGGTACTCAACAGCAGGAGGCGGGTTTTGACCTTGCCTCTTTGGACCCGCAAATGGTAGAGCACGTAATGCTCTGTTGGGGTACAAGGGTCACCTATATGGATGGACAGAAATTGGATAACCAGACCGTGGTGATGGTGAAGATGAAAGAGGGGAGATAATGTCCCGTGTTTTTGGGGAAAAGTTGCCGGGAGGGAGGAGAGGATGCCAAGCCATTCCGGCTGTGCTGCCTGTCTGTTCAGGGAACACTTCAGTAGCCCTGCCCAAACATCCTCGTTCCTCCCCCAATGCCAATGAGAGGAAGAAGGGGGATAAATCGGAGTTGAAACGGCTTTGATACGGGAACAGAACGGGAAGAGACCGGGAAAACGATTAAAGATGAGCGATTAACGATTAATGATAGAAATTTATAATTTCTGGATTTCTGCTTCTAACGATGAACGGGTGTTGGGTTTTCGGGTATAACAGGAGGGCGTCCGGTGGGGCGCCCTCCTGTTGATTTGAGTAGAATCTATAAAGTATTAAAGAAAAATGAAGCCTTTGTTTATTTGGTGTTGATGATGACCTGTGCCTCGGGATAGTAGCCTACTTCCTTCTCTATCTGGGTGATGGGACGGATTTGCAGGATGGATGCAGGGTCTATGCTGAAGCCGGAGGACAGCCTGCCGTCGATGACGAGAAGCGGGGAGTCTGCCTTGTCCAGGTTGTATTGGTATTCCTGGTTGTCGTATTGGAAGGTCAGGATGCCGTCCTTGAAGCTCCGGAAGGTGCCCAGCGGGGTTTCGGAAGTGACGAAGAGGTAGGATTTCCTGATGTCTTCGCGGGAAGGGATGAGGTTGACGTTCCGGATTTTCTCGGGCATCTGCACGTTGTCTTTCGGGGCTTGGTTGCCGTCGATGATGTAGGTGATGTCGGAGTTTTTGGAGTCTATTTTCAGTTTGGTCTTGCCGTTTTCTTCGGTGATTTGGACTGAATTGCTGACCACATTCCCGTTGCCGTCGAGTGAACGGAAGGTTTCCTCGCTGATTTGTGAGGAGGAGAATCCGCCCGGCATGCCCCATTGTGCGGGGAAGCCGCCGAGCATCTGGCTGAAGGTGGAGTCGAGGTTCATGGAGCCTGCCAGGTTGTTGAAGCGTTCGCGCATGTCGGCGAAGAAGTCGTCATCCATGCCGTCGAAGAAGCCGCCCAGGAGGTTCTGGAGGGATTGCCCCATGGCTTGTGATTCGAGGTATTCTTCGTTGCCGTTGGAGAGCAGCGCGAGGGAGTAGAGCCCATCGATGTTGAGGATGCGGGAGAGTGACGCTATTTTGTCCAGCTCGATGTCGCCGCGCAATTCGATGATGTCCACTTGTGCAGGATTCTGGTTCCAGACCACCAGGTCGGAGATTTTGCCGTCCTGGCTTGCCGTGTAGATGAGTTGTTTGTTGCCGGCATTCTGGTGGCTTTTGACCAGGCGGTATTTGCCGTCGTTTGACAGGAGCCCGCGGAATTGGGAGGTGATTTTCTCGCCCAGCTCCGGCTTGCAGGCGTTGAGGTCGATGTTGAGGATGTTTACTTCATCCAGTTTCTGGAGCATGGCAGCCGCATCGGGGGTGAGGTTGTTGTTCTGGTATAGCCCGTAGAGGCTGCGGTCGAGCTGTGTGACGGTCACTCCGTCTTTTTCATGGTATTTTGCCATTTGTTTCCCTAATTGGGCTGCTGCCCCGAAGTGGAGCAGGATTGCCATGCAGGTGAGTGTAATCAGTTTTTTCATGGTGTTGTGTTTTATCTTGTTTTTGTATTTATTTTATTCAATGGCTATAATCAGCCGGTTGTCTTCGTACAGGACTTTTTGCGTGTCCGCCGGTTTTTCGTCCAGAACCTGCCCGATGATGCGCATGGCGTCTTCGAAGCGTTCGCGCTTCATGTTGTCGGTCAATGCCAGGGTGGTTTCGGAACGGTGTGGCAAGATGAGGCAGAGCCCGATGACCAAGGCTATGCCTGCTGCAGCGCTTGCCCAGGAGAGGCAACGGCGGCGGATGCGCGCCCGGATGCTTTGCCGGATGTTGCGGCGGAGGGTTTCGGGCATGGCGGATGCCGCGCCCCGGTAGGCGAGGACGGGTTCGCCCGGCAGTTCCCCCCGTCGGTAGGCTTCGCGGAGGGTGCGTTCTTCGTCGAGGGTGGTTTCCCCGTTGTAGTAGCGTGTGAGTAAGTCGTCCATTGTGTTCGTATCAGTTTTCATATCTCCAAGTTTCAAAGTCGTTGTATTTATTCAGTTTGAGGGCTTCTTTCACTTTTGCCCTCCCGCGGGAGAGGAGGGTGCGGATGTTGTTCAGCCCCAGCCCGGTGATGCGGGCGATTTCGTCAAATTCCATTTCCTGCACTTCGCGCAGGAGGAGGACTTCGCGCTGGTTGTCGGGCAGGGTGTCGATTATCTTCCTGACGATGTCCGCCATGTCTTTGGCCTCTACCTGGCGTTGGAGGTCGTCGGCGAATCCCCCGTTGCGGATGACGGCTTCTTCGTCAAGAATCGGCCTTCGGCGTTTCAGGTGGTCGAGGCACAGGTTGCGCGTCATGCGGAGCGCCCATGCTTTGGGGCTTTCCATGCTGTGCAACTGGTGGCGCGTTTCCCATAATTTTGCCATGACATCTTGCGTAATGTCGGCTGCATCGTCCGGGTTACCGAGCATGTTGACCGCGTATGAATAGACATTTTCAGCCAGCGGCATAATCGTATGTTCAAATTCTTTTTCTGTCATTTTACTGGAAGACGATTGAGATGTTTTTTTGTTGCATGGGAATGGGCTTTTAATAAAACTTTAAGAGTTATGCGTCGCTTTGGGGGTGTGATATTATGTTTTATTTTTGATACCGGCAAATGAAATGCCGGATTTGTGGAATGTTTTTCGGGGGTGTAGAATTATTCCTCAATGAGCGGTCCGGGGGAGGTGTGGGGCATTTTATCTGATTTTTTTATTGTTTATTGGTAGCGAGGGTGTTCTGGGAATATTTTTTGGATTATTTTTG
This sequence comes from Candidatus Odoribacter faecigallinarum, assembly GCA_019114285.1. GTDB lineage: Bacteria > Bacteroidota > Bacteroidia > Bacteroidales > Marinifilaceae > Odoribacter > Odoribacter faecigallinarum. Next base: position 9,240 of record DXFT01000122.1, read on the forward strand.
TGCCCTGGAATTTTGGTATGCAAATTTCAATAGAATGTCAGAAACAAAAAGTATAGAGGAATGATACAAAGCAGAAATGCCATTTGGTTTATTGTCGGGTTGTCGTTGTTGTCAGCCTGCAAGGAGAAGAAAGCGCCTGAACGGGTGCCTGTGGTTGTCGAGCAGGTCGGCGTCCGTGATGTTGAGATATTCGGTGAATATGTGGGGAAGGTGCGCGCCCAGCAGTTTGTCGAAGTGCGTGCCCGTGTGGAAGGTTATTTGGAGAAGATGCTGTTTGAGGAAGGGAAGAAGGTGGAACGGAACCAGCCGCTGTTTATTATTAATCCTGACATATACCGGGCCAAGGTGGAGAAGGCGGCGGCCCAGCTGAAGAAGGATGAGGCGCAGGCGCTGAAGACGGAGCGGGATGTGGAGCGTTTGCGCCCGTTGTATGAGCAAAATGCTGCCAGCCAGTTGGATTTGGACAATGCCATTGCCGCGTATGAGAGCGCGAAGGCGAATGTGGCGATGAGCAAGGCGGATTTGGCGCAGGCGGAGTTGGAACTTGGTTATACGACAGTGCGTTCCCCGATTTCGGGTTATATCAGTGAGCGTTATGCGGATATCGGCGCTTTGGTGGGGACGGGGAGCAAGGCTTTGTTGGCGACGGTGGTGGCGAGTGACACGGTGCTGGTGGACTTCAGCCTGACGGCGTTGGATTATTTGCGCAGCCAGCAGCGCAATGTGCGTTTGGGGGAGCAGGATACTTCCCGTTCCTGGCAGCCTTCGGTGACGGTGACGCTTGCGGACAATTCGGTGTATCCGGAATTGGGGATTGTGGATTTTGCGGAGCCTCAGGTGGACCCGGCAACGGGTACTTTCGGGGTGCGTGCGACTCTGCCTAATCCTGACCGTAAACTTTTGCCGGGGCAGTTTACGAAGGTGAAACTTTTGCTCGACGTGCGTGAGGATGCGGTGGTGGTGCCGGTGAAGGCCGTTGCCATAGAAAAAGGCGGGGCGCATGTGTATGTGATGCGGCGGGACAGCACGGCGGAGAAACGCTTGATTGAGATGGGGCCGGAGTTTGGCAATTATGTTGTCGTGGAGCGCGGCTTGGGTCCGACGGAGTTGATTGTGACGGAGGGGTATCATAAACTGACGCCGGGCGTAAGGCTTGTGCCGGTGGCAGGAGAAGCCCTGAAGCCCCAGCAGGAGACGGGAGAAGAAGAATAGGATTAGAAGAAACAGATTGGTATGAAAGGAACTTTTTTTATCGACCGTCCGATATTTTCGGCGGTGTTGTCAATATTGATAGTCGTAGTGGGCTGTATCGGGCTTTATTTGCTGCCTGTGGACCAGTATCCGCAGATTACGCCGCCGCAGGTGAAGATTTCAGCTTCTTATCCCGGGGCAAGCGCCAATACGGTTTCGCAGGCGGTGGCTACCCCGATAGAGCAGGAGTTGAACGGGACGCCTGGGATGTTGTATATGGAGTCGAACAGTTCCAATTCGGGGAGCCTGACGATAACGGTGACTTTTGACATTTCCTCCGACCCGGAATTGGCAGCCGTCGAGATACAGAACCGGGTGAAGCTGGCAGAGTCGCGGTTGCCTGCCGAGGTGGTGCAGAATGGCATTGAGGTGGAGAAACAGTCTTCGAACCAGTTGATGACGTTGACTCTGACGTCTGATGACCCACGTTTTGATGAGATTTATTTGAGCAATTTTGCCACCATCAATGTGGTGGATGTGTTGAAACGTATTCCCGGGGTAGGGCGGGTTGCCAATATCGGGAGCCGGTATTATGGCATGATACTTTGGGTGATGCCTGACCGTATGGCTAATTTCGGTTTGACGGTGAAAGATTTGCAGGATGCGTTGAAAGACCAGAACCGGGAGTCTGCTGCCGGGGAGTTGGGGAAACAGCCCATGGAAGGACGTGATATTGCGATTCCCATTATAGCCAAGGGGCGTCTTTCGACCGTGGAAGAATTTGAGAATATTGTCGTGCGTGCCAATGCCGACGGCTCGATTATCCGGGTGCGCGACGTGGCGCGGGTGTCTTTAGAGGCATCGTCCTATACGACGGAGAGCGGGATGAACGGGGCGAATGCCGCCGTGTTGGGGATTTATACCGTGCCGGGTGCGAATGCCGTGGAGGTGGCGGAACGTGTGCGGGAGGCTATGGATGAGATAAGCCGGAATTTCCCGGAAGGTTTGGAATATGAGATACCGTTTGATATTACTTCTTATATTTCCCAGTCTATCCATGAGGTGTATAAGACTTTGTTTGAGGCGTTGTTCCTGGTCATATTGGTGGTGTTCCTGTCTTTGCAAAATTGGCGGGCTTCGCTCATTCCGCTAATCGCGGTGCCCATATCTTTGGTGGGTACGTTTGGTTTTATGCTGGTGATGGGCTTTTCGCTGAATCTCCTGACGTTGCTGGGTTTGATTCTTTCTATCGGGATTGTGGTGGATGATGCCATTGTCGTGGTGGAGGCGGTGGAAAGTTATATGGAAAAGGAACGGCTTTCACCATACGAGGCGACCAAAAAAGCCATGCAGGGGCTGACGGGGGCGTTGATTGCGACGTCTTTGGTTTTGGCGGCCGTGTTTGTGCCTGTGAGTCTTTTGGGCGGCATTACGGGTTTGCTCTACCGGCAGTTTGCCATTACGATAGTTGTTTCTGTCTTGATTTCGGCGTTGGTGGCGTTGACGTTAAGCCCGGCTTTGTGCGCTTTGCTTTTGCGTCCTTCGCACGGGAGAAAGAATTATGTTTTCCGCACCATTAATTTTTGGCTGGCGTTCGGGAGTAAAAAGTATATCGGGATGGTGGACAAGTCTGTCAAGCATTCCCGCCGGATGTGGGCGGCTTTCGGGATGGTGTTGGTGTTGATCTTTGTGTTGAACCGTTTTGTGCCGACCAGTTTTATTCCTGAAGATGACCAAGGGTATTTTGAAGTGGAATTGGAATTGCCGGAGGGTGCTTCGCTGGAACGTACCCGGGTGGTGACCGACCGGGCAATGGCTTATTTGATGGAGCATCCGGCAGTGGATTATGTATTGAATGTGACCGGTAGCAGTTCGCGTGTCGGGACAAGCCAGGCGAGGGCCAAACTGACTGTTATCCTGAAACCTTGGGAAGAACGCAAGGATGGGAACATGGGAGTCTGGGAGGTGATGCAGGAAGTGCGGGAAGAGTTGGAGACTTATCCCGAGTCCAAGGTTTACCTTTCTTTGCCTCCCGTTATTCCGGGATTAGGAACTGCCGGCGGATTTGAGTTGCAGGTGGAAGCCCGGGGAGATGCGACGTTTGAGAACTTGGTTGCCGCCGTGGATACGTTGATGTATTATGCTTCGCAGAGCAAGGCGTTTTCAGGCTTGTCTTCGTCGTTGCAAGCGGAGATTCCTCAGCTGTATTTTGATGTGGACCGGGACAAGGCGAAGTTCCTGGGCATTCCCATGGCAGATATTTTCTCTACGATGAAGGCTTATACGGGCTCAGTGTATGTCAACGACTTTAATATGTTCAACCGGGTGTATAAGGTTTATATCCAGGCAGAGGCCCCTTACCGTGCCAGCCGGGATAACATCGGTATGTTTTTTGTGCGTACTTCAGGAGGGAAAATGGTGCCATTGACGGCTTTGGGCGAGGCGGAATATACAACGGGTCCGGGCAGTATCCGGCGTTTCAATATGTTCTCAACGGCTGTTATCCGGGGCAGTGCCGCTTCCGGTTACAGTTCGGGGGAGGTGATGAATGAGTTGGAACAGTTGGCGCGAGAGCATCTTCCGGAAAACATCGGTCTGGAATGGAGCGGTCTATCTTATCAGGAGAAGCAGGCGGAGGGGCAGATGGGCTTGGTGCTGGCGTTGGTGTTCCTCTTTGTGTTCCTTTTCTTGGCAGCCTTGTATGAGAGTTGGTTGGTTCCGATATCGGTTTTGCTTTCCTTCCCTGTGGCAGCCTTGGGTGCTTATATCGGTATTTTATTGTTTGGTTTGAATAATGATATTTATTTCCAGATAGGTCTGGTGACTTTGATTGGTCTGGCAGCGAAGAATGCTATTTTGATTGTGGAATTTGCCAAAATGGAAGTGGATAAGGGTGTGGATGTCGTTGTGGCAGCCAAGAAAGCGGCAGCCCTCCGTTTCCGTCCTATCCTGATGACATCATTAGCGTTTGTGCTGGGCATGCTGCCTTTGGTTCTGGCATCGGGCCCCGGGGCTGCCAGCCGGCATTCCATCGGAACGGGCGTTTTCTTCGGGATGCTTGCCGCAATCTCGGTGGGGATTGTATTGGTTCCGTTCTTTTTTGTCATGATATATCGGTTAAAGGATAAAATCAGCGGTTTGAAATTGAAGAACCTTCCGTTGAAAAAATAAATGATGAGATTATGTGCAGAATACGTTATATAGTGATTGTTGCCGTGTTGATGTTGACAGCAGGGGCTTGTAAATTAGGGAAAAAGTATGTCCGCCCTGAATTGAATTTGCCGGAGACGTTGGGGAATGACGGGCACGATACGCTGTCTGTGAGTGCCATCAGTTGGGATAGTTTGTACCAGGATACGGTCTTGCAGGGCTTGATTCGGCAGACGCTGGAGAATAATAAGGACGTGAAGATTGCGGCTGCCCGTCTGAAAGAATTGTCGGAGAACCGTAAAATGAGTAAAGCTGACCTTTTCCCGAAAATTAATGCCCGTCTGTTTTATGACCGGGAATATGACGAATCGCCTGATTTCGCGTATGAAGCGAAATTGGAAGCCAGTTGGGAAGTGGATTTATGGGGAAGATTGAGGTGGACAGACCAGGCTGCCTTGTCGGATTATTTGGCAAGCGTGGAGGGACAGCGTGCTTTGCGTTTGTCTTTGGTGGCGGAAGTGGCGCAGGCATATTTTGAATTGATAGCCTTGGATCAAGAACTGGCAATTGTGAAGCAGACTCTTCAGGCAAGGCAGGAAGGGGTGCGGATTGCCAAGTTGAGATTTGAGGGCGGCTTGACTTCGGAGACCTCTTTCAAGCAAGCGCAATTGGAATTGGCTCGGACCCGTACTTTGCCTCCTGACCTGGAAAAGCAGATTCGGGTGAAGGAGAATCAGATTGCCCTGTTGGCAGGGCGTTATCCGGGGATTGTTGAACGTGGCAAGGAATTGGAGGAGCAACAGTTGCCGGCGACTTTGCCGGTTGGTTTGCCTTCGGAATTATTAGAACGCAGGCCGGATATTGTAGAGGCTGAATATAAATTGCGCCGTGCGCATGCCGAGGTGGGAATTGCTTTCACCAATCTTTTCCCCAAGTTAAGCCTGACTGCTCATTATGGGCTGGAAAGTGGTGAGTTAAGTCGTTTCTTGAAAACTCCTTATTATTATCTTAGCGCCCAGTTGCTGGAACCTCTTGTCAATATGGGAAAGAATCGTGCCAACCTGCGTGCGAAGCGGGCTGCATACGAGCAGGAGGTGTATGCATACGAGAAGGTGGTGCTGGAAGCTTTTTCAGAGGTGAGCAATGCTTTGGTGGTTTCTGCCAAGAGCCGTGAAATCCGCCGAGCCCGGCAGCGTTTGGAGGATGCTGCCCGTTCGACCTTGGAATTAGCAACTTTGCAGTATATCAATGGCATTATCAGTTATTTGGACGTACTTGACGCGCAACGTGAATATTTTGATGCGCAAGTGGGGCTGAATAATGCTATTCGTGATGAGCTGTTGGCCACTGTGCAACTTTATAAAGTTTTAGGCGGAGGGGCAGAAGTAAATTGATAAGTTTGCCCCCTGCTAGACATGAAAAAAGCCATTGTAGAAACAATGGCTTTTTAAGGAAGCTCCTCAAGTAGGACTTGAACCTACGACCTACGGATTAACAGTCCGCCGCTCTAACCAACTGAGCTATTGAGGAATCTTTTTTCAAAAGCGTTGCAAAGATAGCTTGTTTTTTGATACTTGCAAAATTTGTGTAGGAAAAAATACGGACAATTTTGATTTTTGGTGAAAAAACTTGGGCAAGGATTTGGAAATGTGGTCAGGATGTGAGATTTTTGTTCAAAAATATTTGCGTTATGGATTATTTGAAAGAAGCTAATGTCGCATTGACGGTTTGCGATAAAGATGGAAAGATTATTGACATGAATGAGAAGTCTAAAAAGACTTTTTTGAAGCCCGGACGGGAAGATTTGATAGGCAAGAATGTGTTAGACTGTCATCCGGAACCGGCGCGTTCTATGCTGGCGGATATGTTGGAGCATCCCCGGACGAATGCTTATACCATTGAAAAGGGAGGTGTGAAAAAACTGATTTACCAAACGCCATGGTATGAGAACGGGGAGTACAAGGGGTTTATGGAATTGTCCATGGAAATACCTTTTGAAATGAAGCATGCTGTCCGAAAAGGGTGAGGAAATGCCAGAGGATGCAAGGGGAAGGTGGCGTAAGATATAACCTTTGGACGGTTTTTGAATTATACGATTGATAATGAATAAATAGAGATAATAGTTAGTTGGATATGAAAGTTTTATTGTTAGGTAGCGGGGGGCGTGAGCATGCGCTTGCGTGGAAGATGGTGCAAAGTCCGAAATTGGAGAAGTTGTATGTTGCCCCGGGGAATGCCGGGACTGCCGAAATAGCAGAGAATGTAGCCATTGCAGTGAATGATTTTCAGGCGATCGCTGATTTTATTGCTGAAAACGGAATTAGGATGTTGGTGGTGGGTCCGGAAGACCCTTTGGTGGGAGGAATCCGTGATTTCTTGCAGGCAGACGGGCGTTTGGGCGGCTTGCTGATTGTGGGACCGGGAAAGGAAGGCGCTTTGTTGGAAGGGAGCAAGGATTTTGCCAAGCAATTCATGCAACGTTATCATATTCCTACTGCCGGTTACATGACGGTGACGAGGGAGAATCTCGCGGAAGGGATGCAATTTTTGGCTACTTTGAAACCGCCATACGTGTTGAAAGCGGATGGATTGGCTGCGGGGAAGGGGGTTTTGATAATCGATGATTTAGGAGAAGCCCAGAGTGAGTTGGAACAGATGTTGGACGGCAAGTTCGGCAAAGCGAGTGCCCGGGTGGTGATTGAGGAATTTTTGAAAGGCATTGAGATTTCTGTTTTTGCCGTGACGGATGGCAAGGGATATAAAATACTGGGTTCTGCAAAGGATTATAAGCGAGTGGGAGAGGGTGATACAGGTCTGAATACGGGAGGAATGGGAGCTGTTTCGCCTGTGCCGTTTGCTGATGAGGCATTTAACCGGAAGGTGGAGGAACGGATTGTCTGCCCGACGGTGGAAGGTCTGAAGAAGGAAGGTATTGACTATCGCGGTTTTATTTTTTTCGGGTTGATGAATGTCGGGGGAGAGCCTTTCGTTATTGAGTACAATGTGCGAATGGGAGATCCAGAGACAGAGGTCGTGATGCCACGTTTGAAATCTGATGTGTTGGAACTATTTGAGGCTGTTGCTTCCGGGCATTTGGAACAGGTGGATTTGGAATTGGACAAGCGTTTCTGCACAACTGTCATGTTGGTGGCTGGCGGTTATCCCGGTTCGTATGAGAAGGGGAATGCCATTACGGGGATTGGGCGTGTGAAAGATGCGATTGTTTTCCATGCAGGGACGAAACGGCAGGACAGCCAAGTGGTGACAAATGGCGGGCGAGTGATTGCGGTCAGTGCTTTTGGCGATACTTTGTGTGAGGCACTAAAACAATCTTATTCCCAAGTTGCTGAATTGGATTTTAAGGATAAAAATTATCGGAGGGATATCGGGCAGGATCTTTTATGAACCGTTTTTTGAAGTCGAAAAGATTGTATCTGCTTCCTGTGTTACCTTTTTTGGTGGTAGCACTGGTGGTATTGCATCGCTTCTTGCCGGGAGCGATGCAATCCGCTGTGCCTGTTGCAGGGTATTTGGGTTGGTTGCCCGGTTGGTGGAAAGAAGTGGTGGAGGCGGGCTTGTTGTTGTGGGTGGTGTATTTTATTTTTTATCTTGTCCGGCAATATAGATTATTATATTATCCGACGGCGTTGCCATCGTTACTTTATATTTTATTGGTGGCTGGAACGGTGGCGTTTGCCGGTTTCGACGAGGCTTTGGTTGCTGCTGTCGTATTGGCATTGGCAGTGGGACGTTTGATGTCGGGCATTTTTGTTTTCAATCGCAATGGTGCTCTTTTTGATTTCGGGGCTTTGGTCATGTTGGCTGTGATGATTTATCCGAAGAGCATAGGTTTGGTGGCGTGGGCATTATTTGCCTTGCCTTTTTCCGGACGTTCTTCCGGGAGGGATGTCATGGCTTTATTTATCGGTTTTGTGTTGGTCTTGTGGTTTGTGACATTTTACTATTTCTGGACAGACCGGCTTGACGTGTTGCCGGATGTTTTTTGGAACAGTGTCACGTCGGGCGTTTCTTTTATACATCTGCCTGTGGTTGCCCTTATACATTTGGCTTTGTTGGTGTTATTGGCATTTGTTGCCATGGGGCAATTGTCCCTGCATTATGTTTCTTTGATAGTGAACCATCGGCGTGCCCTGTTGTCTTTGATGTCTTTGTTCTTTTTCCTTTTAGCGAATTTCTTGTTAGTGCCGGGACTTTCCGGTACTTATCTTTACTTGTTTGCCGTGCCGTTGGCAATACTTTATGCGCATTATTTTATATCCAATTCCTTCCGCATTGTTAACGTGGTGGTATTCCTGCTTTTGTTGATAACTTGTATATTGCCTTGTTTTATCTAATTATCTGGAAAAAGTGAGCAATTCTCCCTGCGGGGTAGCGGGGAAGTCGCCTTTGTCATAGACAATAGTACCGTTTACAAGTGTGGTGCGTACCTTATGGTGGAAAGTTTGCCCTTCAAGGGGTGACCAACCACATTGGTAAAGCAAGTTCTCTTTGTTGACAATCCAAGTGTTTTTCTCCACTATGCAAATGTCTGCTTTGTACCCTTCGCGTAGGAAACCGCGTTTTTCGATGCCAAATAATAAGGCGGGGGCATGGCACATGCCGTCCACGACTCTTTCGATGGTAATGGCACCTTGCCTTGCCAATTCAAGGAGAATGACTAAAGAATGCTGTACCAACGGACCGCCGCTTGCAGCCTGAGTATAAGGACCGCTTTTCTCAGAAATAGTATGTGGAGCATGGTCGGTAGCAATGACATCAATGACTTTTTCGTTAAGGGCTTGTAAAAGTGCCTGTCGGTCTTTTTCAGTTTTGATGGCAGGATTCCATTTGACGAAATTGCCTTTGTTGAGGTAGGCTTCGTCATTGAACCAAAGGTGGTGGGCACAGACTTCTGCAGTGATTTTTTTACCGGAGACTGGTCCTTGTTCAAATAGCACTAATTCGTCTGCCGTGCTTAAATGCAAAACATGCAGGCGGCTGCCGAATTTTTTTGCCAGGGAAACTGCCAGAGAAGAACTTTTCAGACAAGCCTCCCGGTTCCGGATAAGGGGATGGCATTGGGGCGGGATATTATCACCGTATTTTTCTTTGTAGCGAGCAAGGTTTTGATTAATGGTGGGAGTATCCTCGCAGTGAGTGGCAATAAGGATGGGTGACTCTGCAAATATGCGTTCCAAGGTAGGTAAGTCATCTACCAGCAGGTTGCCTGTAGAGGCTCCCATGAATAGTTTGATGCCACAGGTCGTGCGGGTGTCCACGTGTTTGATTTCATTGATGTTGTCTTTTGAAGCTCCCAAATAGAAGGAATAGTTGACAAGGGAAGTGCGGGATGCGATTTCTTGCTTTTCTTCTAAAAGTTTCTTGGTCGTGGTGGGTGGCAGCACGTTGGGCATGTCCATGAAAGAAGTGACGCCTCCTGCTGCTGCTGCACGGCTGCCTTCGGCGATGTTGCCTTTGTGGGTAAGCCCGGGTTCACGGAAATGCACCTGGTCATCGATAACGCCAGGCAAGACATAACAGCCTTCGGCTGGAATAATTTCAGCGTCTTCTGTTGTTACTCCTTCCGGTAAAATGGCTTCAATACATCCGTGATTGATGACAATGTCGGCTTTGTATTGGCGGTATTCATTGACGAGGGTGCCTCCCTTGATAATTTTCTTCATGGTGTGGGTTTTAGCGTTTCTTTATTTTTCCAGACAGGGCGCGCAGTTTCATGGTAATGACGCCGAAAATGGCTTCTTTGGCAATTTTTTTACTCATTTTGGAAACTCCAAGAGTTCGATTGGTAAATATGATAGGAACTTCTTGCAGTCTGAAGCCTAAGATGTGGGCAGTAAATTTCATTTCAATTTGGAAAGCATAGCCTTTGAAACGGATGTTGTCCAAGTCAATGGTTTCCAAGACACGGCGGGTGTAGCAGACGAAACCCGCTGTGGAGTCATGCAATTTCATACCTGTGATTATTCGGACATATTTAGAGGCAAAATAAGACAGGAGCACCCGGTTCATAGGCCAATTGACAACATTGACTCCAGTCAGGTAGCGGGAGCCGATGGACATGTCCGCTCCGTCCTGGGCGCAGGCATTGTAAAGGCGTATCAGGTCATTGGGATTATGGGAAAAATCGGCATCCATTTCAAAAATGTAATCATATTGGTGTTCCAATGCCCATTTAAATCCGGCGATATAAGCTGTACCCAAGCCTAATTTCCCACTTCTTTCAATCAGATGGAGATGGGGAAATTCTGTTTGCAGTCTTTTGACAATGGCTGCCGTTCCGTCCGGAGAATTATCGTCAATAATCAGAAGGTGAAATTCCATTGGCAGTGCAAATACGCAACGGATGATGTTTTCTATGTTCTCCTTTTCATTGTAAGTCGGTATGATGACTAATCTGGTGTCCACGTTTCAATTATTATAAGTATTCAACAATTTGTTCTAAGCGGTTCCCTCGTGATCCTTTGACAAGGATGAATTTGCCCTCCAAGGGGTGTTCCTTCAATTCTGCTATGAGTGAGAGTGTGTCCGGAAACCAAGTGGTAAAGTTAGTTTTCTCTTTGCAATGTTCAAAATGATTTCCAATAAGAAATATTTTTTCAAAATGCCCTTGCAGGACATTGTCCAGAAGATTCCGATGGGCATCATCGCTTGCTTGTCCTAATTCCAGCATTTCTCCCAGAATGACGATTTTGTGTTCTCCCGGCATCTTTTTGAAATTATGGATAGCGGCAGCCATGCTGCTGGGATTGGCGTTGTAAGCGTCTAAAATGAGCGTATTATTGGGTGTTTTAATGAGTTGTGAACGTAAATTGGAGGGGTGGTAGTTTTCTATTGCCTGCTGAATTTGCAAGGGGTCTATATTGAAGAAAGTTCCAATAGCGGATGCCGCCATGGCATTATCAAAATTGTAACCACCGACTAAGTGGGTTTTGATGTATAAATGCCCTTTCGGTGTGAGAAGGTCATAAACTAAATAGGGGACGGTTTGTTTGATTTCCCCTTTCAGAAATGCGCCTTGGGTCCCGTAAGTGTAACGGCTGTCGGCATAGTTTTCGGTTAGATTCATCAATAATTTGTCATCCGCATTGGCAAAGACCTTGCCTTGCCGTTGAAATACGGCGTCATATAAGGCTTTTTTGGTAGCAATGATATTTTCATAACAGCCAAAGCCTTCCAAGTGTGCTTGTCCGATATTGGTGATGATGCCATAGTCCGGCTCTGCGATGTCGCATAAAGTTTTTATTTCGCCAGGATGGTTCGCACCCATTTCCACAATGCCGATTTGCGTGTTTTCGTCCATTGCCATCAGGGTAAGGGGAACGCCGATGTGATTATTGAAATTGCCTTGCGTTGCCACCACTTTGTACTTTTGTGACAGGACGGCATGGCAGAGTTCTTTGGTTGTAGTCTTGCCGTTGGTCCCGGTAATCCCAATGATAGGGATATGTAGTTGTTGGCGGTGGTAATGGGCCAATTCTTGTAAAAATAGTAGGCTGTCAGAGACGAGGATGCAATGGGGGGATTGGTATGCCGGTTCATCAATGACGGCAGCAACAGCCCCTTTTGCTAAAGCGTCGGCGGCATATTGGTTTCCGTTGAAATGTTCGCCTTTCAGGGCGATAAAGATATCTCCGGGCCTGATGGAACGAGAATCAGTGGTGACGCGGTGCCCGCGAATCTTGTCGTGGTACAATTGGGAAATGTCAATGCTCATAGTTGTTGTTTTTTGGAAAGCAAAAGTAATAAGTTGTATGTTGAAAAAAAAGGCATTCTGAAAGAATGCCTTTTTCAGTAGGAGTTTTTTATTAATCTTTGAATTTTGCTTTCAAGAACTCGCGGTTCAAGCGGGCAATGTGCTCGATGGAAATGCTCTTGGGGCATTCCATTTCACAAGCGCCTGTATTGGTGCAGTTACCAAAGCCCAGTTCGTCCATTTTTGCAACCATAGCTTTGGCGCGGCGGGCAGCTTCCACTTTCCCTTGCGGGAGCAATGCCAATTGGGAAACTTTTGCTGCAACGAAAAGCATGGCAGAGGAGTTCTTACAAGTGGCTGCACAAGCCCCGCATCCGATACAAGCAGCGGCATCCATGGCTTCTTCTGCTTTGTCGTTGGGGATAGGAATTGCATTGCCGTCAGGAACGCCCCCTGTGTTTACTGATACATAACCACCTGCCTGGAGAATTTTGTCGTATGCCTTGCGGTCCACAATCAAGTCTTTGATTACAGGGAAAGCCCCGCAGCGCCATGGTTCGATGGTGATGGTGGCTCCGTCTTGGAAACGACGCATGTGCAACTGACAGGTCGTCACGTCGTCGTCCGGTCCATGAGCACGACCGTCAACAAATAAACTACAGGTTCCGCAAATACCTTCACGGCAATCGTGGTCGAATGCTACCGGTTCTTCATTCTGTTGAACCAATTGTTCATTTAAAATATCCAGCATTTCCAAGAATGAAGTGCCTGTTGAGATATTATGAACTTTATATGTTTTAAACTCGCCTTTTGATTTAGCGTCTTTTTGCCGCCATATCTTGAGAGTCAGTTCTTTTAATATTTTATCTGCCATAATGTTATTATTTGGAGATGTTATTCAAATCGGTTAATTATTTATAAGACCGCTGGGTCAGTTGGACATTTTCAAATTCCAACTCTTCCTTGTGTAATTCAGGTGCGGTATTTTCCCCTTTGTATTCCCATACGGAGACATACCTGTAATGTTCGTCATCGCGTTTTGCCTCTCCTTCACTGGTCATAGATTCTACGCGCAAGTGTCCGCCGCAGGATTCGTTGCGGTTCAAGGCATCGTGTGCCATCAAGTCTGCCAATTCAATAAAGTCTGCTACGCGGGCGGCTTTCTCCAGCTCATTGTTCATTGCTGAGAATTCACCCATAATGCGCAAGTCTTTGTAGAATTCTTTCTTGATATCGGCTATCAGGCCGATTGCTTTTTCCAAGCCTGCTTTTTCACGTGCCATACCGATATATTCCCACATGACGTGTCCCAATTCTTTGTGGAAGTGGTCAGGAGATTTGGTCCCTTTGATGTCATACAATTTCCTCAACCGGTCATTGACATGCTTTTCAGCCTCTTCAAATTCTTTGGCATTGGTGTTGATTTTCGGAGTCTGGATTTCTTTGGCGAGGTAATCTCCGATGGTATAAGGCAGGATGAAATATCCGTCTGCCAGACCTTGCATCAAAGCTGAAGCACCCAATCGGTTGGCTCCGTGGTCAGAGAAGTTACATTCTCCGATAGCATACAGACCGGGAATCGTGGTCATCAAGTTGTAATCTACCCACAAGCCGCCCATGGAATAGTGAATGGCAGGGTAAATCATCATGGGGTAAGTATAAGGATCTACGTCTGTAATCTTTTGATACATCTGGAACAAATTGCCGTAACGTTTCTCAATGGTCTCGCGTCCCAGTTGTTCAATGGCGTATTTGAAGTCGAGGAATACAGCCTTGCCTGTGTTATTTACTCCATAACCGGCGTCACATCTTTCTTTTGCTGCGCGGGATGCTACGTCACGTGGAACCAAGTTCCCAAAGGACGGATAACGGCGTTCCAGATAGAAATCGCGGTCTTCATCCGGGATGTCATTGGCAGTTTTGGTCCCTGCCTGGAGTGCTTTGGCGTCTTCTAATTTCTTCGGAACCCATACACGTCCGTCATTACGCAAAGATTCGGACATCAAGGTTAATTTACTTTGCTGGTCGCCGTGTACAGGGATACAAGTCGGGTGAATCTGCACGAAGCAGGGATTTCCGAACATGGCTCCACGTTTGTAGGCTTGCCATGCGGCACTTCCGTTACAGCCCATCGCATTGGTGGACAAGAAGAATACATTCCCATAACCACCGGTAGCCAATACAACTGCGTGTGCTCCATAACGTTCGAGTTGTCCGGTTACCAAGTTGCGGGCAATGACACCGCGTGCCTTGCCGTCGATAATTACGATATCAAGTACTTCATGGCGGTTGTACATTTTTACTTTGCCGGCGTTGATTTGGCGGTTCAGGGCGCCGTATGCACCCAACAGCAACTGCTGTCCGGTCTGACCGCGGGCATAGAAGGTACGGCTTACCAATGCACCACCGAAAGAGCGGTTTGCCAGCAAACCTCCGTATTCACGGGCAAAGGGTACACCCTGTGCGACACACTGGTCGATAATGGAATTACTTACCTCTGCCAAGCGGTAAACATTGGCTTCACGGGCACGGTAGTCTCCTCCTTTAATGGTTTCATAGAACAGGCGGAATACCGAGTCATTGTCATTGGTATAGTTTTTGGCTGCATTGATACCTCCTTGTGCGGCGATAGAGTGTGCGCGGCGAGGGGAATCCTGATAGCAGAATGCAGTTACATTGTATCCTAATTCAGCAAGGCTGGCTGCAGCAGAACCTCCTGCAAGTCCGGTACCTACAACGATTATATCTAATTTTTTCTTATTTGCCGGGCTGACAACTCCGATGTGTGCTTTGTGGTTTGACCACTTGTCTTTTAACGGTCCGGCAGGTATTTTAGAATCTAATACTGACATAATTGATAGATTTTAAATTTGAGTTTAAAGATTTTGAACAACAAGGCAGTTATGCTCCGAATATCATAAAATATAATGGAATGATGCTGAAGCCAATGCCGAATACGAAAGCAAAGAAATAAGCGACGTATTCCAGGCGCTTCCTCCAAATCTGGTTGGAGAAACCGATAGTTTGGAAAGCTGACCAAAATCCGTGAGAGAGGTGCAAGCCCAGCAAAATGGCTGCAATGATATAAATGATACCGTAAACCGGTTGCTCCAAGCGGCTGCTTACCAGTTCATAGTGGTCGGTGATGTCACCGAATTTGAAGTTGTACCAAATGGTGCAGATGTGCAGGGCAAGGAATGCCAACACCAATGCGCCCAAAATGTACATGTTCCGCGAAGCCCAGGTGCAATTTTGTGATTGGTTGCGCAAGGCATACTTCGTGGGGCGTGCCTTCTGGTTTTGAAGGGTTAATACACTCGCCCAGATGATGTGGATGATAAAGCCCAGTGCCAGGATTGGCTCAATGACTTTAATGACAGGCAGCGCCATGAATTCACATCCCGCGTTGAACGCTTCCGGGCTGACAAGTAGCAATAAGTTCACGGTGAGGTGAACACACAGAAATAGAATCAGAAAAAGTCCCGTAATACTCATTATGAACTTTTTCCCGATCGAAGAAGTGAAAAAATTACTCATGATTTGTTCTACTATTTGTTAATAACTAATTTTGTTCTCTATAAGCCTCGCAAAATTATCCTTTTTCTATGAATTATACGCGATTTTCGTATATAGAATGCTTCTAAATTCAGAATTTTTTCCGTAATATTCCTATGGGCAACAACATGCATCGTTAACTTCAGGCAGGCAGGGAGTTGCGCTTATGCCTTTGTAAATGATTTCCTGTATTTGGGTACGGATGTTTTCCCGGGTGAGCTTCGTATTATGCTCGTTGGGATAAGTACGGTTGGACATAAAAATGTAAATAAGCTGATTATCCGGGTCGCTCCAAGTTAGGATGCCGGTAAAACCGCTGTGTCCGTAGCTGTTCAATGGGCATAGGTCGCATACGGGGCTGCCTTTGGTCGTGTCCGGCTCCGGCATGTCAAATCCCAAGCCCCTCCTGTTGTGGGGATAACAATGGTTGCGGCAAGTGAAAGTTTGCACCGTCTCAGGGGACAAATAACGTTCGCCCCCATATTCGCCTTGGTTGAGGTACATTTGCAGCAACTTGGCAATGTCTTCTGCCGAGCCGAATAAGCCGGCGTGCCCGCTGATTCCTCCCAGCAGGGCTGCCGTCGGGTCGTGTACGCTGCCATGGATGACCGTTTTACGGTAAAGCTGGTCATGGCAGGAGGGCACTGTTTGGTTGCGGCGGAAGGCTTGGTATGCAGGGTAAGCGGTGTGGTTCATGCCTAATGGGGCAAAGAAATGGCTTTGGCAATAAGGTGCCAGGCTCTCTCCCGATACCTCCTCGGCAATCCATTGCAACAGAATAAATCCAAGGTCGCTGTACACATATTTTTGTGGGGTGTCGAGCGGAGAGGTCAGGATTTGGTGAATGATTGTGTCCTGGTAGCCGGGGAACAAATAAAGCCCCGGGGCTACTTGTTCATATCCCGCCTTGGGACGGTTGGAAAGGGTGCTGTCCCTGAAACGGTAATGTGTATTGGCATACAGCCGGGGTTTCAGCCGGAGCGTATTGTTGGCAGTAGCTTTGGTCGTGAAGAGGCGTCCTTCCAGCGCCTTGAGGTCTATGGCGTCAAGGAAAGGGGAAAGGCATGCTTTTAGCCCCGCATTGTGGCATAGGAGTTCCCGGATGGTGAGATGCTGCTTGTTGGTTCCTGCCAACCGCCGGCAATAGGTACCGATGGGAGAATCCAAGTCGATGCGTTTTTCCTCATATAGTTTCATGATAGTCGGCAGGGTAGCTGTGGTTTTGGTGACGGATGCCAGGTCGTAGATGTCTGTCGTTGTGTTCTTCTGCTTCCGTTCATAAGTGTGATAGCCGAAAGCTTTGTTATAAATGACTTTCCCGTGGTAGGCAATTAGCACTTCACAACCGGGGGTCGCTTTTATTTTGATGGCATGGCGGCACAGGGAGTCGATAGGGAGCAGGGCTTTAGACGATAGCCCCAGCATCTCCGGTGTTTCATAACCCAGACGGCAGGCGGGGGTGGTCAAGCCGTAGCCTGCTTGGTGGAGCGAGTCGATGCCAACCGGTAATTGCCCGTGCATTCCGATTCCTCCGAACACGGCTTGTGCGGCGTATTGCTGTGCATATAATCCGTTTTCATAGGAAATGATTACCCCCTCGAAGGGTAAATCCATATAGGGGCGTACACCGTATGGGAGGGCAGGGTGGCAGAGGATAAGATGTTTCCCTGCCAATTGGCGCACCAAACTGTCCAATGCGGGGGCGTAGCCGAATTGCTTGCCGGCGCTGTTGCTTGCAGCCTGGTTGTAAATGATGACGCAATTGTAATCTTTGAGCCTGTTTTTCCAGGTATTGATTTCCTCGGGCGTGAGTTGCCGGTTGACCGTGAAATTCCTGACTTCCGCGTAATGTTGCAGCATGGTTTGGAAGGCATTGGTTTTTCCGCTTCCGAAATTCAGGGAGGCAATCCGTAAGGTATCCAGCCGTTTCAAGGGGAGCAACTCCTTCTCATTTTTTACCAAAGTAATGGCTTCCCGGTAAAGCCGCCGTTTCAAGGCGATGTCTTCGGGGGAATTGAGGCGGGACCATAGCCCGCTTTCCGTGGACGGGTACAGGTTTGGCAAAGCATATCGGTATTTGCAGTAAAGGATTTTGCGGCATTTTTCCGTAAGGAGGCTGTCGGTGACGATGCCTTCTTCTACAGCCTGTCTGACAGCATTTACCGCTTTCCCGATGTCTGCCGGGAAGAGCAGGATGTCATTGCCTGCCAGCAATGCCTGTACTTCAGCTTCTCCGGAAGGCAGGATTTGGGTGACGCCTTTCATGTTCATCGCATCCGTAAAGCATAACCCTTGAAAATGAAGGTCGTGTTTTAACAGCTTGTTGATAATGAGCGGTGAAAGCGATGCGGGCATGCCGCTGCTGTCCAAGGCGGGAACATTCAGGTGCGAGGTCATGATTGCCGGTACATTTGCCTCTATCAGGGCTCGGTAAGGATATAGTTCATTGGAATCCAACTTGCTGCGGGAATGGGCGATGACGGGCAATACTTTGTGCGAGTCCGTGTCGGTGTCTCCGTGCCCCGGGAAATGTTTGGCTACGGGTAAAACCTGCTCGCATTCCGAACCTTTCATGAACAAGATTGCTTTTTGTGAGACACGCTCCGGGTCTTCCCCGAAGGAGCGGATGCCGATGACCGGATTGGCGGGATTGCTATTGAGGTCCACAACTGGTGCGAAATTGACGTGTACCCCGATTTCCCGGCAGTGGCGGGCGATAGTTTGCCCCAAAGCAAGCACGAGACTGTCATTGGTGATGGCGCCGATGGTGCCCATCTTGGGAAATTCCATGCCCCCTTTCAACCTCCACCCGATGCCGTGCTCTGCGTCCATGCCGATAAGCAAGGGATACGGGGCTGCTTTTTGGTAGCGCCTGGTTAACTCCACCTGGTGTGCCGGTTCTCCTTGGAAAAAGATGATACCTCCCAAACCATATCGGCGGATTTGTGCCTCCAGGGCATCCTCCTGTTCTTTCGTCTGGTTGCTGTAGGCGGCAACCATGAACAATTGCCCGATTTTTTCTTCCGTGCTCATCTGATTCAGCACAGAGTCAACCCATGCATTTGCCCTCGAATCCTCCTGCAGGGCTTGTCCTTGTGCGGGAAAGGCAAGGCACAGCAATAATATGGGAATACATAATTTCATATACATTCTACTTTTCCCGCAAAAATACGTAAAATGCTTTAGGCGTACAAATAAAAAATCTCTTTATGTGTTCCCCGGAGCATGGGAAGAAAGCCGGGAGGGTAAAAAGAAACGTGCCTCCCGGGAGAAGGCACGTTTCAACAATGTTATGATTCGAAATTTATTTTTGCTTATTTTGCCAACAACTCTGCCACTTTTTCTTTCAGAGCTTCGCCGCGCAGGTTTTTAGCCACGATAACATTGTTTTCATCCAACACAACCAAGTGAGGGATGCCGCTTACGGCATACAATTGTGCTGCTGCACAGTCCCAGCCTTTCAGGTCAGATACGTGGTTCCAAGTCAATCCGTCTTTTTCAATGGCTTCCAACCAAGCATCCTTGTCGTTGTCCAGAGATACGCTCAGGATTTCCAAACCTTTCGGGTGCAATTCTTTGTACATGGCTACTACATTGGGGTTTTCTCCACGGCACGGACCGCACCAGGATGCCCAGAAGTCAATGACTTTTACTTTTGCTTTGATAGAATGCATGGAGAGCGGCTTGCCTTCCGGGGTGTTCAGGGTGAAGTCCGGAGCGACTTTGCCAACGGCTACGGCAGCCAATTTGTCAATACGGTCTGCAATGGATTTTCCCGGCTCGCTGGCTTTGGCATTGGCGCCAAGCAAATTGTATTGTTCCTCCAGGTCTTCCACTTCCATGCCGCTCATCTGTTGTGCCAGCATGAACGCGCTCACGTAAGAATCGGCATTTGCTTTCATCAAAGCCTCTGATTTGCTTTGGGCTTCTTCAGCAGCTTTGTTGAATTGTTCCTCGATTTCTTTCATCTTGGCTTCGTCTTTTGCTTCAGCTGCTGCCTGGTAATCTTTGTACAGTTGGGATTGTGCCTTTCTGGCATCCATGCTGATGGCTACAAATTGGTCATATAATTTTTGAGCCTCTGTGCCTTCAACTTTTGCCATTTCCCCTTGGGGCATATTGACGGTAATCACCGTATTTTCCAAAAATACGGGAGTATAGCCCCGCTTGCCTTCAATGGTAAGCATTGCATCAGTCAGGCCGGCTACGCTTCCGCTCAAGGTAAACTTGCCGTCGGCAATAGGAGCCTGTGCTAATGTATCTAACTTTGAATTAGCATATTTTAGCAAATATGCCGTACCTGTTTGTTGACCCTCAATGGTTCCGTTGATGGTGTACTTTGGAGTGGTGCTGCATGCTGCTGCTGTTAATGCGAGTGCAGCGATAGGAAATAAAATCTTCTTCATGGTTTTATGAATTTATGCTAAATATTAACAAACACAAAGGTAAAAAATAGAATGAAAAAAACGATGCGTATGCATCGTTTTTGTGCGTTAATGTTTAGTTAATTTTTCGTTTCAGGAACCAGAATTCTTTAAAGGCGATATTTACCCTCAATTTGATATAGCGTTCCATCACCAGCCCGTTCCTTTCAGAACCTCGCATGCCGACATCCAAGGCAACGCCCAATAACAGTTCGTTCCCAATGTTAGGGAGCAGGAAGGGCATTTGCGTGCCGATGGTGAGCCCGTAGGTGTCTGCATGGAATCCGCGGATGCGGATGCCCGGGTCAACGAAATACGCTCCTGCCATATAAGTCATGCGCTGGCGGAAAAGACGTCCCGTCCGGTCAGGCGTGAGAGCAAAACCCAATGCGGCTTTGTGGTAATTTTCCATCCCCTGGTTCTCTTTGAAGGCTTCGTAGGCAGAGAGCTTGTGGAAGGTATAGTCCCCTGCCACTTGCAAACGGTCTTTGTGGTGGAAATTGAAACCGCCATTGATGCGGAAAGGATAGACAATGTATCCGCGCTCCAAGGTCTCGTCATCCATGATGCTGGTGGAAGAACTTCCGATGTTTACTTTATAAGACTGGAATTCCTGTTTTGCCCACAGCCGTTGAGAGAAATTCATGCTTGCCCCTAAAATTACATTGGAGCGGGGAGACAGTTTCAGGTCGTATTGGATACCCGGATTGAAAATCATGTCATGGACACGCACTTTTTCACTGGTGCGCACATAATAACTGCTCTCCATGTTTGCCATCAGGGTTTGTTGCTTTTCAATTTTACCGAAGATAAAGGAAAAATTGATACCCAGAGAAAGATTCTTATACCTCCAGCCCAGCCCGCCGTAAATATCATTCAATCCGCCCAAACCTTGCAAAGATTGGGCAAAAGTAATATTGGATATACTTCCAGTAATCATTTCACTATAATTGATATTATACCCGATATCCGACTTTTCCGTAAAACCGAAGGAGAGGTAAAGGTTTCTCCGGATACGCATGCCCATATTCAGATAGGCGTTTTGCATGACACGGTAATTGGAAATTTCCTGGTGGGTGCTAATCCATGTATATTCCCCGTTCATTGCCAATTGGAAGTAAAAACGGTTGCTGTCCAATGCCGTATAGGCTGCCGGATTGAGGTAGTTGATGTTGTCATTGTCCCGCATGGCGGCAGCCACCCCGCCCATCGCAGCGTAAGGTCCCGTATTCTCCGGCATTAATCCAAGCCCGTAATAAGAATAAGGCGTACCGATATTGTTTTGCCCGAAGGAGCAGAACCAGCCCAAAGTTATGATTACAACTAATAAAAATAATCTTTTCATAATGCCTATATTATTTATATTTAGCATAATAGAACCGGACAATCGGTTCTTCTTTCACAATAACGTAGTCGTATGAAGAAGTCGTTCCGGGTAATACGATTGCTACATCTTGTTGGACGGTATTGACTTCATCTATCAAGTTTTGATAGTATTCTGTGAGGTCAAAAATATAATAACGTTCATTTTCTCCACCCATGTCTTCAGGCACGCCTGTAACGGATGAGGATGAGCTATTTTGCAGCTGTCCTAATAAATCATTTTTATCATTGATTCGATATAAATAGAGTTGTGAAGGATAACTGATGGCATTCCTGAAAAAATATTCTACTCTTACTTCTAGTTGTACTTTTAATAAGGTCGAGTATTGGGTCATCCCTATAGGAGAAGGTAATGTGAATTTTGTTAAGTAACCAGATAAACCTTGTGCGAGTGCGAAGTTAACATCTCGTAAGTATATTTCGTCCTGTTGTGTATTCAAGGATGCTAAAGGAGAATTGGTCCGATCTGTTAGATATTGGTTGTACATATATTCGGAGCGGCTAACATTAAATTTTATGTTTCGTGCAGTACCGTTGTCATGGTAAAAAAATTGCATGAATAAACTATCAGTTGCATTTAGAGCAATCAGACAATTGTTCTCTTCTCGAGGAATTAATGCCAATCCTTTGAAAAATTGAAAGAAAGCATAGTTGTTTTCATAATAACTGTGTTCAGATTGGAATTTCATTTCATAAAACATAGCTTGGGCGAGTTCATCATCAATGCGTGCCCATGCTCGATTGATATATTCTCGTCTGGGTAAGAAAGATAGAACTCCAATTCTTGCATTTTCATCGTAATTGACAGGCGATACGTTATAAAAGTACCCGTTTGTTCCCAAATCGTAGATGATTTCTGGCACTTCTTTTAACCGATAAATATCGAAAGTTTGTATGGTAGGGCTATAAATTGTATCTCCCCAGATACCATTGCCTAATCGGATACAGAATACTGCAGAATCTAATGCGGAATTGTATGAAGGAGTTTCCATTGCTGATGGAATGCTCAGTTGAAAACAAGGAACTGCTGTTGTGATACCTCCATGTGGTTCATTGTATTTACCAACTATGATGTCGGATGCAACAGGAAGTTGTCCAGAACTATTTAAAGTAATCCCACTTGATGTGGGAAAAGAGTCTAACCGAAAGGTTGCTGTATTGAGTACTTGTACATCTTCTGTTCCAATGTAATTGTTGTTGTCCACGATATCTTGCCCGATGGTCTCCAAATTATTGCTACAGGCATAAATCATGATTAAAATGCCGGCGATACACAAATATATACGGTTCATAAATGCTCTCTGATATTTGTTATAATTGGGTGCGAAGATAAAATTAATTTCTCAATAATCCATATCCACGTCCAAAAAACCGCAAAATCCCCTCTTTTTTGGGGATGTATTGATTTATTGTATATTTTTATTCGCGGATTTGCTTGGAATTATAATTAAAATATGTAGTTTTGCCCCTGTTTTATCAGAAAATGAATTGAAAAAAGCATAATCTATGAAGAAAGTAAATTTACTATGGCTTGCGTTAATCGTTTTTACTTTTGTTCGTTGTACTTCATACGACGATACGGATGGTGATTGGGAACGCTCAGTATCATTTGCGGGTCCCTACCGAGTAAATGCGGTGTCTTTTACCGATCCTGATGATGGTGAGGTATTTATTGGTATGGGGTATAATGATCGGTCTACAAATCCGAACCATGAATTGCGGGATTTTTGGAAGTTTACCGGGAGTGGTTGGATAGAGGTGTCTGGAACAGTAACGGAAAAAACATCTGATGGAAGGGATACCGTGGTTTTTAAAGGTAGTTTCCCGGATACATTGGGGCGTGAAGGGTGTGTGGCTTTTGTGATAGGTAGAAAGGCATATGTAGGAGCGGGGCTTCGAAGAGGATACAATGCACAGCCACGAACATTATATTTTAGTGATTTCTATGCTTTTGACTTAGATGCAGAAAAATGGGATTGGGATCAAGAAGCCAATGGGCATAAGAGATATTCCATTACAGAAGATTTAGGCATTTCGGGAGCTGATTGTCAGGAATATGATTTTGCTTATGGTGTAGGTTTTTCTTATGATGGAAAAGGCTATGTTGGGACAGGACAATTGGAAGAACGGGCAACAAGTCGCTTTTATGTGTTCGATCCTGCTGCGGGTTGGAGTTTGGAACCAGATAATAATCTTTTCCCTGGTGATGCTTGTCAAGGAGCTGTAGTGTTGGATTTCGGAGATCAGAAATATGTATGTTTAGGAAGGAATGGTTCTGAAGCTGTTCGTCGTGTATCTATTTTTGATAATGGTGTATGGAGGGAAGGAACTCCTTTGAATCCTAATCTTCCGGGGGCATGGAATGAGGAATATGATAATGTATTACGTTCTTTTGCCATGGCTTTTGTTTCTGATAAAGACCCCAATCGGAATCGTAAAATTGGGTACGTTGTAGGTGGTACGGGTACAAGTGTATCGGATAATTGGCAATATGACCCACAACGGGACCGCTGGGAAAAGACAAATAGGTTTTCTTCTAGTATGAGTAATCGTGTTGCGGGTATTGGCTTTGTATATAATGGTTATGGTTATATTACAGTGGGGGGAGTGAGTCAAGATGCTGGAGGTGATAATTCAACTTGGAAATTCTATCCGGGTATTGAGGCAGAGGATTGGAATGATTATTAATCATTTATGATATTGCAATTATAATTATAGCAGGAAGCGTCTGGCAATAGGCGCTTCTTTTTTTTATTGGGAAATACTGGAATCATGTGACTGTCACCCCGCAAAATGGGTCGTTACCTTTGAATTAAACCGGAGAAATAAGGCTACGGTAATAAATACGCCGGCTTTTGGGATAACTCTTGGAGGATGCACTCATTTTTATGTCCATTTTTCTTATCTTTATGCCGTCATTTTGATTTGTGAATTTAGGAATACGGACCATGAGGACAATTATAGCGACATTTTTCATACTCTTGGCGGCAAGCCCGCTCTTCGCCCAATGGAACACCCGCAACCTGCTCCGCATGGGGCAGAATGCCCTTTATTTTGACGATTACGTGAGTGCCATCGACAATTTCAACAACATCGTCCGGGTGAAACCTTATCTCTCTGAACCTTATTTCTTCCGGGGATTGGCAAAATTGAACCTGGATGACAATGAGGGCGCGTTGCAGGATTTCTCCCAAGCCATTGCCTTAAACCCCAATTATTTCCAAGCCTACCTCTACCGGGGGGTGGCTTACAGCAACCTGCACCGTTTCGAGGAAGCCATGCAGGATTTCGACGAGGTGGTGAAGCTCGACCCCGCCGTGGCATACGCCTACGCCTACCGGGGCATCACGGAGGCGGAAATGGGAAAGTACAAGGAAGCGGAAGCGGACTATTCCAAAGCCCTGATGCTCGACAAGGAACTGCTGATTGCCTACCTCAACCGTGCCATTGTGCGCGAAAAACTGGATAATTGGGAGGGGGCAATGGCAGACTGCAATACAGCCATCCGGCAGAACATGTTTTCCGAAGAGGCGTTCGGCTTGCGCGGCTACCTGTATTATGAAAAGAAGGACTACCACAATGCCATTGAGGACTTCAACCGCGCCCTGAAGGTGAATCCCCGGAACCTCCGCATCCTGATGAGCCGTGCCATGGTATGGTATGAAATGAAGGAATATCCCCAGACCATGGCGGATTACAATGAGATTATCCGCATAGACAGCAATTATATTTATGCCTATTACAACCGTGCCATGCTCCGGGCGGAAGTGGGCGAGACGAATGCCGCCATCCGCGACCTCGACAAGGTGGTGGAGATGAATCCCGACAACATCCTGATTTACTTCAACCGCGGGCTCTTGAAAATGGAAATCAAGGACTGGTACGGGGCGTATGACGACTTCTCGGAGAGCCTGCGCCTTTATCCCGATTTCGTGCAGGCGTATCTGGCGCGTGCTGCCGTGGCGGAGGAATTGGAGCGGGAGGAGGATGCCCGGGACGACCGGATTGCCGCCTGGGAGGTCATGGAGCGCTACAAGAAAATGAAAGAAGGAGACCGCAATGCCTTGGTGGACACCTCTGCCAACCTGCGCCGCCTGATTGACATCAATGCGCGGGAAGACGAGGTGCGCGACGTCATTAACGGCCGCGTGCAGGACAAACGGGCTATCATCGAATTGCAGGATGTCTTTTATGTGCAGTACCTCAGCCTGGATTCCTTGCGGAGCGGCAAGGTGCAGTATTACGACAAGCACGTCATGGATTACAACCAGAAACACAATTACCGTCCTTCCATCACGGTGAGCAACCACCGCCCGAATTACCCCGAAGGCTTTGCGGATAAAAATATCCGGCAACTGACGGAGCGGCTGGCTGTGGGTGACACGCTGGACATCCGTCTGCTGCGGGGCAGTTTTTACCTGACGGAAAATGCTTTCCCGGAAGCCATCGACGATTTTGCCGCCATCGTGGCGAAAGAACCGGACAACCTGCTTGCCGTCTTCAACCTTGCCAATGCGCGGGTGATGATGTACGACTACATTGAATCCGTGGATGACATGACCTCCCGCGTCGTGGGAGAGCGGACGGAGGAGACGCGCAAAGTGGATTATTCCCTTGCCGTGGAAGGTTATAACAAATGCCTGCAACTGGACCCCGGCTTCGTCTTTGCCTGGTTCAACATCGGCAATGTGCATGCCAAGAACGGGGAAATAGACAAGGCAATAGAGGCTTACACGCAAGCCATCCGGCAGGATCCGGAATTGGCGGAGGCATATTTCAACCGGGGCTTGCTCTTCATTTACGCCGGGCAGAAGGCTCAGGCGAATGCCGATTTGAGCAAAGCCGGCGAATTGGGCATCATCACCGCCTATAATGTCATCAAGCGCTATTGCCGCCAGACAGACTGACACCCTTGGCGTGACGGGGGGTGTCAGTCCTCGTGAATCGTTCATTTTTCATCGTTTTCACGTTCTGTTCCCGTTCTGTTCCCGTATCAACTCCGGTTCACCTCCGGTTTATCTCCGGTCTTCCTTTGGTTGGGACTGGTGGAGGAAGGTGGGTGTTTGGGCGGGGAAACTGAAGTGTTGCCTGATTTGACCCTTATATCCCCTTCATATCGGTTCATGTCGTCCCCTTAATTGCTTACAGTTCCCGCCGGGGGTGGGCTATGGATGCTTCGACCTTCCCCCGCATCTCCTCCGCTGCTCGTCCGGTGCGAAGCGGACGAGCACCGGGGAAGCACCGCAGGAACAACGGCGGAAGCATAGCCCAACCCCCAAAGAAACAACTGGCACATCAAGGCTACCAAGCGTGCCAGCCGTCCCTGCGGTAGTCATGCC
>DXFT01000123.1 GCA_019114285.1 Candidatus Odoribacter faecigallinarum
GCTATCAGAAGACCATCTATTCCACCCCTCTGCAAGAGCTTACCCGACAATACGACCTCCGGACTCCGAAAGGGAAGGGCATTATTGAATTCCAAGAAACCATGCTCAGCGCGGGGAAAATACCCTTGCATGCCAAGCATGAGTTCTGTTTCCCTTTTCGGAATACGGGGGAAGAACCCGTAATCATTGCCCATGTGTCTTCCACATGCGGCTGTGCCACGCCGGAATGGAACCGTCGTCCGGTGTTGCCCGGCGGGACAGATACGATCAAAGTCGTTTTCAATGCGGACAAATACGGCAATTTCGTCCGTTCCATTTTTGTCCAATCTACCGCACAAAATTACCTTGAGCACCTATATCTCCGGGGAAATGTCTCGTTGGATTTGCCACCTCAGGAATAGTGTCCTATTCATTCGTAAAATCAAATTTATAAAAACAATACATTATGAAAAAATCCATTCCCTTATTGCTGTTTTTCGCTTTCGGGCTGGCAGCCTGCCATTTTGGATGGGAGACGAAAGCCCGTTATTTTACCGGTGATTATGAAACGGTGGCTGCGATTGCCCAGGGCAAAGGCAAGCCGCTCTGGATGATTCTGGGCGGGGGCGAGAATTGCCGTTCCTGCAACCAGCTTATTGAAAACATGAAACGAGAAGATGTTTTCCGTAAATTCGAGGACGATTATGTCTTTTACCGCTGCAATGTGGACGAGCCGGACAATCTTTTCCTGAAATACATTTTCCTGATGGAAACCATTCCCAATTCCTATATTGTTTCCCCTGAAGGGAAAATCTGTTCATACGCCTCCGGTCCACTGCAAGGCAAGGACGTGGCTCAACTCCTTACAAGTGCCCGCGACAACAATCCTTACTTCCCGCCCCGGCATGTACATTTCAAATCCGGTGGCAAAAAACTGCTTCGCATGCAGAATTTGCTGCTCTCTGTTTGTCTGCGTTACCGTCATATTTCGGACGATACTTTGCAACTCCGGGCGTTACTTCCTGATGTCGAGGAGGCAATCGCCCTGGAACCTTATTTCTACAACCTTTATCTGGCTTCCCGCATTCACCGGCTGTTGGGTGACACGCTTACAGCCAACCGTTATGCCCGGGAAGCTTTAGACATCTGTCCTGACGGTTTCCAGACCCTTGTATTCCGGGATTTGATTCACGAATTGGAAAACGGAACTTTCCAGAAAGATACTTTGCAGGCTTACGCCCGGATTGTATTTGACACAACAACTTTGAATGTCCGGGACAGCCGTTCCGGGGAATATGTCTTTCGCTTCAAGAACACCGGTACTGTTCCCCTGTTAGTGAAGCATGTTTCTTCTTCCTGTGGATGCGCTACGCCCGACTGGACTCGCCACCCTGTGCTTCCCGGAGAAAAGGGAGAAATCAAAGTGCATTACCAACCCGACCATGATAAGGTTTTTACCAAAACCCTTTGGGTACAAACCAATGCCATCAACCGGATAGAACAGCTCACCTTGAAAGGCAACGGGGAACAGTGAAAGTCCTCTCTCTATCCTGCCGACAGGCATGCATCGGACGTGTTTGATCCGGCAGGATTATTTTCCATTCGCGTTATCAAGACATCCCAAAAAGAAACTATCGGAAACTTCACCGGTCACTCGGTCTTTAAAAATGCCATATAAATACAGGGAACCTTTGATTTCCACATCTTTTGAAATATCCCAAAGATAACTTCCTTTCTGCCGTTCCGAATCATAAAGCGGAATAGTAGTGATTTCGTCTGCTTGCCCTTCTTGGTGCAGGCAGGTTACCACTTCCATGTAATCAAAACGTTCATTGGCAATCGGGGCTGCCGAATCCCACGTGATTTCCACCATGCCGTCTTCTCGCCAGAAAGCTCTTGCCTGGCAAGGCAAGCTTTGCCCGCCTTTGCATAAACACAAACGGCTTATGTCCTTTATTTTCCCTTCTTCATTCAGGTTGTGGATGTTCATGCTTAGGAACAGATTATAACCATTCATGGTCGTGCCTTGAGTCAGTTCTTTCCAATAGAAACGCAACGGCGCATCCAGATGTTTGTACAATGCCGCAATACCACGCACTTTGCTCCGATGCGCCAATTGTTCCGGAGATTTCCGGTCATTGTACTCCTGCGGTTTTGTCCTCAACCGTTTTTGCCCGTTCACTTCATATACCACCAAGTTGCCCAGCTTCCCCCTCATTTTCTGAAAAATACCTGTTTCAACTATTGCCATGATTTTCCCTATTAAAATTCAACCTGTCCTCCTCCACTTCCTTTGTATTCTACAGTATATCTCTAACAATATTCATACCAAAAATTTGAATTTTAGTCTATAATACATATCAAAAATATATTCTTATATCTTTGATATATCTTATAACTATATATTTCTTAAGTTATTATTTTATTTTAATGCAATCAAATAGCAAGAGGAACCCTTGCACTTTTCAAAAAAAGAACTGCCGCCCATTAGATATCATGGACGGCAGAGACAAATATATAGTAACCAAAATGAAACTTAATGCAACTCGTGGATTTCCCGTTTGGGAAGCAATACGCGATGCACTTCCTCTCCGGGAATTTCTTCGACAACTTTAACCCCAATCGGTCATTAGAGACGGAGTTAGCACTATTTCTAATGACCGCCATTAGAAAGATGTGGTTGTATATAGTTGGTTCATAGTTATTTGCTACCTTTACCACGATTAAAAGCCTATAAAATTGATGCGAGATTGTGACATAAAGTTCGTAAACAAGGAGATAACCCCTTTTGGCGGTCTTTCCCTGTTCTTCAAGATGCTTGAGAGATGCCATTTCGATGAGCATCTT
>DXFT01000124.1 GCA_019114285.1 Candidatus Odoribacter faecigallinarum
AGGGAGTACCCGGGAGAAGAGGTACAAAGTGTTGGTAAGCAGCGTATAACGGAGAAGGAAAAAAAGATGCCGCCTCACTGGGCGGCAGAAGGAAGTGCCGATTTTAAATGTACCTTTTTTTTCATATCAAAAAGTGTGTCAATCACCACGTTATTTTTTCGCGCTACAAATATATGAACTTTTTGCAACATTCCCAATATTTTTTAGTTAAAAAGCATCTTGTAATCTACAATAAAGTAGCAAGACATTAAAATACAATCGCTTATAACACCCCATCCTTATCCGTTTGCATGAATTTAAATGCTATTCATGCTGCCAGCTCATCCGGCACAAGGCAAGGATGGGGATAGCCGGGAGAAAACCGGGGGGAAGCTAAAGGAATTCTTCTAAATTCCTATGACTATTTTCCGTATATTCTCCGTATAAAGATATGTTCAAAATCAATGAAAATATTATAAAAGCCTTATTATAAACAAGCTTTCAATAAGGATTTAATAAGGTTTTAATAAGCTTTTATACGAAGAATAGACGGAGAATATCCGAAAAAAATACGAAAATTCCTTTAGCTTCCCCCTCTCTTCCACCTAGCGAAGGGCTGGATTCCCGGGGACGGCGCACAGGCATGGGGGTGCCTACCGACAGGGGAATGAAAAATATTCACCGGAAGGATTGACGCGATGCAAAACTTTCGCTATTTTTGCCCGGAAAGACGGGGGATGTGGCAGCATGTCCCCCGGAATGGCAAAGATTCCGGAAAATGAAAGGATTGGTATTTATTGCATTGGCTTTGTTGCCTTTCGGAGCATGGGCACAGAAGCCGGTCATCGAGTTTGAGACAACGTCGCACAATTTCGGCACTATCGGCGAAAGGGGCGGCAAAGTGGCGTATGATTTCGTGTTCAGGAACACGGGGGATAGCCCGCTGCTTATCCGGAGGGTGCAGGCAGGCTGCGGATGCACGAGCACGGACTGGCCGCGCCAACCCATCCTGCCCCAGCGGACGGACACCATCCGCGTGTATTTCGACCCGATAGGGCGCCCGGGCAAATTCATCAAGTGCATTACGGTCAATTCGAATTCGACGACCCCTGTCGTTTCGCTCACGGTGCGGGGGATGGTGCGCGGGGAGGCTGCCGGCCCATACGACAGTTACCATTGCCGGCTGGGCGACCTTTATCTCGAACAACAGTGCGCGAACCTGGGTGCCGTCCTGAACACGGGGACTGCGGAGCAATCCATCGGGTTTGCCAATGCGGGAGGCATCCCGTGCCACATCACGACTTCCCCCCTGCCGCCTTACCTCCATGCCGATATCGAGCCCCAAACTGCCGCACCGGGAGGGAAGGGGCGCCTCCATATCATGTATGACGCAGAAGCCCGGAAGGACTGGGGATTCTCGGTGGACAGCATTGCCCTTTTTGCCAACGGGAAACGAATCGGGCAGATTTATGTCACTGCCGATATCCAGGAGGATTTCAATTATTACGGCGGGGATTACACCACGGCTCCCAAAATCTTTCTGGAGCAGGAGCGGGTGCAATTGGAGAATTTGCCACGGGACAGCTGGCAGACATGCGAGTTTTATATCGAGAACAAGGGGAAGTCTGACCTTGTCATCCGGAAAATGACCAGCCCGGACAGGAGCCTGGAGGTGGAAATCGGGAAGGGGAGCATCCGCCCCGGCAAACGTGCCAAAGCGACCGCACGTTTCTACACCGGCGGCGGCAAGGAGTTTACGAAGGTTATCCTCATTATCAGCAATGACCCCCGGCATCCCAAGGCATGTTACAGGTTAGACGGAACTATCAAATAGGCAAATGATGAAGCAATGGATATTCGTGCTCGCCGTCCTGCTCAGCGGGACGGGGGCAGCCGCACAAGGCATTCTGGAAGTGGAGAACAAGGTATTGGAACTGGCAAGCCTGAAGGCAGACGACCAGCCTCGCACGGAGGTGTTCGCCGTGAAGAATACGGGCGACCGCCCGGTCATCATTACGCGGGTGAGCCCGATGAGCTACCTGCTGGAGGCGGAATGGCAACGGGAGCCGCTGTTGCCGGGACGGAGCGGGAGCATACGGGTGACGTTCGTCCCCGCCCGGCTGCCGGAAAGGTTCGATTATAAAATCATGGTGTATTCCAATGCGGCGGAGAAGCGCACGGAGTTGCGCCTGAAGGGCAATCTGGTGGATAACCCGGAGAAGCCGGCGTTGCTGTATCATTATACGATTGACGGGATGAAGTTCAAGAAGTCGAATGTGAATTTCGGGAAGGTATATACGTGGGAGACCGTGAAAGATACGGTGCGTTACCTCAATACACGCCAGGATGCCGTCACGGTGGGCATTGCGAAGGATTTGCCCGCCCACCTGTCAGCGGAGTTCGTGCCTGCCCGGGTGGAGCCGGGAGAAGGAGGCATGCTGGTGCTGACGTATGACGCGAAGGCGAAGGGGGATTACGGATATTGCTACGAGAGCCTGCCGCTGGAGGTGAACGGCAAGCGGGACCCCCGGAACCGGCTGACCATCACCGCCACGCTTGCCGAGGATTTCAGCCGTCTGGACAAAGAGGAACTGGAGCACGCGCCCGGCGTGTCCTTCGCGTCAAAGGAGGCGGATTTCGGGACTATCCGGAGAGGGGAAAAAGCGGAATGCCGTTTCACCCTCACGAACAGCGGAGAACGCCCCCTGTTTATCCGCAAAGTAAAAGTGACGTGCGGATGCACTGTCGCCACGCCGGGCAAGGAGGTGCTGAATCCCGGGGAATCGACGGACATCCGGGTGGTGTTCGACTCCACGGGAAAATCCGGGCGGCAAAGCAAGACGGTGACTGTCATCACGAATGACCCCCGCCAGCCGGAAACCCCGTTAAGGATTGAGGGCAATGTGGCACCGTAAAGCAAATATGATTAACTTTGCAGCCAAAATGAAGCATGATGGTTTATCCGGATAATTTCGAAAGCAAAATCAAGTTTGACAAAATCAGGGAGCTCATCAAAGGGCGCTGCCTGAGCAGCATGGGAAGGGAATTGACGGAGGGAATGGCATTCTCGGCGGAAGCGGGAACTATCCGCCAAGCCCTCAGTGAAACGCAGGAGTTTATGGATATCCTTAGCGCGGGAGAAAATTTCCCGGGGGGACACTTCCAAGACGCCCGCCCGTTCCTGCAAAAGATACGGGTGGAAGGACTGTTCCTGGAAGTGGCGGAAATGGTGGCGTTGAAGAACTCCCTGGAGTCGCTCGCAGCCATTGTGCGTTTCTTCAAGGGGAAGGAAGGACGTTACCCGCTGCTGTCGCAACGGGCGGAAGGCATCAAGCTGTTTCCCTATATCCAGCAACGGCTGGATGCCATCGTGTCTAAGCACGGGACGGTGAAGGACAGCGCGTCCCCCGAGCTGAATGACATCCGCCACCGCCTGCTCCGCAAGCAAACGGGCATCTCGAAGCGGATGCAAAGCCTGCTGCAACAAGCCCAGGCGGAAGGCTGGGCGGAAAAGGACAGCGCCATTGCCATCCGCGACGGAAGGATGGTTATCCCTGTGCCTTCCGCCTACAAACGGAAAATCAATGGCATCGTGCATGACGAGTCCGCTACGGGAAAGACCTCTTATATCGAGCCGGCAGAGATTGTGGAGACCAACAACGAGATTCGGGAGTTGGAATTGGAGGAAAAGAGAGAAATAGTACGCATTCTCCGCAAGTTCGCGGATGACGTGCGCCCCTATATCGAAGACCTGTTGCCGGGGTATGATTACCTTGCCTTCATTGACTTCGTGCAGGCAAAGGCAAGTTTTTCGCTCGCCATCGGAGCTCTTGTGCCAGAAACGGAGGAACGTCCGGAACTGTTGTGGTACGGGGCACGCCACCCTTT
Organism: Candidatus Odoribacter faecigallinarum; assembly: GCA_019114285.1. Lineage (GTDB taxonomy): Bacteria > Bacteroidota > Bacteroidia > Bacteroidales > Marinifilaceae > Odoribacter > Odoribacter faecigallinarum. The sequence goes on from DXFT01000124.1 coordinate 3,868, forward strand.
GCTGTGGTTGAGCCTGAAGGGCAGTGGGAAGGAATTGGTCCCCCTGGACATCGAAATCAACGAAGACCAGCGCATTATCCTGATTTCGGGACCGAACGCAGGCGGGAAGTCCGTATGCCTGCAAACGGTGGGACTGCTGCAATACATGTTCCAATGCGGTCTGCCGGTCCCGGTGAAGGAGTCCAGCAAATTCGGCATTTTCAACAAAATCCTGATAGACATCGGGGACGAGCAGTCCATTGAAAATGACTTGAGTACATACAGTTCCCATCTGCTGAACATGAAAAATTTCCTACGTTACGGGAGGGAAGACAGCCTGGTGCTCATCGATGAATTCGGGACGGGGACGGAACCCATGCTGGGAGGGGCTATCGCGGAAGCCATTTTGGCAGCTCTGAACAAGGCAAAGGTCAAAGGCGTCATCACGACGCACTATACCAACCTGAAGCATTTCGCCGCAGAAACGCCGGGCATCAGCAACGGCGCAATGCTCTATGACAGCCACCGCATGACGCCCCTCTTCGAACTGAAAATAGGCAAACCCGGTTCTTCTTTCGCCTTTGAAATTGCCAAGAAAATCGGTCTGCCCAAAGAAATCCTGGAGGAAGCCTCATCAAAAATCGGGGAAGACCACATCAATTACGACAGGCACCTGAAGGATATCGCCCGAGACAAGCGTTATTGGGAGGAGAAAAGGCGTAAAATCCACGAGAACGAGAAGCGGTTGGAGGAAATCATCGCAAAGTATGACCGGGAGTTGAACGAGACGTCGCGCATCCGCAAGGAAGTCATCCGCGAGGCGCAGGAAAAAGCCCAAGAGATTATCAGCACGGCGAACAAGACCGTTGAAAATACCATCCGGGGAATCAAAGAAAACCAAGCGGACAAGGAAAAGACCCGCCAGTTGCGGCAACGGATGGAGGAAGAAAAACAGCGTCTGCTGGCAGAGCAACAAAGCGAGGAAGATGAACGCATCCGCCGGAAAATGGAGAAACTACAGAACCGCGAAAAGAACCGGAAAGAAAAAAAGAAGCAGGCACCATCCTCCCCCATCCCGGTTACAGAGCCCCTGCAGAAAGGCGATTACGTGACCCTGCCCAACCATGCCATCGGGGAAATCATTGCCATCAACGGGAAGAACGCCATCGTGGCATTGGGACAGTTGCAAACGAACGTGAAAACCGGGGACTTGAAAAAGGCTTCGGCTTCCCAAGCCAAGAAAGCCATGCGCACGCCACCTCCCGCCACGTACAATAGCATCCAAGAAAATATCAGCCAAAAACGGCTTACCTTCAAACCAGACATTGATTTGCGTGGCATGCGCGGAGAAGAAGCCCTACAACGGGTCACCACTTTCCTGGACGAAGCCGCTATGCTGAATTACAAAGAAGTACGCCTCTTGCACGGCACAGGTACAGGAGCCTTGCGGCAATTGATACGCCAATTCCTCAGCACCAATCCCTTGGTGGCTTCTTATCATGACGAGCAAGTGCAACTCGGCGGAGCAGGCATCACTGTAGTCCACTTGGATCTCTGACCCCGCCGGGGAAGACCTCAGATAGCCCGACGGAGGCGGACTAACTTTTCTAATAGCCCTTCCAACAGGTCCAAGCGCAACATATTAGCGCCATCAGATTTCGCGGTTGCCGGATCGGGATGGGTTTCAATGAACAAACCGTCCGCCCCCACTGCAATTCCTGCCTTGGCTATGGTTTCAATTAGCTGAGGTTGTCCCCCCGTCACGCCGCTTCCCTGATTGGGTTGCTGGAGAGAATGGGTAGCATCTATCACGACAGGGCAACCACAAGCCTGCTGCATGAGGGGAATGCCCCGAAAGTCCACCACCAGGTCCTGATAGCCGAAAGTCGTCCCGCGCTCCGTCACCATCACGTTCTCATTGCCGGACTCACGCACCTTGTCCACAGCAAAACGCATGGCATCGGGAGAAAGGAACTGTCCTTTCTTGATGTTGACTACCCTGCCGGTCTTTGCAGCAGCAACCAACAAATCAGTCTGCCGGCACAAAAATGCCGGAATCTGCAAAATGTCCACATATTCTGCCGCCATGACAGCATCTTCCACGCAATGGATATCCGTAACTACAGGAATCTGGAAATCCTTCTTGACCTTGGCAAGAATTTTCAATGCCTTTTCATCGCCTATACCTGTAAAGGAATCTAACCGCGAACGGTTTGCCTTTTTAAAAGACCCCTTGAATGCGTATGGGATTCCCCATTTATCCGCCACTTCCGACACATATTCTGCTATTTCAAGTGCCATCCGCTCCCCCTCTATCACACAAGGCCCAGCCAAAAGGAAAAACATTCCTTTGTCCTTGTCCGGTATTTCATTCCATATCTTCATATTCTATCGTTTTATGTTGTCTCTATATTTGTTCCACCAGTTCCTCAAGCGTTCAGCAATCTTAGCCTCCGCCGCATTGTCCTGCGGTTCATAGAAAACCGCGTCTTTTAACTCTTGGGGCATGTATTCCATATCAACAAAATGCCCCGGATAGTCATGGGCATACTTATAATCTTTCCCGTAATTCAATTCTTTCATCAATTTCGTCGGAGCATTACGAAGATAGAGGGGAACCTGTACATTGCCCGTCTTGCGCACCAACGCCAAAGCCCCGTCTATCGCCAAATAAGCGGAATTGCTCTTGGGAGAGGTTGCCAAATAAATCACACACTCGGATAAAGGAATCCGCGCCTCCGGCATGCCAATTTTATGTACAATGTCAAAGCAGGCATTGGCAAGCAACATGGCGTTCGGATTAGCAAGCCCGATGTCTTCCGAAGCTGAAATCAGAAGCCGACGGGCAATGAACTTAGGATCTTCTCCACCCTCCAGCATCCGCGCCATATAATAAAGCGCTGCATTGGGATCACTGCCCCGAATAGACTTTATCATAGCCGAAATGATGTCATAATGTTGCTCCCCATCCTTATCATACATGAGTGGATTCTCCTGCAATTCCTTTCGTACCGTTTCATTATCAATGACAATTTCAGAACCACTCTGGGCATTGACTACCAATTCCAATATGTTCAACAACTTCCTTGCATCCCCTCCACTAAAAGAAATCAAAGCATCCTTCTCCCGCACGACAATCGGTTTCTCTCTCAAATAGACATCCTTCTCTATCGCCCTATCCACCAAAAGCTCCAAATCTTTCTTCTCCAAACTCTTTAATACATAAACCTGGCAACGGGACAAAAGCGGAGAAATAACCTCAAAGGAAGGATTTTCCGTCGTAGCGCCAATCAACGTCACAGTACCTTTCTCCACAGCTGCCAAGAGAGAATCCTGTTGCGCCTTGGAAAAACGATGGATTTCATCAATAAATAAAATTGGGTTGGGGGTATTAAAAAAACGCTGGCTCTCCGCCTTCTGGATGACCTCCCTCACCTCCTTCACCCCTGAACTGACCGCACTCAAAACATAAAAAGGGCGATTCAACAATTGCGCAACAATCATTGCCAAAGTTGTTTTACCCACCCCAGGAGGTCCCCATAAAATAAAAGACGAAAGTACTCCGGACTCTATCATTTTCCGCAATACTTTTCCTTTACCCACCAAATGCTGCTGTCCGATATACTCGTCCAGATTCTTAGGACGCAACCTCTCCGCCAATGGCTGATTTTCCATACCGAATACTACCTCCTTTCAATGCTAAAACTACAAAAGTCCGGGACAGCCCGCCCCGGG
>DXFT01000016.1 GCA_019114285.1 Candidatus Odoribacter faecigallinarum
ATGGATTTCCAGAAGCAGGTGAAGGCCGTGCGCGTCTCCTTCATCCCCCAGCGCGAGGGCGCCGTCACCAAGGGCGGAACCGCCACCCGCGCCCTCGTCCCCACCGGCATCGAGTGGCTGAAGTACGACGGACAGTCCGCCACGGACGACGGCACGGACCCCGACGGCGGCGGCGCGGGCGAGGGCAACGACGGCAGCTTCGGCTAAAAGGATAGAACAAACCTGTGGGAAAACAATCTGTGAGATTTTTACATGAAAATGTGTTTCAGGAGGGCGGGGGCCGCGAGGTTGCCGCCCTTTTTTTCGTGGGAAGGCTTGGCGTTGTCGGAGATGTTTGCTACATTTGCCGTGCCCAATCAAGTTTAACAAGATGACCCCCTTTCAGCGCGTAACCCGTAATCAACCGGGTTAAGGTACGTAAACACCTTTGGGCACGCGTTGAGATGGGTTCGCCCGTCAAAAAATAAATATCATGGAAAAAGTACAATTTAGTCAGGTCAATCTGGAAGATCCGTTCTTCGACAGTCTAAAAGCCGATTACGAAGGATTTGAAGATTGGTTTCATCGCAAAAGGGACAGCGAAGCCTATATTCAGAAAAAGGATAATGGCGAACTGGAAGCCTTTCTCTATCTGAAAATAGAGGAAGAAGCCATTACGGATGTCGAGCCAAACCTTCCGGCAGCCAAACGTCTGAAAGTAGGTACATTCAAGATTGATGCACATAACACGAAATTGGGTGAAAAATTCATTCAGATGATTATGCGCGTGGCTGTCTACAACCAGGTAAACGAAATTTATGTGACGATATTCGAGAAGCACGCAGGGCTGGTGAACCTCCTCAAAAGATATGGCTTTGAGAGATGGGGCATCAAGGGTAACCCCGAGAATCCGGAGAGTGTATATGTCAAATCAATGACTTCTGTCAGCGATGATTTGTGCAAGGGTTTTCCCTTTGTACACACCCATGGGAAAAATAAATACGTTCTATCCATATATCCTAAATATCATACTCCTTTATTCCCCGATTCCATTTTGAACACGGAGCAACGGGATAGGGATACACTGGTAAGGGATATTTCTCATACCAATAGCATCCATAAGATTTATCTGTGCAAAATGGATGGTGTTGATCAATTGGTTCCTGGCGATATCCTTGTCATTTATCGCACGAGAGATTACGGAAAGCCTGCATACTATAGTAGCGTAGCTACCTCGGTTTGTGTAGTGGAAGAAGTGAAAAGACCCGGTGATTTCAAAAATCTGAGTGAGTTCATACGATATACAAATGCATATAGTATCTTTGATGAAAGAATATTACAGCAGTATTATCATAATCCAAAAACTGTCGTTATAAAAATGACTTATAATGCGGCGTTCAATCACCGCCTTAACCGTCAAGAACTGATTGATAAAGTGGGATTGTCTCCCTCTCAATATTGGGGATTCTTCCAACTGACAGATAAACAATTTAATGACATAATAACAAGAGGTCAAATAGATGAAAGTCTTATTATCAATTAAACCGGAATTCGTCCATGAAATTTTTCAAGGACGGAAGAAATATGAATACAGGAAAAGTGTCTTTTCCAAGCATGTCACTAAGGTCGTGGTCTATTCTACCAAACCAGAAGGGATGATTGTGGGCGAATTCTCCATAAAAAGAATTCTTCAATATACTCCTAAAGAACTATGGGACAAGACTCATAATAATTCGGGCATATCCAAACAGTATTTTGATGAATATTTTGAAGGACGTGACAAGGGATATGCCTTACAGATAGAAAACCCCGTTTTATATGAAGAACCCATAAATCCCTTTAAACTGTTTGACTCCTTTATAGCCCCGCAATCATTTCGCTATATCAATGAAAGAGAATTTCAACAATCCATTGATTTCGTAGAATTATGAAAGGAAATATCGTATTTATAGGTGGTATTCATGGGGTTGGAAAAGGTACTTTGTGCAAAAGTATAGCATCTGAACTTGGCATCATTCACTTAACAGCCAGTGAGGTCCTGAAATGGAGTGATTTTACAACTGATTCAACGGATAAACATGTAGCAGACATCTTGGTCACGCAAGATCGTTTACTTCTAAATTTAGAGAAAATAGTCCAACCAGAACAAACTTATCTGCTGGACGGTCATTTCTGTTTGTTTAATAATGAAGGGAATATAGAAAAAATTCCTGATGAGACATTTATCGGGATCAATCCACTGAAGCTTATCCTCGTTACAGAAGATCCCTAATTAATTACTAAACGTCTGTCTCAAAGAGACGGGAAAGAATATGATTACCACCTGCTTAAACAGATGCAGGAATCTGAAAAAGAACATGCGCTACATATATCTAAACTACTAAATATCCGGATGTGTGAAATTCATTCCAACTCTTATGCAGCATTAAAAGAAGAAATAACAGACATTGAAAAAATAATAGCTGATTGTGAATAATGAGATGAATAAAATAGAAAGAAAAGGCGGGAAAAAATTCCCGCCTTTTTTGTTGCTATTCCAAAGATTATCCCTACCTTTGCAGTGCTCTACATTTGATACAGGCGACGGATGTTCGCCAACTTTTGCCGGTTGGCCTTTTTTATGGCCATACCTTTGGCATTGCATATAGTACCGACCCCCGTGCGGAGCGTTAATGCGCCCGCTGCCTGTATCAGGTGTAGAGCAACGGGACAGCGGTACTTTTTTTGTACCCTTCCCGTCTATTAGTTAACATATTGTTTCATTTAATTGCTCTACAAAATGAAAAAAGAACTGACCCTGGGCGCACCTTCCGTGCCCGTGCTGCGCATCGACGCAGAAAGATTCCGCAAGTTATTGAACCGTGTGCTCCCCGAGGAGTGCCAAGTGAAGAACGCCACAGACTGCTGGTATGCGGGGGCCGCCGTGACGGGCGTGCTGTCGGCGATGATGCCGTGGCTGCTGCCGCTGGCGGTGTATTGCGTGTGCCGCGCCAAGAAGGGCGAGAAAGGAGGGGAGCGATGAAAAAGGATGATACCTGCTACGTCACCAAGACAGTGGACCAAGACAACAAGGGAAGGAAAGAGGTGACATACTGTGTCTGCGTAGAAGACGACCCGGGCCAACTGGAGTCGTTGAGCTTCCGGCAACTGGAAGCCCTGTCCGCATTCTTGTGCGATTATGTCAGGGAGGAGAAGAGCAAGAAAGGAGGCGACGCATGAACACCGCTGCCATCCATTACACGCTGGAGAACATCGACAACCTGCGTCACCTGCTCTGCCTGGTACGCGAGTTCTTCACCGAGACGGGCATGCTGCCCGCCGAGATAGCCTACCACGGCCGGCGATTGAGGTATGACCCCGTCGCGGCAAACGCCGTCATCAAGGGCGCGCTGGACGAGGATGCCTACATCGGGCGCAACAGCCTGGAGTGAACCTTAACGAACATTTTCTTTATACAGTTTTTTTTCTTCCCCCCCGGCTGTCCGTGATGGATGGTCGGGGATTTTTTCAAATCATAGAAAAATATCTATTATTCCTTTGTGGCTAATAGAAAAATTTCTATCTTTGCAAAGTCAAATCAACGAAGCGATCTATGAAGTATAAGGAATTTCACCGGAAAATCGTAGCAGCCGGATGGAAATTCAGCCACGCGGAGGGGAGCCATTACTTCTACACGAAGGACGGTCGGCTGTCAGAGCCGATACCTTACCACGGGGCCAAGGAGATTCCTGAACCGCTGAGACGGAAGATTGCACGGGGGCTGGGGCTGAAATAAGCCCCTCCCCTTTCGTTGGTTTGTTTTCAGTTTATTATAAAAATACAAGGGCTATGGAGAAGATTATCATGAACCTTTGCGCCAGCCAGGACAGCTTCGGCGCCTATTCCGAGAACTGCGAGGGTATCTATGCCGCAGGCGACACCATCGAGGCGTGCAAGAAGGACGCGGAGAAAGCCATCGAACTGATCAAGAAGAATCTGCCCGAAGACCGATGGCCGGAACCCATCAAGGGCGACTACCGGCTGGTGTGGCACTACGACACGCAGAGCCTGCTGCTGAACTACGGCGCCCTGCTGTCGCTTTCCGGACTGGAACGGCTGACAGGCATCCACCAGAAACAACTGTGGGCCTATATGCACGGCCGCAGCAAGCCGCGCCAACAACAGAAGGAACGCATTGCGCAAGCCCTGCACCGCTTTGCCGGAGAATTGGCAGACGTGGAGGTAGTTTAAGTTGAATATATCGGATTCATTCATAAGAACTCGTCTGATTTGACACGTCTGGAATGTATGGAAAAAATTCATGTGAAAGTAGACTGGTGCGACAAGAATTATGGTGCCGTGACCGAATGTGAGGCCCTCAACGGGGTGGTGGCCGTCACGAATAAGACGTATGACGGCTTGATGGCAGACCTGGGCGATGCTGTCCGTTTCCATGTGGAGGGGTGCGTGGCCGATGGCGACGAAATGCCGGAATGGCTGGTGTCGGGTGATTATGCGTTTGACATTGAACTGGGCACTTCGGCCTTGTTGCGCAAATGCGAACAATTTACCTCGCTGGCGGCCATTGCCCGGGCATCTGGCATCAGCCAGCAGCAACTGAGCCATTACGCCAATGGCCTGCGCTCTCCACGCCCTGAACAGCGTCGCCGTATCGTGGAGGGCATCCACCGCATAGGCAAAGAATGTTTGGAAGTGGTGTAGTTATTGTTTGACAGCTTTTCTACCCATCCGGCCGGACACCTTTCGGGGTGCCCGGTTTTTTTGTGTCCTTTTCCCGGCAA
>DXFT01000017.1 GCA_019114285.1 Candidatus Odoribacter faecigallinarum
GGCTATTCCATGTGTCGGCAAAAATGATTAACTTTGTTGCCGTTTGCAAATATCTTGAGATTAATCTATAACAACATGAAATATAGAAGAATACTACTCAAATTAAGCGGAGAATCGCTGATGGGAGAACAAAAATACGGAATCGATGCCAAACGAGTGGAAAGCTATGCCCGCCAAATCCAGGAGATTGCAACGCTGGGCGTGCAGGTGGGGATTGTCATTGGCGGGGGGAATATTTTCAGGGGGTTGAGCGGCTCCGGCAAAGGCTTTGACCGCGTAAAAGGAGACCAGATGGGCATGCTGGCTACCGTTATCAACAGCCTCGCACTCAGTTCCGCATTGGACAATGCAGGCTGCCGCAACAAAGTATTGACCGCTATCCGTATGGAACCGATTGCCGAATTTTATTCCAAGGCAAAAGCCATTGATTACCTGGAAAACGGCTATGTCACCATTTTCAGCGCCGGGACGGGTAATCCCTATTTCACTACAGACACCGGAAGCAGCCTCCGCGCCATTGAGATTGAAGCAGATGTCATGCTGAAAGGCACGCGGGTGGACGGCATCTATACGGCAGACCCGGAAAAAGACCCGACCGCCGTGAAATTTGACAAAATCACATACGATGAAATCTATAACCGCGGATTGAAAGTCATGGACCTGACAGCCACAACCATGTGCAAAGAGAACCACCTGCCCATCGTTGTCTTCAATATGGATGTGGAAGGCAACCTAAAGAAAGTCATGGAAGGGGAAGGCATAGGCACTGTCGTCTATTAAACCTTGAAAAGGCGCCAGATAATTGAGGATTGGAGTATCATGAGCATGCTTGAAAATATAAACACGCCCGCAGACCTGAAAGAAGTTCCGGAAGACAAACTGGTTGAGGTATGCCGGGAGGTTCGGCAAAAAATCATAGATGACTGTGCCGAGAACCCGGGCCACTTGGGAGCCAGTTTAGGGACCGTGGAACTCACCGTGGCGCTCCATTATGTTTTCAACACGCCTTATGACAATGTCATCTGGGACGTGGGCCATCAATCATACGCCCACAAAATTCTGACCGGACGCAAAGAGCAGTTCAAAACCAAAAGGCTTTATGGCGGCATCAGCGGTTTTCCCCGCAGAAGCGAAAGCGAATACGACTCTTTCGGGACGGGACATTCCTCCACTTCCATCTCGGCAGCCTTGGGCATGGCAATCGCTGCCAAACTGAAAGGCGAGGAGGACAGGCAGACCATCGCCATCATCGGAGACGGCGCCATGACGGGAGGAATGGCATTCGAGGCGCTGAACAATGCCGGAGTTTACCGCTCCAACCTCCTGGTCATCCTCAATGACAACAACATGGCAATCGACCCGACCGTCGGAGGCATCAGCGATTATTTGCTTGACATCACCACCTCAAAGACCTACAATAAAATAAAAAAGGACGTATGGAACGTACTGGGGAAACTCAACCGCATCAGCCCCGGCATGAGGAATTTCATACAAAACATTGACAATAGCGTCAAAACCATGCTTCTGAAGAAGAGCAATCTGTTTGAAGCCATGGGGTTGCGCTATTTTGGCCCCGTGGACGGGCATGACGTGGAGCATCTGGTAAAAGTGCTACAAGACTTGAAAAACATCAAAGGTCCTAAAGTCCTGCATTGCATCACCGTGAAAGGCAAAGGTTTCAAAGAAGCGGAAACCCACCAGACCATCTGGCATGCTCCCGGCAAATTCAATCCGGAGACGGGCGAACTTATCAAGGATTCACAAGGCGGTACGCCCGCAAAATTCCAGGATGTCTTCGGACATACCATCTTGGAACTTGCCCAAGCCAACCCCAAAATCATCGGCATTACACCAGCCATGCCAACGGGTTGCTCGCTCAACATCATGATGCATGAAATGCCCGACCGTTGTTTTGACGTCGGCATTGCCGAACAACACGCGGTCACGTTCTCCGCCGGACTTGCCACACAAGGATTCATCCCGTTCTGCAACATATACTCCAGCTTCATGCAAAGGGCGTATGACCAAGTCATACATGACGTTGCCCTGCAAAAACTGCCTGTCATTTTTTGCCTGGACAGAGCCGGATTGGTAGGCTCTGACGGGGCTACCCACCACGGGGCATACGACCTTGCCTATTTCCGCTGCATCCCCGGCATCACCATCGCTGCCCCCTTGGATGAAGAGGAACTGCGGAACATGATGTACACCGCCCAGCTACCGGGACAAGGTCCATTCTCCATCCGTTACCCGCGGGGCAAAGGTTTCCTGCAAGAATGGCACACCCCGTTCCGTCAGCTGGAAATAGGTAAAGGACGGTGTTTGATAGAAGGGACGGAATTGGCTATTATTTCCATTGGGGCTATCGGGATGGAAGCCAAGAAGGCAATTGAGATGGTAAAAGACTGTTCTGTCGCATTATATGACATGCGTTTCCTCAAGCCCATTGACGAGGCACTCTTGCATGACATTCTCCAGCGTTTCCCGGCAGTCATCACCTTGGAAGACGGCACAATTGAAGGCGGCTTGGGAAGCGCGGTGGCTGAATTTATTGCGGAACACCGCTATAATACCCGGCTTGTGCGACTGGGCATCCCAGACAAATTCATTGAACATGGCACACAGGCACAACTTTATGCGGAATGCGGCTATGACGCCACAAGCATCAGCGACGCCATCCGCAACCTGACCCAACACCCACAAATCATGGAAGACCTATGACCCCCAAAATTCCACTACCTGACTCCGCAGCTTGTTATGCCAAGCTAAAACAGACCTTCAACGCCCTCACCGACAACGAAGCCCAAAGCCTTCTTACTCCCGGTTCCATCCGTTTTTACAAAAAAGGCGAGCACATTTACACCGAAGGCGCCCGCATCAAAGGCTGCTACTTTATTTACAGCGGCATCATCAAAATATACCAAACAGGGCACGAAGGCAAGAACCAAATCATTAAATTCGACCGCGAGGGAGACATCTTTGGTTTCCGTTCCGTCATCTTGCATGAACCGGCATGTAGTTCCATCGAGGCACTTTCCGATTGCATTCTTTGCTACATCCCCGACACCATCCTTCTGCATCTTATCAAAAACAATCCCGGCTTCGCCTATGACATGATGCAAATCGCCTGCAAAGAATTAGGAGTTTCCAACCACTACATCCGGGACATTGCCCAAAAATCCGTACGCGAACGTTTAGCCGAAGTCTTACTGTCCATTGCCGGAGACTTCGGCATGGAAAAGGACGGCACCCTGAAGCTGAGCATCACCCGCGAGGACCTGAGCAACATCGTCGGCACAGCCACGGAAACGGTCATCCGCCTGCTATCCGAATACAAAGCCGAGGGGCTGGTAGATTCCAGAGGAAGAAAAATAGTACTATTAAATATAGAAAAGCTCAAAACCATTGCAGGTTTGTAAATTTAATTCTATCTTGAGGGCTGTTTTTAAACTGACAAACATAAACCTTCAAAACGATAAGAATTATGTTACAAATTTCTGACAAAGGGAAAGCAGTCCCAGCCTCACCTATCCGAAAATTAGTACCTTACGCCAACAAGGCAAAAGAAAGAGGAATCCGGGTATTCCATCTTAATATTGGACAACCAGACATCGCCACCCCCGAAATCGCCCTCGAAGTTGTACGGCGCTTGCAGATTTCAGTCATTGAATACACGGATTCGGCAGGCAATCACACCCTCCGTTCTGCCCTGGCAGGTTATTATCAAAGATTAGGCATACACATTACCGAAGACAACATCCTGATTACCACAGGAGGTTCAGAAGCGATTCTTTTCGCTTTTATGAGCACCTTGAATGAAGGTGATGAAATCATCATCCCTGAGCCTTTTTATGCGAATTACACGGCATTCGCCGTCATGGTCGGCGCAAAAATCAAAACCGTAACCGCAACCATCGAGAACGGATTCGCGCTTCCCCCTATCAGTGAATTTGAAAAACTCATTACGCCCCGCACCAAAGGCATTGTCATCATCAACCCCAACAATCCGACAGGCTACCTGTACTCCAAAGAAGAACTGGAAGCCTTGGCAGGAATCGTCAAAAAACATGACCTTTACCTTTACTCCGACGAAGTTTATAGACGCTACTGCTATGACGGGGCACAGCACTTTTCAGTCATGAACCTGAAAGGCATTGAGCAAAACACCATCCTTTTCGATTCCATGTCCAAACGTTATAGCGAATGTGGCATACGCGTAGGCGCCATCATCACCCGCAACCAGGACATTCTGGCAGCTTCACTGAAATTCGGGATGGCACGCCTTTGCCCTCCTGCCTTGGGACAAATCGCCGCAGAAGCCTCACTGGAAACCTCTGATGAGTATTTCCACAACGTGCACGAAGAATACGTCCGCCGGCGCAACTTCATGGTCGAGGCATTGAACAAAATACCAGGAGTGGTATGCCCCATGCCCAAAGGAGCTTTCTATTCCATCGTCAAGCTGCCCGTGGACGATGCGGAAAAATTCGCACAATGGCTCTTGGAAGAATTTGATTACAACGGACAAACCGTCATGCTCGCACCGGCAAGCGGCTTCTACCATACTCCGGGATTAGGGAAAAACGAAGTACGGGTTGCATACGTATTAAAAACAAGCGATTTACAAAAAGCGATAGAAGTACTTGCCGAAGCATTAAAAGTTTACCCCGGAAGGACGGAATAAAACATAGATTTTCGTATCTTTGCTGCCGAAACGAGAGAAGTTTCATCCATTATTTAACTTTAATGCAATAATATGACATCGAATCCCGAATTCGACAGCATCCGGCCTTATTACGACAGCGAAGTGCCTGCCGCAGCAGAACGTCTTTGTCAATCAGAGGCTTTTCTCGACTTGTTCAAACAGCTATTCAAGTTAGACAAAGCCCCTATTATCGCCATGCTGAAAAAAATCAAGACCAAAGACCAATTTCAGCAATACCTGTTCGGACCCATTGTCCGTAAACTGATGGACATGACCACCGACGGAGTTACCATCGAAGGCATAGAACTTATAGACAATAATGCTTCCTATACCTTCATGTCTAACCATCGGGACATCATTCTCGACTCTGCCATCCTCAACGTTCTGTTGCGGGAACACGGAGCCAAGTACACCCGTCCTGCCATCGGAAGCAATTTATTAATTAACGACTGGGTTACTGACTTTGTAAAATTAGACTCCTGTTTTGTCGTGGAACGGGACATTACCGTCCGCGAAATGATTAGCAGTTCCTCGCTCAGGTCGCAATACATCCGGGAAACCATCCAGGAAAACGAATACTCCGTATGGATTGCAGAAAAAGAAGGGCGCACCAAAAACGGTGATGACCGCGTACAGCAAGCCCTGCTGAAAATGCTAAAAATCAGCGGACCTGCAAACTTCGCAGAAAATTTCAAAGAACTGCATCTGATGCCGCTCGCCATCTCATACGAATGGGAGCCTTGTGATGCCCTCAAAACCCAGGAACTTTATACCCGTTCCGTCGGTGAATATACCAAAACCCCTGAAGCCGACATGAACAGCATGATAACCGGGTTAAAAGATTACAAAGGGCGAATACATTTCCACATGGACCAACTCAAAGATGCCGAATTGGACGAAATAGACAATCTGCCATCCAACAATGACAAAATCGAAGCTTTAGCCAATTTGATAGACAGCAAAATCCATAAAAACTACAAATTATGGCCCAATAATTACATCGCTTACGATTTGTTGCACTCGGTCAATAAATTCAACAAATACTACACGCCGGAAGAAAAAGAAAACTTTATCCGCGTCATGACACAAAAAATAGACAAATTGGAAGGCAATGTCTCCTTATTGAACAATATCTTTTTGGAAATATACGCCAACCCTGTCAAAAACCATTTAAAACTGTAACATGAAAATTATCCGGATACTTATCATACTGGCAGCATTCCTCATCATGATTTCAAGCATGGTGAGCCTGATTGCCCCGGAAGACCCCAAAACAGCAGTGTACATCAATATCGCTGCAATGGCGACATTAGTAGTAGTCATTACGCTATTGAACTTCCAAAAACAGAATAATGCAAAACGGCACCGGTAAGCACCAACCCCTGCCGCATCATCTGAAACCAACACGTAAAACATGGAAAGAAAAGTACGAGTAAGATTTGCTCCCAGCCCAACGGGAGCCTTGCATTTGGGAGGTGTGAGGACAGCACTCTTCAATTACCTCTTTGCCAAACACAACGGAGGAGATTTTCTCCTAAGGATAGAAGATACCGACCAGACAAGATACGTGCCTGGCGCCGAAGAATACATCATAGAATCCCTCAAATGGTGTGGACTGACTGTTGACGAAGGAGTCGGCGTGGGGGGAGAATACGGTCCCTACCGCCAAAGCGAACGCAAGGACATTTATAAAAAATACGCCCTCCAGCTCGTAGAAAGCGGGCATGCCTACTATTCCTTCGACACGGCAGAAGAACTGGATGCCCTCCGCAAAGACTGCGAAAGCCGGGGAGAAACGTTCATATACAACGCTGCCAACCGGGGCAAGCTCAAAAACTCCCTGAACCTGCCTGCCGAAGAAGTGCAACGCCTGCTTGACTCAGAGGCGCATTATGTCATCCGCTTCAAGATGCCGGAACATGAAGACTTGAAGCTATACGACATCATTCGCGGGGAAGTGCATTTCAACAGTTCGCTCCTCGACGACAAAGTGCTCTACAAATCCGACGGCATGCCCACCTATCACCTCGCCAACATCGTGGATGACCACCTGATGAAAATCACCCACGTCATCCGGGGCGAAGAATGGCTGCCCTCCCTTCCCCTCCACGTATTGCTGTACAAGGCATTCGGCTGGGAAGACACCATGCCCGAATTTGCCCACCTGCCCCTGATACTCAAACCGGTAGGCAATGGCAAACTCAGCAAACGCGACGGCAACAAAATGGGCTTCCCGGTATTCCCCATGGAATTTACAGACCCTGCCACCGGGGAAAAATGGCATGGCTACAAGGAAGACGGGTATTTCCCCGAAGCCTTCATCAACATGCTTGCCCTTTTGGGATGGAACCCGGGCACAGACCAGGAGATATTCTCCCTCCAGGAACTTTGCGACCTCTTTACCCTCGACCGGGTGAAAAAGTCAGGCGCAAAATTTGACCCGGAAAAGACCAAATGGTTCAACCACAAATACCTCATTGCCAAACCGGACGAAGAACTGGCGGAATTAGTACGTCCCTATCTGGAAGCGGAAGGACTGCCCTACGATGCCCGCAAAGTGGCGCGCATCTGTGCCCTCATGAAGGAACGCTACAGTTTTGTCAAGGACCTCTATGAAGATTGCCGCTTCTTCTTCACGGCACCAACTGAATTTGTGGAGAAAGACACCAAGAAATACTGGAAAGAAGGCACTCGCGAACTGATGAGCGAATTGCTTGACGTGCTGAAATCCATAGACGACTATTCTTTCGCCAACACCGAAAAAGTCATCTCCGCCTGGATTACAGACAAGCAACTCGGCTTTGGCAAAGTCATGAACCCGTTCCGCGTAGCCATCATCGGTGCTGCCAAAGGTCCACACATGTTTGACGTCATCGAAATCATCGGCAAGGAAGAAACGATACGCCGCATGGAAAAAGCCATCGCTGCCATGCAGGCATAACATCATCTCATTCATTTATAACGGCAGCCCTGCTTTCTGAGAAGGCAGGGCTGCTGTTACATATTATGTCTCCCGCATATCGCCATAGCGGGCTGCAATCTCGTCGAACACTTGCCACAACTCCTCCAAATTGGGAGCCTGGAGCATGCGGATGCGCAAATCCCGGAAATGCGGCAAGCCCTTGAACATGGCTGCCATGTGGCGGCGCATATGCAACAAGCCCCGCACCTCGTCAATCCATTCCACCGACAGCCTGATTTGCTCCTTGATAATTTCAATCTGCTCACGGACAGAAAGGTCGGGAAGCAACTCCCCCGTCGCAAAATAATGCTTGATTTGCCGGAATATCCAAGGACGACCGATGGCAGCCCTGCCAATCATGACGGCATCCACCCCGTATTTGTCAAAAGCCTCGGCAGCCCTTTCCGGGGAAGTGACATCCCCGTTCCCGATAATGGGAATCGTGATGCGGGGATTGCTCTTGACCCGGGCAATCGGCTCCCAGTCCGCCTCGCCCGTGTACATTTGCGCCCGCGTGCGCCCGTGGATTGCCAAAGCCCGGATGCCCACATCCTGCAAACGCTCGGCAATATCCTCTATGATGATATGCTCGCTGTCCCAGCCTAAGCGCGTCTTGGCAGTGACAGGCAACTTCACGGCATTCACCACTTGCCGCGCCATCTCGACCATCAGGGGGACATCCCGGAGCAACCCGGCGCCCGCTCCCTTCTGGGCTACCCGCTTGACCGGGCAACCGAAATTCAAGTCAATGAAATCAGGCTGCACCTCTTCCACAATCCGCGCCGCCTCAACCATCGAATCCACAAAGCGGCCGTATATCTGGATGGTAACAGGGCGTTCACTATCATCAATGGTCAACTTCTTCAAGGATTTATTAACGGAACGCACCAACGCGTCCGCAGAAACAAACTCAGAATAAAGCCAATCTGCCCCGAATGCCTTGCAAAACTTCCGGAAAGGAGGATTGGTCACATCTTCCATGGGAGCTAAAACAAGAGGGCGCTCACCCACTTCAACGCCTGCTATTTTCATAATTCATTCCATAAAAACCCCAAACCGGGAAAACATGCATATCCTCCAAATTTAAGGCGATTCATTTTAATTCCTCAATAAATAGTCGTAATTTTACCACAAAAATACGGAAAAATGGCGATATTGAAAATCCTTTTGCTGGCTTTGAGCCTCATTACACCGGAAGAAACGACCTGGGTGCGCGTGAATGCGCCGGAAGGCATTTCTTTCCTTTTCCCCAATGCCCCGCAAAAAATCACCAAAAACGTGGATGGCATCCCCACCGTCATATACCAGACCAAAGACCTGGCATGCGTGGCAGGGGTCGTCTGCTCAGACCTGTCAGCCAAACACCTCCGTATGGACGGGAAAATGGCACTGCAAATCTACGAAAACATGAAAGCCGCCACACTGGAAATGGAGACCGTCGTGCTAAGGGATGAAATGACAGTCCCCTACGACAACATGCTCATCAAAGAAATCCAGTATTCCATCACCAAAGACAACCACGAAATGACGTACTATAAACGATTCATTTTTAGAGACAACCACATCTACCAAATCAACATCGGGGCACAGAACAGATATTCCGACCTGCTGGAGAAGGAACGGGAAATCTTTTTCAACTCCGTCACTTTCACCGACAAAGAAAAAACAAATAACCAAAAATAATTCATCATGAAAGCGATTCTATTTTTAGCATGCATGCTGGCAGCATTATCCGCATTCTCACAAACACCGCGGGATACGACCGGGGGGAATGGCAACAACAGCGAAGGGAAGACAAAAGGGATGAGCGTCTCGGAACTCTTCGCCGTGGGAGAAAAAACCTACAAAAAAGCCAACCTGGAAAATTACGACAGGTTCAAGGGGCATTGGAAAGGCTTCCACTTCGGGTTTGTCAATTTTGTAAACCTCCCCGACTCCCATAAGGAAATGAACCTTAGGGGAGGGAAATCCATTGCCATGCAGTTCAACATCGTCAACCGTGCCATCAGCCTGAGCAGGAGAAACAATTTCGGCATGATTACCGGCTTAGGGTTAGAATACCAGCGCTTCCGGTTCAGCGATGAAAACATCACCCTGATAAAAGAGAAAGGCAACACCATACCTGTTCACGTTCAAGACATTTACACGGAAGACAACATAGACCATGTGCAACGGAGCAGTTTCAAAAACCTCTACTTGACCATCCCCTTCATTTTTGAAGTCCAATTCCCGGCTGCCAAAGCCGCCAAGAAACGCATTTACGCCTCTGCCGGCTTCATGGGCGGTGTCCGCATGCATTCCAAAACCAAAATCGTTTACCGCGATAGCGATGACGACAAGCAAAAAGAAAAAATGAAAGGCAACTTCCATGTTGTTCCCTTCAAAGTGGATGTGACAGGGCGCATCGGCTACCGGAACATCAACATCTGGGGAAGCTATACCCTGACAAATCTATTCAAATCCAATACGATGCCTGACTTAAAAGTATATACCTTGGGCTTCGGCTTGCTGTTCTAAGCGCAAGAGAGAAAAAGACCTGTTCAGGGAGATATCAGGGCACAACCTGGTCTCTCCCTCTTTTATCCCCCCTTCCTCCGCCCATGCCAACCAAAGGAAGAACAAAGTATCACCAGAAGAGAACCGGAGATGATACGGGAACAGAACGGGTATAAACCGAGAAAACGATTAAAGATTAACGATAAACGACACACTTCTCATACGTTCTCTCCTTGGCTTTCCCCATCCTGCATGACGTTGGACTGGCGGTCGATGGAAGCCCGGTGGATGGCGGTAAATATCCTTTCCAGGAAACCGGCGTCCAAACCCTTCTCTGCCCCGCGGGCAAGGACACGTTCCAGGACTTTTTCCCAACGCCCGGTCTGGAGGATGGTGATGTTGTTCTGCTTTTTATATTCCCCGATTTGGGCGGAAATTTCCATCCGAAGCCCCAGCAAGTCCACCAACTCATTGTCGATGGCATCTATCCGCGAGCGCAGTTCGTCGATATTGGCTTTGTAAACCGGATTCTCCGTATCCTCCTGGCGGACGACAAGCCCTGCCAGCATTTCCCCCAAGGCGGCAGGCGTCAGTTGCTGGGCGGCGTCGCTCAACGCCTGCTCCGGGCAGACGTGCGACTCCACCATCAGCCCGTCAAATCCCAGGTCCATTGCCTGCTGGGCAATTTCCCGGACATATTCCCTCCGCCCTGCCAAGTGACTCGGGTCGCAAAGCACCGGCATGTCCGGGCAACGGCGGCGGATTTCAATGGGCAGTTGCCATTGGGGCAGGTTGCGGTACTTCATTTCCCCGTATGCCGAAAACCCCCGGTGGACAGCACCTATGCGGCAAATGCCTGCCCGCTCCAGACGTTCCAGCGCCCCCAGCCAAAGTTCCAGGTCCGGATTGACCGGATTCTTCACCAATACGGGGATATCCGTCCCTTGCAGGGCATCGGCAATCTCCTGCACGGCAAACGGGTTGGCAGTTGTCCGCGCCCCCAACCAAAGCAAATCCAACCCGGCATGCAAAGCCTGCTCCACGTGGTGGGCATTGGCGACTTCCGTTGCCACCCGCATGCCCAATTCCCGTTGCACCCGCACCAGCCAAGGCAAGCCCCGTTCCCCCACGCCCTCAAAAGAAGCGGGGTGAGTGCGCGGCTTCCAAAGCCCTGCCCGGAAAACCCCGATGCCGGCAGCCTTCAGCGCGGCAGCCGTCCCATACACCTGCTCCTCGGTCTCCGCGCTGCACGGTCCTGCCACCACCAACGGAGGGCAAAGACTTTTCCATAATCCCCATTTCTCTACCCCCAAATATTTTATCATTGTCATTCTATTTATCCTTTTGATACGCAAAAGTAAAAAATAAAAGAATCCCCAAAGACAACTTGCCCATTAAAATATTCTGCCTATCTTTGCTGCCGGTTTGGTCAGCCGGTGGTGTCCGCCACGGGCTAAAAAGGGAATCCGGTGAGAAGCCGGAGCAGTGCCCGCTACTGTAAGCCCCCATAGCGTGGAAAAGTTTCTTACACCACTGTCCGAAAGGATGGGAAGGTTGCTTTTCCGGGGCAAGTCAGGAGACCTGCCAAGCCATACAGGTAATAACATTCCTCCGGGTCAGAGGGATTATTATTAATTTTTAATTCTTCATTTTTATGAAAAAAACATTTGTAGCGACAGCTCTTTTGCTGTGCATGAATGTGTTCGCACATTCCAATGACAATTTTGTAGAGTCCGACCTGTTCGGCAACCTCGGCGCGCGTGACAAAGCCGCCATCCTCATCGTCCACTTCGGCACCTCGCACAACGACACACGGGCGCTGACCATCGACGCCTTGAACACCGCCATGCGGGAAGCCTTCCCCGGCATTGAAATCCGGGAAGCCTGGACCTCCCGCATCATCATCCGCAAACTTGCCCGGGAAGGCGGCATTGAAAAACAAAATCCCACCCAAGCCCTCATCCGCCTCCACGAGGAAGGCTACACCCACATCCTAGTGCAATCCTCCAACATCATCGAGGGGACAGAAATGAAGGAACTCCGCCGGGAAGTGGAAAGCCTTTCCCTGAATTTCAAAGACATCCGTATCGGCAATCCCTTGCTCTACGCACCGGAAGACTATGCCACGGTAACGCGCTGCCTGACGGAAGCCGTCCGGAAGTCATGCCCCAACGGGCAAATGCTTTTCGTCGGGCATGGCACCCCCGACCCCGCCACGGCGTCCTACGCCATGCTGGACTACATGCTGAAATCCGAGGGGCATGCCGACTGCCATGTTGCCACGGTGGAAGGCTATCCCGCACTCGGCAATGCCCTGCAACTGTTGAAAAAGAACGCTTCCCGCACCGTCACCCTCGTACCCCTGATGTTTGTTGCCGGCGACCATGCCCGCAATGACATTGCCGGCGACTGGAAAACGGCACTGGAAGAAAAAGGCTACAAAACCAACCTCTACCTCCACGGTTTAGGGGAAAACCCCGGCATACGGCAACTCTTCATCGACCACGCCCGTTTTGCCGCCACCCACAAAACCATCCCGATGGCAGAGAAAAAACAAGGATACGCCACCGGAAAGAACCATTGACATGTTATTTTTTCGGCTGTTCCGGCAAATCCACAAAGTGTTGGGTTTGCTGCTGAGCTTCCTGTTCCTGGCATGGTTCCTGTCAGGGGTAGTCATGATATACCATGGATTCCCGCGCGTCAACCAACAGGAGCGGATTGAAAAGCTCTCTGTCTTAACTGCTTTACCTCCCTTGGACTCGCTGTGGCAACACCTGCCGGCAGGCACACGGGCAAACGGCTTGTCCGTGGACATGCTGCTCGACCGCCCGGTATTCCACTTAAGAGCAAAAGGAGCCGCTGCGGACTGGTATGCCGATTCCCTGCACGCCGTGGGGAAACCGGATTTCAACGCCTGCGCCCGCATCGCCGTCCAATTGGCTGGCAATAGTATATATACCGCAGATACCCTGCATGCCCTCGACCAATGGATACCTTTCGGCTACCTCCGGAAAGAATTTCCCATTTACAAATTCTCTTTCCAGGATGCCCGAAAGCAACAAATCTATGTCTCCTCACAGACCGGCAACGTACTGCAATGGACTGACCGCCCCGCCCGCATCTGGGCATACTTAGGGGCCATTCCCCATTGGGTGTATTTTACCGGTCTGCGGCAACACCAGCCGGCATGGTTCAACTTCATGGTATGGGCTGCCGGCATGGGGGCAGTAATGTGCTTCACCGGCTTGTGGATAGGAACCGTCATCCTGTGGCGCAACCGCCGCAAGGGCTTGCGTTCCCCCTATAAAAAACGATGGCTGCGTTGGCACCACGTCACCGGCATGGTTTTCGGCATCTTTGCCCTGACGTTCGTATTCAGCGGCATGATGTCCATGGTGGACTTGCCGGACTGGATGAAAAAGAAAAGCGAGGCAAATCTCCCCCCGTCTCCCCGCGGCAGGCAAGGCGCTATGCTTGCCCCGGAGAACTATGTGCTCGACTATCGCCTATTGGTGGACAGTCTGCCGGGAGTGAAACGCATCGAATGGCAGGCATTCGCCGGGCATCCTTACTATGCCGTGCATACGGCAGACGGGAGAAAGAACATCGATGCCTCCCTCAGCGGAGCCATTCGACCTTTCTGCCTGACAGAAGCAATCGTCCGGGAATACCTGGGACAAATCCATGGCAAGGATGCTGTTTACACGCTCACGTTGCAGACCGCCGGGGAGCTTCCCAAGGACATGCCTTCCCTGCCGGTATAT
>DXFT01000018.1 GCA_019114285.1 Candidatus Odoribacter faecigallinarum
GTTCCTGTCGTCCCCTTGTTCGCTTGCCGTTCCCTTGGGGGTTGGCCTATGGATGCTTCGACCTTCCCCCGCATCTTCTCCGCTGCTCGTCCGGTGCGGGGCGGACGAGCACCGAGGAAGCACCGCAGGAACAACGGCGGAAGCATAGCCCAACCCCCAAAGAAACAACCGGCACATCAAGGCTACCAAGCGTGCCAGCCGTCCCTGCGGTAGTCATGCCCATGCTTATTTTAATAATTTCCTCCCGTCACTATCTCCGTTTTCCAATACGTTCATCTGATGAATGGCTATCTGATTGAGTTTTAAAAGACGTTCCCCCTGCGGCATGCCCTGTTCAATGAATACTGCATTGAGATTTTCCATATTCGACAAACAGATAAGTTCATTAATCGTGGCATAATCCCGGATATTGCCTTTCAAGCCGGGATTGTTTTCACGCCATTGCTTCGCCGTCATACCGAACATAGCTACATTCAGGACATCGGCTTCGTTGGCATAGATAACGCTTGCTTGTGCCGGCGTGACTTCTGCCGGAATAAGGTTTTGCCGGATGGCATCAGTATGTATCCGGTAGTTGATTTTTGACAATTCACGCTTTGCCGACCAACCGAGCAGCCTTTGTTCTTCGTTCTTTAGCCGCTGATATTCCTTGACAAGAAGCAATTGGAATTTAGGCGAAATCCACATACCAAAATGATACGCTATATCCCTGTGGGCATACGTGCCTCCATAGCGACCAGCTTTTGAACGGATGCCGATTGCGTTGGTCCGTTCGAGCCAAGTTTTCACCGAAAGCACAAAGTTGTTGCTTCCTGCTGCATTTTTAATTGTACCGAATTCGGTACAATTAAAATCGGGATTATACAGCATTTCCCATTCGCCCAGATATTCAATAGTGCTTTTGAGACTGAGCCAACGGAAAATGATATGCTCTTGCAATTGGCTTCGTGCCATATCCGTAAGACTGATGTAATCTTCCTCGTTGTACTTGACAATACTGATGTCTGTATTTTGAACAATAATCTTTGCCATTGGGTCTATGTTTTGGTTTTCAATCGTAAAGATAGTTATAATTCATAAGAATATCAAAATTCATGCATAAAAACGGTAGGCTCGGGTATCAAATCTTTGCTTATGAATACCCCCACAATCAGGTGGGCATATTTCGGTACGGAATTTGATACGCTCTTTATTACCGGCAACTCAGCCGGCAGTTAAAAGAAAGAACATGAAGACAATCACCATTACCTGTGAAAACACAGGACTTGATTATGAAATAGAACCCGGCACCAGCCTGCGGGAAGTCAAGCAAATCATTTATCCCGAAAACCATCACCACATCCTTGCCGCTTTGGTGAACAACCAGTTGCAGGACTTGCAATACCTGGTGCTGGCGCCCCTCCGGGTCAATTTCATCGACGCCACGTCCATGGACGGGTACAGCGTCTATACGCGCTCCCTGATTTTCGTCCTCTACAAGGCAGCTTCCCGGCTGTTTCCCCGGCGGGCGTTCCGCGCGGAATACATCATCTCCAACGGCATCTTCTGCCGGCTCGGCAACCGCAACACCCCGCTCAAGGCGGAATGCGTGGACAAGCTAAGGAAGGAAATGGAAAACATTGTCGCCCACGACTATCCCATCCTCCGCGAGGATATCCCGACGGAAGAAGCCGTACGCATCTTCCGGGGCAAGGGGCTTCGGGACAAAGCCGCCCTCATGGAAACGCGGGGCAAGCTCTATACCTCTTTATATTATATAGACCGCCTGCCGGACTATTTTTACGGCAACCTGGCACCCAGTACCGGCTGCCTCAAAACGTTCGGGCTTATCCCCTACAAGGACGGCATGCTGCTGCAATTGCCCGACCGGAAAAACCCGTCCACGCTGTTGCCCACCCTTCCGCAGGACAAGCTCTTCCAAGTGTTCAACGAGCACAAGCATTGGGGCAAAATCCTCGAAGTGACCGACATCGGCAGCCTGAACAAGCTGATAGGACAAAAAATGGCAGGTCCCGTGATTAAAATCAGCGAAGCCCTGCACGAGAAGAAAATATCCCAGATTGCCGACCAAATCAAAGCACGGCAAGGGCAGGTGAAGGTGGTGCTCATTGCAGGTCCCTCCTCCTCCGGGAAAACCACGTTCAGCAAACGGCTTGCCATCCAATTGATGGTAAACGGCATCCGTCCGGTCAACCTGTCCCTGGACAATTATTTTGTCAACCGGGAGGACACGCCCCGCGATGAGAACGGCGAATATGACTACGAAAGCATCGACGCGCTCGACATACACACGTTCACCGACAACATCCAGCGGCTGCTGGCAGGCGAGGAAGTGGAAATCCCCAAGTTCTCCTTCGAGACGGGACAACGCTTTTACGACGGGGAGAAGCTCCGCATAGGAAAGAACAATGTCATCATCGTGGAAGGCATCCACGGGCTGAACCCGCAACTGACCCGTTTGCTGCCCCCCAAGGCCCTGTTCAAGATATTCGTCTCCGCGCTGACCGCCATCGCCATCGACGACCACAACCTCATCAACCCGGCGGACAACCGGCTGTTGCGCCGCATGGTGCGGGATTACAAGTACCGCAATTACTCCGCCCTGGAGACCATCAAGCGCTGGGAGAGCGTGCTCGCCGGGGAGCAGAAGCACATCGTGCCCTACCAGGAGGAAGCGGACGCCATGTTCAATTCCGCCCTCACGTACGAACTCGGGGCGTTGAAAATACAGGCGGAACCTTTGCTCCGGGAAGTCACCCAACAGCATCCGGAGCACTCGAAGGCACTGCGTTTGTTGAAATTTTTCTCCTATATCCGTGCCGTGCCTACCCGCGAGATTCCCCCGACCTCCATCATCCGGGAGTTCCTCGGGGGCAGCAGCTTTAAATACTGAAGGATGATGAACGATGAACGATAAACGATGAATGATAAAAAAGCCGCCGGAATGGCGGCTTTTAGAGCTTTTGATTCTAAGGGATTTGCATATTCGGATAAAAAGACTTATCTTTGCAATTAAAGTATTAGGCATATCGTTAAAACTTGAAGCATGATGAAAGCAACCGTTTCAATGGAACTTTTGTGGAAGACATTGCAATCCTTGTCATTGGAAAACAAGGAATGGCTATCTTCCAAATTAATAGAAGATATTCGGGAAGAAAAGGAAGAAATTGAATACATCAGCAAAGAGGAAATATTGGCAGGTATTCGCCAAGGCTTATTGGATGTGAAAGAAGACCGTAAAAACGGCACCCCTCTCAAAACATTACAGGAAGTCATTGATGAGCTATGAGATTATCCCCCGAAAACATTTCTTGCAAGAAATCAAGCGTCTGAGCAAGAAGTACCACTCCATGAAGCAAGATTTACAAGCTTTACAGGATGAATTATGCAATAATCCATTAGCCGGAACAGATTTAGGCGGCGGAGTACGCAAAATCCGAATGGCTATCAAGAGCAAACATCGGGGCAAAAGCCATGGTGCACGAGTGATTACTTATACTTACACGATAGACGAAAAAAAGAAAATCATTAATCTTATTTTCATCTATGACAAAGAGGAGCGGGATAACATTTCCCCAAAAGAAATAACCGCTCTCATTAAAGAAATTGAACTCTTAAAATAAAAAAAGCCGCCGGAATGGCGGCTTTTTTAAGTAAAAGAATGTCAGTTATTGTTTTGGTGTATGCATGTCCTGTTCAACTGCCTGCAACACGGCGACAGGCTCTTCCTTCGACAAGAATGTAAAACGCCCCTCCTCCACGGCATAAGCGTCCACCACCTCCAGCATCTCAAAAAACTCGTCCTCCCATTCTGAATCGGCAGGACAAGCCATGCGGGTAGCCCCCATGCTGGAAAAAGTGAGTTTTTCCCCTTCCATCTCATAGTTTCCGAAAAAGCGGTTGCACGCCGCCCTGCCGTTCACCTTCTTGTCCGCACTGTCGAAAAACATAAATATTTCACTTTCCGGATTACTGAGGACAACTTCCTTGCCGTTCAATTCGACCAGTTTCCATTTTATGCCATCCACTTTCGGAAGCTCCTTTCCGGATTTACATCCGCCTACAGTTACTAATGCCAAGCACATTAACGCTAAGAATACTTTCATGTCCGTTATATTTTTTCCATTTTATGTTCAGTTGAGAAGATTTTAGCAAATTCCATGCCATGGTTTTTGAATATTTCCTTAAAAAATATCCTGCGATTAAGGATAAAATTACGTAATTGGTTCGTATATTTGTGCCTGATTTGAAGAAAATTGTAATCATTAATAGCAAAGAATAATCATGTCCAAGGTAATCAAATTAAAAAAAGGCCTTGATATCAAGCTAAATGGCGAAGCAGACAAAGTGGTGCAGACGTTGGGCAAGGTGAGCCGCTGTGCGCTCAAGCCTACGGATTTCCGTGCGCTGATTCCCAAGCTTGCGGTCAAAGCCGGTGACGAAGTAAAAGCAGGTGACGCGTTGTTTACGGACAAGATGCGTCCTGAAATCAAATTCACATCACCTGTCAGCGGCACGGTGGAAGAAATCAAACGCGGGGAACGGCGGAAATTGTTGGAAATTGTTGTCAAAGCCGACAGTGAAATCCGTTACCGGGAATTTGGGGCTGCCGATGCCAACCGGCTCTCCCGGGAAGAAATCCTGGAGCGCATGCTGGAAAGCGGCGTGTGGCCGATGGTAAAGCAACGCCCGTATGATATTGTGGCAAACCCGGAATCACAACCCAAGGCAGTGTTCGTCTCCGCATTCGACACGGCTCCCCTCGCTCCTGACTACGACTTGGCATTAAGCGGGAAAGAAAAAGAATTGCAAGCGGGAATTGACTGCCTGAAGAAACTGACAGGCAAAAACATCAACCTTAATTTATCTTGCGACATGTCGCAAGCCTCCCTGTTCACAAAACTGAAGAACGTGGAGTTGAATTATTTCTCCGGACCGCATCCGGCAGGCAATGTCGGCATACAAATCAACCACCTGAACCCGATAAACAAGGGGGATATTGTATGGACGGTGAATGTGCAGGACCTCGCCATCATCGGGCGCCTCTTCACGGAAGGGCGGTTCAACGCACAGAAAGTCATTGCGCTGGCAGGCTCTGAAGTCAGCCGTCCGATGTATTACCACAGCATCCTGGGCGCTTCCATCGCCGACATCACGGCAGGCAAGCTGGCAGGCAAAGTGGAAGAACGCATCATTTCAGGGAATGTGCTGACCGGCACCCGCGTGGAAAAAGACGGTTTCCTGGGCTATTACGACAACCTGGTGACGGTCATTCCGGAAGGCAACCATTACGAGTTTTTGGGCTGGGCAGCTCCCGGTTTCAATAAGTTCTCTGCCTCCAAACTGTTTCCCTCTTTCCTGTGCCCCAAAAAACGCTACACGCTTGACACCAATTTCCATGGCGAACGGCGTGCTTTCGTCGTTTCCGGGCAATATGAGCAGGTACTGCCCATGGACATTTATCCGGTCTATTTGCTGAAAGCCATCCTCGCCCAGGACATTGACCAGATGGAACAGTTGGGCATTTATGAAGTGGCACCGGAGGACCTTGCCTTGTGTGAATTTGTGTGCACTTCCAAAATCCCTGTACAAGCCATCGTGGAAGAAGGCATCGCGCTCATGATGAAAGAAACGGATTAACGAGTAACGATTAAGGATTAACGATTAACGAATATAAAGAAATGAATTTTTTACGGAATTATTTGGACAAGCAAAAGCCCAAATTCGACAAGGGGGGCAAGTTCTCCAAACTGCACTCTGTCTTCACGGGTTTTGAGTCTTTTCTTTTTGTGCCGAACCGCACAACAGACAGCGGAGCCCATATCCGTGACGCGGTGGACCTGAAGCGCACGATGATTATCGTGGTGCTTGCCTTGATACCGGCACTGCTGTTCGGCATTTACAATGTAGGCTACCAGCATTTCAATGCCATCGGGGAATTGGAGCAGTCTTCATTCTGGCAACTGTTTTTCTACGGGCTGTGGAAAGTGCTGCCCATGATTGTCGTGTCATACGTGGTCGGTCTGGGCATCGAGTTTGCAGTCGCCCAGGTGAAAGGGCATGAAATCAACGAAGGCTTCCTCGTATCAGGTTTGCTCATTCCGATGATTATGCCGGTGGAAGCTCCCCTGTGGATGATTGCGCTGTCCACGGCATTTGCGGTGATTATCGGCAAAGAGATATTCGGGGGTACAGGTATGAACATCTGGAATCCCGCCCTGTTGGCACGCGCCTTCTTCTTCTTTTCCTACCCGTCCATGATTTCAGGGGACAAAGTGTGGATTGCCAGCGACACGGCAGACGCCATCTCTCAGGCTACCCCCCTGGCGCAAATGGCATTGGGGCA
Source organism: Candidatus Odoribacter faecigallinarum (assembly GCA_019114285.1). Classification (GTDB taxonomy): domain Bacteria; phylum Bacteroidota; class Bacteroidia; order Bacteroidales; family Marinifilaceae; genus Odoribacter; species Odoribacter faecigallinarum. The sequence continues at coordinate 6,347 of DXFT01000018.1, forward strand.
GGAAGTGACTTACAGCATGGCAGACATGTTCTGGGGCTTCATTCCGGGTTCCATCGGTGAGACCTCCACTTTCTGCATCCTGATTGGCGCAGTCATCCTGTTATTGACCAATGTGGCAAGCTGGCGCACGATGTTATCAGTATTCGTAGGCGGGTTTGTCATGGGATGGGCATTTGAAGGCATCTCCGGCGTATCCGCCATTGAGCAATTGCTGATGGGTGGTTTCGCATTCGGCGCCGTGTTCATGGCAACAGACCCGGTGACTTCAGCGCAGACCAATACGGGCAAGTATGTTTACGGCTTGTTAATCGGCGCCATGGCGGTCATCATCCGCTGCATCAACCCGGGTTATCCGGAAGGCATGATGCTTTCCATCCTGTTGATGAACACATTCGCCCCGTTAATCGACTGGTTTGTTGTGCAGAATAACATCAAACACAGACTGAAGAGGGCAAAAGCTGTTGTAAAATCATAAATGTAAAAGAGACTATGGACAGACAAGGAAATACATATACGATTTTGTATTCAATCGTTCTGGTCGTTGTGGTGGCGGCTCTGCTGGCAGTGGTTTCGCTGTCCCTGCAACCCGCACAGACCAAGAACAAGGAAAACGAGAAACGGCAGAACATCCTGAGCGCAATCCACATCACCTCCACTCCGGAGGCTTCCGCCACTGAATTTGAGAAATACATCAAGGAACAATACATCGTCAATTCTAAAGGCGAGGAAAAAGAAGGCAACGCATTCAGCATTGATATCGCCGGGGAGTATGCAAAACCGGTAGAGCAACGCCAGTTGCCCATCTTTGTCGCAGAGGTGGACGGCTCAAAAAAATACATCCTTCCGGTGTATGGCACCGGGCTTTGGGGTGCCATTTGGGGATATATCGCCCTGAATGAGGACAAAAGCACTGTATATGGCGCATTTTTTGACCATGCCGGAGAAACTCCGGGTTTGGGAGCTGAAATCGCCACCCAGCACTTCACAGCCCCCTTCCAAGGCAAACAAATCTTCGAGGGCTCGCAGTTGGTGGGCATCCTCGTAGTAAAAGGCGGTGCCAACGGCAACCACGAAGTGGACGGCATCTCGGGAGGAACCATCACCTCCAAAGCGGTCGAAACCATGATAAAAAACTATTTGACTTATTATGAACCATTTTTAAAAGAGAAATAGAAAATGAGTGCGTTATTTTCAGGAAAGAACCGCGAGTACCTGCTCGGACCGTTGAGCAAAAATAATCCGGTCATCGTTCAGATTCTGGGAATCTGTTCTGCCCTCGCCGTCACTGTAAAGTTGGAGAATGCCCTCGTCATGGGTCTGTCCGTAACAGCGGTGACTGCTTTTTCAAATGTCATTCTTTCGCTGTTGCGCAACACCATTCCGAACCGCATCCGTATCATCGTGCAGCTGGTTGTGGTGGCAGCGCTTGTAATTATCGTGGACCAATTGCTGAAGGCATACGCCTATGAAGTCAGCAAACAGTTGTCCGTCTATGTGGGCTTGATTATTACGAACTGTATCATCATGGGACGCATCGAAGCGTTCGCTTTGGCAAACAAGCCCTGGCCCTCCCTGCTTGACGGCATCGGCAATGGACTGGGGTACACCATCATCCTTGCCATCATGGGCTTTATCCGCGAATTGTTCGGTTCCGGCACATTATTCGGCGTGACCATCATCCCGCAGAGTTGGTATGTGGCAAACGGAGGCGGATACATGAACAACGGCCTGATGATTATGCCTGCTGCTTCGCTGATTCTGGTAGGATTGATTATCTGGATTCACCGTTCCAAGAATAGGGATCTAATCGAAAAATAATTATAGGAGAGCATCACTATGGAAAATCTATTGAATATATTTGTCCGTTCGATTTTTATCGACAACATGATATTTGCCTACTTCTTAGGCATGTGTTCCTACCTTGCGGTATCGAAGACAGTGAAGACCTCTTTCGGGCTGGGTATCGCAGTCATCTTCGTGCTGGTGATTACCGTTCCTGTTAACTATCTGTTGGATAACTACGTGCTAAAAGCAGGCGCCCTACAATGGCTCCTGGGTGAAGAAGCAGCCGGCATAGACTTGAGTTTCTTGAGTTTTATCATGTTCATCGCCATCATCGCCGCCATGACCCAATTGGTGGAAATGATTGTCGAGAAGTTCGCCCCCACGCTCTACAACCAGTTGGGTATCTTCCTTCCCTTGATAGCCGTGAACTGTGCCATCATGGGAGCCTCGCTCTTCATGCAGCAGCGCGGTTACGCCAATGTATGGGAAGCAACGACTTTCGGCTTGGGTTCCGGCATCGGGTGGATGCTTGCCATTGTCTGCCTTGCCGCCATCCGCGAAAAATTGAAATACTCCAACATTCCGGCACCTTTGCGCGGCATTGGCATTACCTTCATCGTGACAGGCTTGATGTCCATCTCTTTCATGAGTTTCATGGGTATTGACCTGAACAAGCTGAAAGGCAACGACACCAAGACAGAAGCCGTGGCAGCAACGGCAAGTTCCGAACAGCAGGAAACAGCAGCCGTAATTGCCGAGACAGCCCAAGCAGGGACGGATACAGAACAAACAGATAATCAGAATTAATAAAAAGTAAGAGCAATGATTCTATTAGCAATTAATACAACAATCATCATCAGCGGCATTGTCGTTTTCCTGCTCGTGACGCTCATCCTGGTGGGCATCCTTTTATATGCCAAGGCAAAACTGACAGCCAAAGGGGATGTGCAAATCAGCATCAACAACGGGGAACGCGTGATTACCACAGAGCCGGGCAATTCCCTGCTATCAACGCTTTCCAGCCAGAAAATATTCCTTCCTTCCGCATGCGGCGGGAAAGGCTCCTGCGGCATGTGCCGATGCCAGGTGGATTCCGGTGCAGGCTCCATCCTGCCGACAGAAACCGGGTTCTTTTCCTATAAACAACAGCATGAGGACTGGCGTCTTGCCTGCCAAGTAAAGGTGAAGGAAAACATCGAAATGCGTATTCCGGAATCTGTATTGGGCATCAAGAAATGGGAATGTACCGTAGTTTCTAACCGCAACATTTCCACTTTCCTGAAAGAGTTCGTGGTCAAATTACCGGAAGGCGAGAACCTGAAATTCAAGTCCGGTGGTTACATCCAAATTGATGTTCCTGCCATTGACGTGGACTTCAAGGATATGGACATAGACGAACGCTACCGGGGCGACTGGGAACGCATGAAAATGTTTGACCTCAAGATGCACAATCCCGAACCTACCTATCGGGCTTATTCCATGGCAAACTCCCCGGCAGAAGGCAACATCATCATGCTGAACATCCGTATCGCCACCCCGCCTTTCGACAGGGCAACGGGCAATTTCATGCCGGTGAACCCGGGTATCTGCTCTTCGTATATCTTTACGCGCAAACCGGGCGACAAAGTAACCATTTCCGGTCCTTACGGAGAGTTCTTCCTCCGCGATACGGACAACGAAATGATGTTTATCGGCGGAGGCGCCGGCATGGCTCCGATGCGTTCACACATCTTCAACCTCTTCCACACGATGCACACCCACCGGAAAGTGACTTTCTGGTATGGCGCACGTGCTTTGAAAGAAGCTCCGTATGTGGACGAATTTAACAAGATACAGGAAGAAAATCCCAACTTCCATTGGACGCTTGCCCTCGACAAACCCGACCCTGAGGCTGATGCAGCAGGAGTAGCTTACAAACCGGGGTTTGTCCATCAAGTAATTTTCGAGAATTACCTGAAAAACCACGAGAATCCGGAAGACGTAGAATACTACCTCTGTGGACCTCCCATGATGATACAAGCCGTTACCAAAATGCTGTATGACCTCGGAGTTCCCGATGAAAATGTAATGTATGATAACTTTGGCGGATAAACCGAAAAAGCCCCTTTCAAGGGGCTTTTTTATACCTAACAGTAACAAATTAAACACTACCTTTGTTTCACCTATAAACGAAAAAGACATGGAAAATCCATTTGAAACACAATCAGCACAACCAAGGCGCCCGGCATTCCTAACCGTAATCTGCATACTTACCTTCATTGGCAGCGGCTGGGGAGTGGTCAGCGGAGTCATGAAACTGTTTACCGCAGACCTTATGAACAGCAATATGCAAATCGATACCTATTCTTCCATGATGGGGGATGTGGAGGATAATTCACTCGCTACCCAAATGCTCCAATCCACCATGGAAACCTTCCAGACAACGGCCATACATGCCAAGGAAATCGCCACCATGAACCTTGTACTGAGCTTGATGAGCCTTCTCGGCGCCATCCTGATGTTCAACCAACGGCGGCTGGGCTTCTACTTCTACGCCGTGGCACAAGTCCTGATGCTTTTCGTCATACCCTACTTTGCCGGATTCTCCATGATGACCGTCATCGGCACCGTAGGAAGCGGATTCATCACCCTCATTTTCATCATCCTTTATGCCGTCAACCTGAAACACATGCACTGAAAAAATGCAGGCAGCAAGGCAAAGGTCCAAAGAATTCTGCAAAGAAAACAGATAAATAAATAAAAGTCCGAAATCCTTTGCAAACCACCAAGATTTACTATAATTTTGACAGCAAATATTTTTAATCATCATACTATGGAAAGAGATACTGTAATATTCGACTTGATTGCGAAAGAAAGACAACGCCAACAAGAAGGAATCGAGTTGATTGCTTCAGAAAACTTCGTCAGTGACGAGGTAATGGAAGCCATGGGTTCCTGCCTCACCAATAAATATGCAGAAGGATATCCCGGCGCACGCTATTACGGCGGTTGCCAGATTGTGGACCAAACCGAGCAACTCGCCATCGACCGCGCCTGCCAACTTTTTGGCGCTGAATACGCCAACGTGCAACCGCACTCCGGTGCACAAGCCAACGCTGCTGTATTCTTCGCCTGCATGAAACCGGGCGATACCTACCTGGGATTAGACCTCGCACACGGCGGACACCTCTCCCACGGCTCCCCAGTTAACCTCTCCGGCATCAACTATCATCCCGTAGCCTACCATGTAAAAGAAGAGACAGGACGGGTGGATTACGATGAAATGGAACGCCTGGCATTGGAACACAAGCCCAAAATGATTGTTTCCGGTGCTTCCGCATACTCCCGCGACTGGGACTTCAAGCGCATGCGCGAAATTGCCGATAAAGTAGGAGCCCTCTTGATGTATGACATGGCACACCCGGCAGGACTGATTGCCAAAGGACTGCTGAACAACCCCTTTGAATACTGTCATATCGTGACGACCACCACGCACAAAACCTTGCGCGGTCCGCGTGGAGGGATGATTCTGCTCCCGAAAGACTTTGAAAACCCATGGGGCTTGAAAACACCCAAAGGTGTTGTAAAAATGATGTCACAAGTCATTAATTCTGCCGTATTCCCCGGACAGCAAGGCGGACCGCTGGAGCATGTCATTGCGGCTAAAGCCGTAGCCTTCGGCGAAGCACTTTCCGATTCCTTCCTGGAATATGCAAAACAAATGCAGAAAAATGCCAAAGTCATGGCACAGGCATTCATCGACAAAGGGTACAAAGTAGTATCCGGCGGTACAGACAACCACTGTATGCTCATCGACCTGCGCACCAAACTGCCTGAGCTGACTGGCAAGAAAGCTGAAAATACCTTGGTAAAGGCAGACATCACCATCAACAAGAATATGGTACCGTTCGACAGCCGTTCTGCATTCCAGACCTCAGGTATCCGCGTGGGAACGCCTGCCGTAACTACCCGTGGTTTGAAAGAAGAAGACATGAAGACCATCGTGGACATGATTGACCGCGTCCTCTGCGATCCGGACAATGAAGCCGTTATCGCTGCTGTGAAGAAAGAAGTCAACGCCATGATGCACGAACGTCCGATGTTCGCTTGGTAAAGAAATTTTCTTTTTCATAAATTATAAGATTGCAGGGGGAGTTGCCTAAAAACAACTTCCCTGTTTTTTACTTGCCAAGTTCTTATTATCTTTGTCGCTTTGAGAAACAGTTATGAAAGCAAAATTAGTGATATTCGATTTGGACGGCACCTTGCTCGACTCTATTGACGATCTCGCCGCCAGCACCAACCACGCCTTGCAACTGCACGGTTATCCACAACACGAACGGGCTGCCTACCGCTACTTTGTAGGCAACGGCGTGCGAAAACTCATTGAACGCGCCCTTCCGGAAGACGCCCGACAGGCGGACAACATCAACCGTCTCCTCCAAGACTTCCTCGCATACTACCAAACCCATAAAACCGTTTACACCCACCCCTACCAAGGCATCCCGGAAACATTGGCACAATTGCATGCTGCAGGCATACAACTCGCAGTAGCCTCCAACAAATATCACCAGGGCACTCTGGAACTCATCCACCATTACTTCGGTGAAAAATTATTCAGTATCGTATTGGGGCAACGGGAAGGCATTCCCGTAAAACCGAACCCTGCCATTGTCCACGATATCCTTACACAAACCGCCCTGCCGGCAAACCGCACTCTCTATGTCGGAGACTCTGGAGTGGACATGCAAACAGCAATCAACAGCAGACTCACTTCCATTGGCGTCACTTGGGGCTTCCGCCCCCGCACGGAACTTGAAGCAAACTCTGCCGACTACATCATCAATAGCCCGTCAGAACTTCTCCCTATTGCCGGGATAGGGTAAGCCCCCTCATCCCGTAATAATCTCCGCGCCGGTTTCCGTAATCAATACCGTATATTCCCATTGCGCGGAAGGCTTCCCGTCATCCGTCAATACCGTCCAATTGTTCGCGGCATCAATATAAATCTTACGCGTTCCCATATTAATCATCGGCTCGATGGTAAACACCATCCCCGGCACCAAAAGCATATCCGTACCCCTCCGTCCCACATGGCTAACAAAAGGGTTCTCGTGAAACTCCAACCCCACACCATGCCCTCCGAACTCACGCACCACCGAATACCCCTGCCCTTCCGCATACTCCTGCACAGCAGCTCCAATATCCCCCAGAAAACCCCATGGGCGGGCAGCCTTAAATCCCAACTCCAGACACTTCCGGGCACATTCCACCAACCGCCTTTTCTCCTCACTCACTTTCCCTATCATGAACATCCGCGAAGCATCAGAATAATAACCATCCAGAATAGTCGAAACATCCACATTCACTATATCCCCCTCACGCAACACCACCTTCGGCGAAGGAATACCGTGGCACACCTCCTCATTTACTGAAGTACAGACACTTTTCGGGAAACCCTCATAATGCAAAGGGGCAGGGACAGCACCATGCCCCACCGTATAATCATACACCAGCCTGTCTATCTCCTCTGTCGTCATTCCCGCACAAATACGCGAAGCCACCAAATCCAACACCCCCGTATTCACCTCCGCGCTCCTGCGGATACCTGCTATCTGCCCCTCTGTCTTTATCAACTTATGTGCCGGCACCCGGCACCCCTTAGCCCGATATTCCTTGATTTTACTAAAAATAGCCTCTCTTTTTTCCGACTCCTCGGGCGAAAGCCGTTCCTTCTGCTTAAAAAACTTCATCACTTGCTTCCTAATTTTCAACCTCGAAAGATACGCAATAAAAAAACAGCCCGCAAGCAAAATCCACAAAAGAATGCGGCTTTACCCCCGTCTGTTTCTACGCTCATGCTGTGGCAGGAGCCACCATCTTCTTCTTAAAATACCACTGTAACGTAACAGCCGCCATCACAAAAGCCAAGAAGTCGGAAATGGGCATGCTCATCCACACTCCCTTGAGCCCCCAACCATTAACAAGGGGCAAAACATACAACAAAGGCAAAAGAAAAAGCAACTGCCTCGTTAAAGACAACAAAATCGACAACTTCACCTTTCCGATAGACTGGAAAAAATTGGTAATCACCGCTTGGGCACCCACCAACGGGAAAAAGAAAATAGAAATCCGCAAACCTACCTCAGCCAGATAATTCAACTCCCGGTCATCCGAAAACAAAGCGACAATCGGCGCAGGCAACAATTCACACAACACCCATCCCACCGTCATCGTCCCAACCGCAATCCCAATCACCCGCTTCAACGTCTGCCGTACCCGGTCATAACGCCGCGCCCCGTAATTATACCCTACAATAGGCTGCATCCCTTGTGCCAAACCCAATACCACCATAAAGAAAAGCGTTGCAACCCGGTTCGTAATTCCATAAGCGCCAATAGCCAGGTCACCACCATAATCCTTAAACTCATGGTTAATAACTATTACTATGAAACAAGCGCACAAGTTCATCAAAAAAGGCGACATCCCGATGGAAAAAATAGCCCCCACAATGGAAGCCCTCAAATGGTAAAAACCACGCCGGAAATGGATATAACTTGACGGTCTCAAAAAATGCGCAAGCACCCATACCATCCCGCAAAACTGCGACAACAAAGTCGCCAATGCAGCCCCCCGAATGCCCCACTTAAAAGAAAAAATAAAAATAGGCGCCAACACCACATTCACCCCTACGCTTAACAAGGATGACAACATAGCCTTCTTCGGATAGCCCGTTGCCCGCATCACATTATTCAGCCCGATAAACAGGAAAGACACCGGCGTGCCCAGCAAAATCACTTGCATGAAATCCCGCGCATAAGGCAATGTATCCTCACTTGCACCGAAAAATACCAATATCCCGTCCAAAAAACAATACGTAATCCCCCCGACACACAAACCGGCAACCACACATAGGATAGCCACATTGTGCAACACCTCCGTTGCCCGGTGGTCATCCTTCTGCCCCAAGAAAATCGAACTGATGGCAGCACCTCCCACCCCTATCAGCGTACAAAACGCAATGATAAGATTCATCAACGGGAATGTCAACGCCAATCCTGAAATAGCCAAAGGACCCACCCCGTGCCCGATAAAAATACTGTCCACAATATTATATAACGAAGTTACCGTCATCCCGATAATTGCAGGGATAGAATACTGCAACAGCAACTTCCCGATAGACTCCGTCTCCAGCAAATGAGGATTTTGTGTATTCACCATATCAAACTCGCTTAATCGCGCAAAAATACGCAATTTTGTGCGATTTGCATGAAAATCCTTGTAATTTTCCTACCTTTATCACCCGAAAAAACAAAATATCCATGATTAATTTTAATAATCGGAGATAGCCAATATAAAAAAACTGTTGACTCAACAACGACATGAAAACATGGAAAAAACACTGCAAATAGAATTAAGACCTGAACAGGAAGGCGATTACCGGGAAACGGAATTTCTGGTGAGGGAGGCATTTTGGAACCATTATTCCCCTGCATGCAACGAACATTACTTATTGCATGTCATGAGAGAATGCCCCGATTTTGTAAAGGGATTGGATTATGTCGCCGTTTGTGACGGACGGATTGTAGGGAATGTCGTTTATATGAAATCGCACATCTTGACAGACCAAGGAGAAAGGCAAGAGGTATTGAGTTTAGGTCCCATCGCAGTCTTGCCCGGATACCAAGGCAAAGGAATAGGGCGGATGTTGATTGAACGGACACGTGAACTTGCCCGGGGAATAGGGAGTCGGGCGATTTTCCTTTGCGGAGACCCCGATTATTATACCCGTACAGGCTTTGTCCCTGCTGAACAGTTCGGAATACGCACTTCGGAAGATAATTACTTCATCGCGCTCCATGCTTTTGAACTATACGAAGGGGCTTTAGCAACATCATCAGGACGATATTATGAATCCCCCGCATATTATGTGGACGAGAGAGCTGCCACCGAATTTGACAAGGCATTCCCACCAAAACCCATTTTCCAGGACACGCCCACGCAACGCCGTTTCCTGGAAATTGCTGCGATGCAAAGAAAAAGAATCGTGGAGGAAAAACCTTAATACATCGCCCTAAAATAACAATGCCGGCAGGAAAAATGAACATCCCCGCCGGCATTGTTTCTACATATAATCCGCATGCCATCAACCCTCCACATTGCTTCCTCCGGCAATATCCAACAACTCGGAGGTAATGCTTTGCTGGCGGAGCTTATTATACTCTAATTGCAATTCATCCAACAACTTGGAAGCATTGTCATTTGCCGTCTGCATGGCAAGAATACGCGCTGCCTGTTCCGACGTACGGGTAGAAAGACACAATTCATACATCAAGGCATGAAGCAACAAAGGGTAAAGAGTTGCCATGATACTTTCTGCGTCCGGTTCCAGAATATACCAAGGTTCCAAACCTGACGAAGTTACCACTTTGTCTTGCCTGTCAAGGCTCAAAGGCAGGAAAGGACGTACCATAGGAATTTGTGTCCCCATGCTTTTGTAATAAGTATAGACAACCTCCACACGGTCATATCGTTTGGACAGGAAGGCTTCCATCAGATGGTCCGCCAACTCGCGGGTACCCTTCACAAAATCCTTTTCCGCAAATGCCGCCGGCGCCTCTTGAAACCGGATACCCGTAATCCGCCTCACATCGGAGAAAATTTTCTTCCCGACCGGTATCACCGTAATATCCTTTATGCCCTCCGTCTTATAACGGCTGACAGTCTCTGCCACTTTTTTTGCAATATTCACATTAAAAATGCCGCAAAGCCCTTCATCGGAGGCAAAAGCGACGAGAGCCACACGCTCCGCTTCCCTCTTTTCCGACAAAGGCGACACATAATCGCATTCCGATTGACGAATATGGGCATAGATGTCCCACAATTTCTGCTGATAGGGACGCGCTTGCGCAAGTTTGTTCTCCACTTGCCGCAAACGGGCAGATGCAATCATCTTCATCGCCCCCGTCATTTTCTGGGAAGAATGCACCGAACTGATTCTCCCCTTTAATTCGCGCATCGTTGCCATTATTCTTTACTTGCTACATTAGTTTTAAATTTATCGGAAACTTCCTTTGCCACGTCAGCCATCAAGCCTTCCACCTTCTCATCCAAATGACCTTCCCGCAATTCGTCCAGTACTTCCTTCCGATAGCGTGCCCGCAATATTTCAAGAAAATACTTTTCAAATTCCGCTACTTTTTGCAAAGGAACGTGCTGCAACAACCCTTTGGTACCACAATATATGATGGCGATTTCCTCTTCCACCGGCATTGGGGCATACTGTGGCTGTATCAGCAAACGGGTATTCCGCTGCCCCTTGTCAATGACCAGTTTGGTAATCGGGTCCAAGTCCCCGCCGAATTTAGAGAAGGACTCCAACTCCCGGAACTGCGCCTGGTCTATCTTCAAGGTACCGGCAATCTTCTTCATGGCCTTCACTTGGGCATTACCGCCCACACGGGATACGGAAATACCCACGTTGATTGCCGGACGGATACCCTCGTTGAAAAGCGAGGTCTCCAAGAAAATCTGCCCGTCGGTAATGGAGATGACATTCGTCGGGATATAAGCGGAAACGTCCCCCGCTTGGGTCTCGATAATCGGCAGGGCTGTCAGCGAACCTCCCCCCTTCACAAAAGGCTTCAAAGGCTCCGGCAAGTCATTCATTCCGGCAGCCACCTCATCATTGGAGATGATTTTGGCAGCCCGCTCCAACAAACGGGAATGCAAATAGAAAATATCCCCCGGATAAGCCTCACGCCCGGAAGGACGGCGCAATATCAAGGATATTTCACGGTAAGCCACAGCCTGCTTGGACAAGTCATCGTAAACCACCAAAGCATGAAGCCCCCGGTCACGGAAATACTCACCAATCGTGGCTCCTGCAAAAGGAGCATAATAACGCATAGTGGCAGAATCGGAAGCATTGGCAGCCAATACAATCGTATAATCTAACGCGCCATGGGTGCGCAAAACATTCACCAATGCCGCAACGGAAGATGCCTTCTGCCCTATCGCCACATAAATGCAATACACCGGCTTACCTTGACGGTAATTTTCCCGTTGATTGATAATGGTATCTATCGCAATGGCAGTCTTTCCGGTCTGGCGGTCACCGATAATCAACTCACGCTGCCCACGTCCGATAGGCACCATGGCATCCACCGCCTTGATGCCCGTCTGCAACGGCTCCTTCACCGGCTGGCGGTAAATCACCCCCGGAGACTTCCGCTCCAAAGGCAAATACATCAAATCTCCCGTAATAGGACCGGCGCCATCAATCGGTTCACCCAACGTATTGATAACACGTCCCAGCAGACCCTCTCCCACACCAATGGAAGCGATATGCCCCGTGCGCTTTGCCGTCATGTTCTCTTTCACCCGATCGGCAGCATTCATCAACACCACTCCCACCTGGTCTTCTTCCAGGTTCATCGCCACGCCCCGGACGCCATTTTCAAACTCTATCAATTCCCCGGCAGAAACATTATCCAAACCGAAGACCTTTGCCACACCGTCCCCCACTCCGAGGACAGTACCCACTTCCTCGAATTCAGCCCGCAAATCCACCTGTTCTAGCTTCTGCTGAAGAATATCCGATGTTTCACTTGGTTTTAATATCATAATTTTCTCTTTATTACATTAGACTATTGGACAAATTGTTTTGCCAACCTATGCAGTTCTCCTCCTACTGAAAAATCCAACTGCTGCGAACCGATTTGCAAAATAAAACCGCCAATGAGGGCTGGTTCAATGACCTCTATGAATTCATATCGCTCGTATTCGCCATGCCCCATCGCCAGTTTTTTCACCCGTTCCATCGTCAGGTCATCCAACTTCACCGCTGAAATGACCTTCACCTGCCCGATGCGATACGCCTTACGGTAAAGTTTCTGGTACATCAAAGCAATCAAGCGGATATACATCTCCCGATGGTTGGCAATCACAAGCCGTATTCCCCGAAGAAACAAATCCCCGGGATTTTCCAAGCCGATAGCAGTCGTCAACAAGTTTTCCTTGTCACGAGGCGACAACACAGGACTCCCCAAAGCCTTGCGCAAATCAGGATGGGCAACATAATTCTGTTCAAATTGCTTCATTAATTCATACAATTCTTCTGCCGCCTTTTGCTTTTCAGCCACCTTCAACATAGCCAAAGCATAACGTCTCGCTATCAAGCCTTCATTCATAATAACCTCCCACTGTTACTTTTTTTCCAATTCATCCAGCATTTTATTCACCAACTCTGTCTGCGTTGCATCACCGGACAGATTTCTGCGAAGCACGCGCCCTGCAATTTCCAAGGACAACTCACTCACCTGCCTCCGGATTTGCAGCTCTGCCTCACGTTTTGCCTGCTCTATCGAAAGCTGTGCCGCATCCAGCACTTTCTGGGCTTCGGCTGCGGCTTCCTTGCGGGCATTCTCTATCAGCCCCCGCTTCATACGCTCTGTCTCCTGCAAAGCCTCCAACTGCTTCTGATGCGCTTCCGCTATCATCGCTTCAATTTTGACTTTCGCTCCCTCCAGGTCCTCCTGCGCTTTTCGAGCATACTCTACCCCATTGTCAATAAATTCTGCCCGCTGCTCTATACTTCGGATGATGACAGGCCAAGCATATTTTGCCAGAATGCCCAAGATGATCAAAAAGACCACCAGCATCCAAAATATCAGCCCGAACTCCGGTTTGAACAATTCCATAGCTTACACGAACAAAGCCAAGATACAAACAATCACAGCAAACAAGGCAACACCTTCAATCAAAGCGGCAATCACAATCATATTCGTACGGATATCCCCCGTTTTTTCCGGCTGACGGGCAATAGCATCCATTGCGCTCGAACCGATTCGCCCAATACCATAACCCGCACCGATTACTGCAATACCTGCTCCGATTGCTGCTCCGATTTTTGCCAGACTTGCTCCGGCTGCCACTTGTAATAAAATCATACTTAACATAGCTCTGTAAATTAAATTGTTTATTTTCTATTTTCTTAATTCTCAATATATTTTATGTTTTCACTTTATCTTCTTCGCCTTTTCATGACCTCCTTCTTCCGGCACGGCAAGCGCAATAAAAATTGTTGACAACATAAAGAACACATACGCCTGGATAAACGAAATCAGCACGTGAAGCGTATTCATAAAGACCGCAAACGCCACCGAAATAACCGTCGTTCCGCCCATTGCCGCATTCCCCAATGCCGACATGATAAATATCAGCGATATCAACACCAGCACAATGATATGCCCGCCCAACATGTTGGCAAACAGACGAATCATCAACGACACCGGCTTCGTCAATACTCCAAAGAACTCAATGACCGGCATCATGGGCACCGGGCACTTCAACCACAAGGGCACCTCCGGCCAGAATACGTCCTTCCAGTAATGCTTCCTCCCGGACACATTGACCACGACAAAGGTACACAACGCCAATACCAACGTAATGGAAATATTACCTGTCAGGTTGGCGCCGCCCGGGAAAATCACAATCAACCCCATCAAGTTCATGATCAGAATAAAGAAGAAGAGCGTCAGCAAATAAGGCGCATAACGCTTGGCATGCGAACCCAACACGGACACAATCACCCCTTTGTACAGGAAATCCACCAACGTCTCCATCAAGCCCTTTACCCGGCGAGGTGCCTCCATCGGCTTCCTCTTATACCAACGAACCAAAGGAAAAATCAGCCAACACAGCACCAAAGCACACAATATCAAGGCAAACACGTTCTTGGTAATTGAGAAATCCCATGGGCGGTACTCACTGCCATCCGCACGCCTCCCGACCACCTTGTGGGCATAATCCCCTTCCTCTGCTATATAGAAGCCCTCGTACTCACCTCCATCCTGCAACCGGGCAGAACTGAATACATGCCAGCCCCCCTCCTCGTCACACACAATCACCGGCAGAGGGATGCTCCACTTGAACACATGCCAACCGTACTCATCTCCCAAATGCTCGAAAATCACCTCTTTGGGATTAAACTTCTCCCCTTCCGCCTCATTCGCCCCTTCCTCCCCATGGGCAGAAACGGCTGTGGCAACCAGCAGCAACCAGACCGACAATATATATTTCAACATCTTCATCTTTATCCTTTTCAATTAATACACACAACCACCCGATTATCCAATACTTCCACGACACCTGAGGTGATTTCCATTTCCTTTTCCCCTCCATCCGTTTCATAAACAACCGCCCCGCGGGTCAATGTCGAAATCAGAGGGGCATGGTGGTCCAGCACAGTAAAAATGCCCAAAGAACCGGGTAAGGTCACTCGCTGTACATCACCTTTAAACAATATTTTGTCAGCAGATATTATTTCCAGTTTCATAACCTTTTCACCTTTTATCCATTATCCTTTCCCCTGCGCCTCAGCCAACATCTTCTTACCCTTCACAATCACATCATCAATCGTACCCGCATTCATAAACGCCTGTTCCGGATATTCATCCATTTCCCCGTTCAAAATCATTTTGAAGCCGCGAATCGTCTCCTCCAGCGGCACCATGACACCCGGAAGCCCCGTAAATTGCTCTGCCACATGGAAAGGTTGAGACAGGAAACGCTGGGCACGGCGTGCACGGTTCACCACCAACTTGTCGCTGTCCGAAAGTTCATCCACGCCCAAAATGGCAATGATATCCTGTAACTCCTGATAATGCTGCAAAAGCCCTATCACCTGCTGGGCTGTATTGTAATGCTCCTCGCCTACAATGTTCGGGTCAAGGATACGGGAAGAAGATTCCAGCGGGTCCACGGCAGGATAAATACCCAACTCCGTAATCTTACGGCTCAACACCGTCGTCGCATCCAAGAAACTGAACGTTGTGGCAGGCGCCGGGTCTGTCAAGTCATCGGCAGGCACGTAAATGGCTTGCACCGACGTAATGGAACCATATTTCGTAGAAGCAATGCGCTCCTGCAATTTACCCATCTCCGAAGCCAACGTAGGCTGGTAACCTACCGCTGACGGCATGCGCCCCAACAAAGCGGACACCTCCGAACCGGCTTGCGTGAAACGGAAAATATTGTCAATGAAAAACAGAATTTCCTTTCCTCCCTCATTGGAATCCCGGAAAGACTCCGCAACGGTCAACCCCGACAAGGCAACCCGCAAACGTGCGCCGGGAGGCTCGTTCATCTGACCGAAAATCAACGTGGCTTGTGACTGGGACAACTGCTCTTTATCAACATCCCCCACGTTCCACAACCCCTCTTCCATGCCTTTTTCAAACTTCTCGCCATATTTGATAACGCCGGACTCAATCATCTCACGCAACAAATCATTGCCCTCACGGGTACGCTCGCCTACCCCCGCAAAAACAGAAAAACCGTCATGCCCCTTGGCAATGTTGTTAATCAACTCCATGATAAGCACCGTTTTTCCGACCCCTGCACCTCCGAACAAACCGATTTTTCCACCCTTGGAATAAGGAGCCAACAAGTCAATCACTTTAATACCCGTCAACAACAATTCCTGTGTCGTGGTCAAATCCTCAAACCGGGGCGCATCACGGTGGATGGGAAGCACGTCCGCATAATCCAATTCACCCAGGCTGTCAATAGCATCCCCTGTGACATTCAGCAACCTGCCTTTGATTTGCTTGCCGACCGGCATGGTCAACGTCCTTCCCAAATCCCATGCTTTCATACCGCGGTGCAAACCGTCCGTCGTATCCATTGCCACACAACGCACCGTATCTTCCCCGATATGTTGTTCCACTTCGACTATCAATTTGTCCCCGTTATCACGGTCTATACGCAAAGCCGCATAAATGGGCGGCAAATTCTCGCCCCCGTTCTCGAAAATGACGTCAACTACAGGTCCCATCACCTGTGTCACATATCCAAATCTCTCAGTCATATACTATATTTTAAATACTTACTCTACTTTATATCAATATATTACGAATCAATATCGTCAATTTCTCCCCTTCATACAAATATTCTCTTCAACTCGATGTGCAAGATTACAAAAATAATATCAGAAAATTGTAACTTTGGAGCGAAAAAAGTGTGAAATATATCCGATAAAATATGAGATTTGACGAACTGAATTTACAAGAGAATATACTACAAGGACTTGATGCCATGAATTTCAAAGAAATGACACCTGTCCAGGAACAAACGATTCCCGTCATTTTAGAAAAACGGGACATCATCGGATGTGCCCAGACCGGCACCGGCAAAACCGCCGCCTACACCCTTCCGTTGCTTGACCTGTTGGTGCGCGAAGGCAATCCGGACAACTGCATACGGGCTGTCATCATGGTCCCGACCCGAGAACTGGCGCAACAAATCGACATGCAATTCGAAGGCTTCACCTACTTCCTGCCTATTTCGACCTCTGTCGTATATGGAGGAGGCGACGGAGCCGGCTGGGACCAGCAGAAACGGGGACTGCTCATGGGAGCGGATGTGGTCATCGCCACCCCCGGACGCCTGCTCTCACACATCACCAACAGCGGCATTGACCTCTCCCGCGTCGGCTATTTCATCCTTGACGAGGCAGACCGCATGCTCGACATGGGCTTCTTCGATGACATCATGCAAATCGTCAAGCACTTGCCCAAAGAACGGCAAACCATCATGTTTTCCGCCACCCTGCCCCCGAAAATCCGGCAACTGGCAAAACAAATCCTGCGGAACCCGGCGGAAATCAACATCGCCATCTCCAAGCCCAACGAAGCCATCGTGCAATCCGCCTACATCTGCTATGAAACCCAGAAGATGCCCATCATTCTGGAACTGTTTGCCAAAAACCCCAATAAAAAGACAATCATCTTTTCCTCTTCCAAACAAAAGGTCAAAGACTTGGCTTACAGTCTGAAAAAACAAAAGCTCAACGTTGCCGCCATGCACTCCGATTTGGAACAGGAACAACGGGAAAATGTCATGCTGGACTTCAAAAACGGGAAAATCAATATCCTCGTGGCAACCGACATCGTTGCCCGCGGCATTGACATTGACGACATCGCCCTGGTCATCAACTACGACGTGCCCCACGACCCGGAGGACTACATCCACCGCATCGGACGTACCGCCCGGGCAAATGCCGACGGCGTAGCCATCACATTTGTCAGTGAAAAAGAACAAGGCAAATTCCACCACATCGAAAAATTTATCGAAAAAGACATCTACAAAATCCCTATCCCTGCACACTTGGGAGAAGCCCCTGCCTATAGCCCGGCAGACCGGCAACAGCAAAACAAAAAACGGCATTACAATCGGAAAGGCGGCAAACGTCATTTCCGCAAACAAGCCAAAACCAGCGAAGGATAACAATGAAAAAGTAGGGGTGAGGAAAACAGCTACAGTAGCCTCCCACCTACTTTCACAAACAAAACTTCAATAACCCGAAACTTCTTTCAACTACTCCACCACCCACTTCTCGATGCCCCGGAGGGCTGCGCTGAAGTTCACGCCGATTTTATACAGCCGGTGCGGGTCGGCTGTGAACGGCAGGGCGTATTGCTTCTCGTTGATTTGCTACAATGCCTCTTCCGCCGTGCCTTCCAATTTGAACTCCATCACGTAAATATAGTTGTCCGTCTGCACCACGAGGTCCACCCGACCTTGCGAAGTATGGTATTCCGCCCGCGTGTAAAAGCCCAACAGCTTGAACACGATGAACAGCACGTTCTGGTAATGCAGCTCCAAATCCCGCGCCAGCTCGTATGGCGTGTCCGCAAAGAAACCCTGCAAACGACGCATGAAACCCTCGATGTCGCCGCTACGCACATCCTTCACGAAGTTGGTGATTTCAAATGCAGAACTGCCGGAGTGGATAGTTGCGTAAAAAGGCAACAGGAACTTCACAAACCCTTCCTCCACCTCCTTGTTCGGGAAACCCAGGTAGTAAACCCCGAACTCCCGGTCATATCCCTTGAGGGTAAGGTAACCGCTCTGGTAAAGGAGCGGCACCGGGTCGCGCTCCATCGTGT
>DXFT01000125.1 GCA_019114285.1 Candidatus Odoribacter faecigallinarum
CCATCAAAAAAATACCACACAAAATAGGTATCAACAATTCCTTATGAATAATAATCGCAAACACTGCAATAATCCCTCCTAAAGACAAACTGCCTGTATCACCCATAAAAACTTGGGCAGGATAGGAATTATACCACAAAAATCCTATCGTAGCACCAATAAATGCTGATATAAACACAACAAGTTCCCCTGAATGAGGTATATACATAATATTTAAATAATCTGCATAAACCATATTTCCCGAAACATAAGCAAGGATTCCCAAAGTCACACCAATAATAGCAGAAGTACCTGTTGCCAGCCCATCCACGCCATCCGTCAAATTGGCACCATTAGACACCGCTGTTATAATAAAAATAGTCACGACTACAAACAAAATCCACCCCAAAGTTTCTGCATATTTACCTGCCCAGGAAGTAAACCAAGCATAATCCATCTCATTATTTTTAAAAAAAGGAATGGTTGTCTTAGTCGATTTTACATCTTTCGTCAATATTTTTTGAGTATCTTCTTGAGCAAAACCTTCATCAGCAATACTGGTCTCAACGCCTATTTCAGCCATCGCCACCCGTTCCCGGATTACAACATCATCACTAAGATACAATGTCAAGCCAACAATCAAACCTAAACCAACCTGACCTATCACTTTAAACTTTCCCTTCAGACCTTCCTTATGCTTACGGAAAACCTTTATATAATCATCTGCAAAACCAATAAATCCCAACCAAACCGTAGAAATAAGCATCAATTGGATATAAATATTATCCAATCGGGCAAATAACAATACCGGCACAAGTATCGCCAGTAAAATGATAATACCCCCCATCGTTGGGGTCCCCTTTTTCTCCATTTGCCCCTCAAGTCCCAAATCACGGATTTCTTCCCCAATTTGTTGTTTTTGTAAAATACGGATTACCTTCTTACCAAAAACCATGGCTATGAACAAAGAAAGAATAATGGCACACCCGGAACGGAAAGTAATATATTGGAAAATTCCTGCCCCCGGAAAATTCAAACTATCCAGATATTGAAACAAATGATATAACATACGGCAAACTATTTATCACAAAGCATTACAATTCATTAAACACTTCTCGGACCACTTCTTTATCATCAAAATGGTGTTTTATCCCTTTTATTTCTTGGTAATTCTCATGTCCTTTCCCTGCAACCAATACAACATCTCCTTCGCCTGCCATCTGGATAGCTTCACGGATAGCTTGTTTCCGATCTGTAATAGACTGTACTTTAGCTATCCATTCGGTCTTCACTCCTGCTCTCATATCACGAATAATATCTTCAGGCTTTTCACTGCGGGGATTATCAGAAGTCAAAATCACCCAATCACTATATTGACAAGCCACGGCTGCCATTTCCGGACGTTTAGTTTTATCACGATCACCTCCTGCACCTGCTACTGTAACAATCTTATTGTTTTTACCAATTAACTCCTTTATAGTCGACAACACATTTTCCAATGCATCTGGTGTATGTGCATAATCTACAATTGCCATAACCCCTGTACCAGAAATCAATGTCTCAAACCGTCCGGACACAGGAACCAGTAAACTTACATTCTTCAATACAATTTCTTTGTCAAAACCTAAAAGGCAAGATGCCGCATATACTGCCAAGATATTATAAGCATTAAAACCTCCTACAAATTTCGTCCATACCTCCTGCCCATTCAATTTCAACAACATTCCGTCTAAATGCCTTTCAACAATCCTACAAGTAAAATCAGCCATCATCCGGCAAGAATAAGTATACTTTCGGGCTTTTGTATTCTGCAACATTACTAATCCATTCTTATCATCCGCATTGGTCAAGGCAAAAGCATGGGAAGGCAATCCGTCAAAAAATGCCTTCTTGGCTTCAATATAAGCCCTGAACGTCTTATGATAGTCCAAATGGTCATGCGTTATATTTGAAAAAATCGCACCATCAAAATCTAACCCGGCAATCCTTTTTTGATGGATTGAATGTGAACTGACCTCCATAAAACAATAAACACATCCTGCCTCCACCATCCGGTACATATACTCATTTATAGACAAAGCGTCTGGAGTCGTATGGGTAGAAGGCAATTTCTCCTCCCCAATATAATTGCATACAGTGGACAACAAACCAGCTTTAAAACCAAATAACTTAGCCATCTCGTAAAGCAAAGTCGCCGTTGTTGTCTTGCCATTTGTCCCTGTTACCCCCACTAATTTCATCTTCGTAGAAGGACAGTCATAATAATTGGAAGCTATCACCCCCAACGCCTCTGAAGAATCAGCAACCACTACATATACTATCTTATCACTTAAATCTTCCGGCAAAACCTCACAAATAACAGCCGCAGCCCCTGCTTCAATGGCTTTGGTTATAAAAAGATGACCATCCACATTTACACCCCGTTGAGCAATAAACACATCCCCACGTTCTATTTTCCGGGAATCAAAATGCACATGGCAGACTTCTTGTTCCAAATCCCCATACGTATTTTTAATGGACACACCGTTCAATAATTCTTTTAATTTTTTCATTACCAATATAATAAACTTTCTTAATCTACCTATTTCATCGCAACTCTATTTGTACATAACTCCCTTTAGGCACCTCGCTACCTGGCTGCAAGGACTGCTTACGTACCATCCCTGCTCCCGCCACACCGACCTTCAGCCCCGAATTCTCCAAGACATATAATGCATCCCGCAAACCCATCCCTCGCACATTCGGCACCGTAGAATAATCCACCCGCCTGGGCTCCAGTTTCATGTTCTCCCCTTCATCGCTCAACGTTCCTACCCATTCACTGTCAGAAACATCTCGCAATCCATCCACATCCATGTCCAAGTAATCAAATATCGTTACAAAATCTTTCTTTAAACCATCCTTACAAACCGGTAAAGATTTGTCCTCCTCATACTCAGGTTCCCCATACTGCACGTATGCCATAGAATAGACTTTATCGGCAATCTCCTTGAATACAGGAGCAGAAACTGTAGTCGCATAATAACCGTTCCGAGGATTATCAATGACTACTATACAAGAATACAGTGGATCATCCGCCGGAAAATATCCCACAAAACTGGCACGATAAGCCCCAGAAACATATTTGCCTCCCTTAGCAATACGTGCTGTACCCGTTTTCCCGGCAATCCGATAATTCTCTGTATAAATATTCCGTGCCGTACCATGTTCCACCACTCCTTCCAGCATGCTTTGTATGTTCTCCAGTGTCTTACGGCTACAAATCCGTCCCCCCATCTCCTCTGTATCAAATCTCTTCACCACCTCTCCATGATTACGGATTTCCTTTACCAAACGCGGGCGCATCCGTTGCCCGTCATTCGCAATCGCATTGTAAAATGCCAAAATCTGTAAAGGCGTCAACTGCGTCTCATAACCAAAAGCCATCCAAGGCAAACTGATTCCAGACCAAGTTTTATCTTTGGGATGCTTGATAAACGGCTCCGTCTCACCCGGTAAGCAAATGCCCGTTTTTTTATCCAACCCCATGGCATACCACCGGTTTACAAACTTTTCCGGGTGTTCTTTGTAATTATCGAATACCAATTTGGCAATACCATTTGCCGACTTCTCCAACATCTGTCGTACCGTCACCTTTCCCAAGCCCCCATGCGCCTCTCTCAACGTTCTATTATAAAATTTATATGCACCCGATTTGCCTAAATCAATCGTATCATCTGGAGAAACAAAACCATCCTCCATCAAGGCAATAAAAGTCGCAGCCTTAATGACAGAGCCAGGTTCCCCCGCTCCACTGATGGCAATGTTCTGCATTTCCGAATAACTGCCATCCTTCCCCCTTGTCATGTTTGCAATGGCTTTTATGTCTCCGCTCTTTACCTCCATCAAAATAGCAGTACCGTCCGTAGCCTGACTTTTCTCCAATTGAGATTTTAAGGCATGCTGTACAATATCTTGGTAATCGACATCTATGGTAGTCACAATGTCATGACCATCTTTAGGCTCCTGTTCCGTCACCGTCATCCACGTACCCGACATCATCCGCTTGATACCTTCCCCCATCTCCCCCTTCAATTCATTTTCAAACGCAGCTTCCAACCCCACACGCCCCTCGCGTCCTCCTTCCACTGAACTGTTGATATAACCGATAGTACGCTTGGCAAGGTTCACATGAGGCTGTAAACGCTCATCAAACACTTCAGCCACAAAACCGCCCTTATTCCTTCCCAAACGAAAAATAGGAAATTCTCTTATTCTTTTTAATTCCGTATGATTAACCCTTCGTTTATTTATCAACAGGTAACGGTTCTTTGATTTCCGCGCCTGCATTAATTTCTCTTTATAAAAATTTTTACTTCCATCTTTGAAAAAAGCGGAAAGACAATAGGCAAGGCTATCTATATTTTGTTGGAATACTTCTCCATCCACGGCAATCGGGTCAAAATGCAACTCATAAAAAGGGACAGACGTAGCCAATATTCTTCCGTCTGCTGCACAAATATCCCCACGGTTTGGAGCGATATCCACCGGCTTCACAGGTACATTATCCGATGCCATCTCACGCCACTTGCTCCCCTGCACCGTCATTACTGCCGCCGCTTGGATAATAATACCGAACCCACAGAGTACAACAGCTATATATACTACTATTGTCCGCCAACTTATGTCATCCTTCAGTGCCATGGCAAACTTCTTTATCTATATAATTTCATCGGAGGCTCCTTACTTTCTTCCAAGTTCAGTCCCTCCTTTCTGACCTGCTTAATTACTTCTGACTGCTTACTCCGGAACATCAAATCCGCAGCTGCCGTTATCGATTCAAAACGCAAATCACGTACCTCCTTCTCCAAAGCCACCCGTTCCCTATGCAATTTTTCTGTCGAATAACCATTCGCAATATAGAAAATTCCCAATACAATAACAAACAAAACATACCGTATATTTTTAGTCAACCTCTCTGCTAGAAACTTCCCTTCCAACACGCCCTTAACTGGAGAAGAACCCTTCTGTTCTTCCCGATTATCCGGTTCTGTGTTCGTCGTATAATTCATATTGTCCATAGGCATAAATTTAAAAATTTCTATTCTTACACCCTACAAGCTATTCGCAACTTGGCACTCCGAGCACGCGGGTTACAGGCAATCTCTTCTTCCGAAGGCACTATCACCTTTCTGTTCACCAATTCAAAATGTCGTGCAACTCGCCCAAAAACCAAATCCTTATCTTCTCTCCCTGCTGAATTACCCGACTTCAAGAAATTCTTCACAATCCTATCCTCCAGTGAATGATAAGTAATAACCACCAATCGCCCGCCCGGTTGCAACACCTCCATCACCTGTCCCAGCATTTCTTCCAAAGCGTCCAATTCCCCGTTCACCTCTATTCGCAAAGCTTGGTACACCTTCGCAAGATATTTCTTTTCCTTCATCTTAGGCACACAATACTCTATTGCTCGGTAAAAATCTCCCGAAGTCTTTATATCTTCTCTTGTCCTCGCCTTTACTACTGCATCTGCCAACCGATTTGCATTTTCCACTTCCCCGTAATTTCTGAACATGGCTGCAAGCCGTTCAGCCTCATAAGTATTAAGCACCTCTGCTGCTGTCAATCTGCCCCGCCGGTTCATCCGCATATCCAAAGCCGCATCAAAACGGAAAGAAAACCCCCTTTCTGCCTCGTCAAATTCATGAGACGAAACCCCTAAATCCGCCAATATTCCGTCAACCCTCTCCCAACCGTAATAACGCATAAAATTCCGGAAATAACGGAAGTTATGATTTACAAAAATAAAACGCTCATCTTCCGGCACATTTGCCTCCGCATCCTCATCTTGGTCAAACCCCATCAAACGGGCATCTCCATCCATCCGTCGCAATATCTCTGCCGAATGCCCTCCCCCGCCAAAAGTCAAATCAAGATACAAGCCACCGGGACGGATATCCAAACCATCCACAGACTCTTTCAACAATACTGGTACATGATATTCCGACATAATCCTTTCATTTTAAAGTCAATCTTTAAATATCTCTCCAGCCAACCGGCTTAACTCTCCAGGCTCCATCGCTACATGGGCATACACTTCCGCATCCCACACCTGAATTAGCCTATCCTGGGCTGCAAACACCATATCCTTGTCTATGCCCACCTCAGAAAGCATACGCTTCGGCAACAGCACTCGACCGTTCGCATCCATCTCCACCTCTTGCGTTCCACGGCAAAACTCCCGTAAGAAAGCGACATGCTTTGCATCAAACATATTCAACTTTTCCCGCAAATTTTGCATCATCCGCTCCCACTCTTCTTGCGGATACATGTCAATACACTGCTCAAACACATTCCTCCGCAACACAAAGACAGACGAACCGCCTGTCGTCATGGCTTTACGGAAGGATGCCGGCACTACCACCCGGCACTTGCTGTCCGCCTTGCAGATATAATCTCCGATAAAAGTAGGCATAATTACTCTATATTTAACAACCTCTTATTCCACTCTATATTATCTACCAGCAGATTACACGCTAATCAACCGACAAATAATACCATAGAATTGATGTTGTAAAATTAGGAAATATTTCCCACTTCAAACCACTTTACCCCACTTTTTCTTCAAAAAAACATCATGATTTAAAAGTTTCCACCCTTAACGAATCAGAAGGATACTGGAATATCCTCAAATTAAACAACGGCAGCACCGCAAACAAATGATCAAAAAGATCTGCTTGCACCCGCTCATACTCCACAAAAGACTGCCGGGCAGAAAAACAATAAATCTCTAACGGAATGCCTGTCGGTCCCGGTTGCAGTTGTCTCACAAAATGAAGCATCCCTTGCTCAATGTCCGGATTCTGGGCAATCCATGCCTCCATATATTCCCTGAACGTACCGATATTCGTCAACTGTTGACCATCCAACGGAGTATGCATAGCAGCATTCCTTCGTTCCAATTCATCCAGCTTCGCCGTGATATAATTTCGTAAAAGCTTCGACTTCTTTAACTCTTCCAATTCTTCCTGTCCCAAATAGTGAACCGATTGCACATCAATATTCACAGACCTTTTAATACGCCTACCATTCGACTCTCGCATTCCCCGCCAATTAGTAAACGACTCCGAAACCATTTTATATGTCGGAATAGTTGAAATAGTCATATCCCAATTCTGCACCTTCACTGTCGTCAGGTTAATCTCCCGTACCTCCCCGTCCGCATTCGCAGACGGCATCACAATCCAATCTCCGATATTCACCATCTTGTTCGCCAACAACTGCACCCCTGCCACAAATCCCAATATCGTATCCTTGAACACCAACATCAGCACAGCAGCAAAAGCACTCAAACCCACTAACAAACTTTCAGGGTCCTTCTCAAAAATAATACTAATGACCACAATAATCACCACGCAATACAGGAACACCTTGACAACTTGGATAAACACCTTAATCGGGCGGTTCCGCGACACAGGATAACTATCATAAATCCGGTTCACTCCGTCCAGAATGGCAGAAATCAACAGGACTGTAGAAAACGTCAACCAGATATTCACCACCTTGTAAAACCACTCCCCATGCTCCCAACCTGCCAAATCTGAAACGACCCGCACAGCCACAGGCACGATAAACAAAGCAAAAGCATTGAAAAAATACCGGTTAAACATCAAATCATCCCAATGCGTAGCAGTTTTTCCGGCTAAATGCGACACCGCTTTAGCCAACCACTTTTTCGCTATCCAATACACTAATCCTGCCACCGCCGCCATCACCAACAACTGCACTCCCATCTCCACGGCATCCATGCACCAGGCATTCTCCATGCCCAGATACTGCAATACTTCGCTTATTTTCATATACAACTATCCTCTTTTACATATCCAAACAAAGCACCTTCCCCTCTACAAAGGAATCTTATTAATTCAATATCCGGTCATAAGTTCCATCCTTCAAAATCTCCACTCCCTTTTTCAACTCGTCATTCTCCTCATTCAGTATTTGGTACATTTCATTCATATCCCAAAGGTCACGGGCAATTAATGCTTTTAACTGCAATCTCATAGAAGGCAATATCGGCATCAGCAACTCCTCATTTTTCTCCACTCCCGCTTTGACACCCGCATCCACAATATCCTCTATCATTCCATCCGTCACAACAAAATCACGGTTAAAAGAAGCGAAATCAGGATAAGCCTTCTGCAAATCCGTCCGGTGCTTGTCAATATAATCATTCACATAATCTCCAATCACATTCTTTGCTATCAAGCGGTTAAAATACAAATAATTCACAGAAGTATCAAGAGGTACAAACACATCAGGTATGATTCCCCCACCGCCATAAACAACACGCTTCTTTACTTTCGTAAAGTATTTCAAACTGTCATTTACCACAATGCTATCTGCTGAAAGCAACTCGCCCGTCGTATAACGCTTGAAATACTCTGCTTCATACTCCAAACCGCCTTTGTCGTATGGCTTCTGGATGCAGCGCCCGGAAGGAGTGTAATAATGGGCTACCGTTAAACGTATCATGGAACCGTCGGTCAACGGGTATTGCCTTTGCACCAACCCTTTCCCGAAAGACCGCCGTCCTACAATGACGCCCCTGTCCCAATCCTGAACCGCGCCGGACACAATCTCGCTCGCTGAAGCCGAATTACCATCAATCAACACAACCAAACGCCCGTCCTCAAACAACCCGGCAGCAGTGGCAAACTCATCTCTCCGCCCCGAAGCCAACCCATCAGTATAAACAATCAGGTTCAAACTTTTCAGGAAATTGTCACATAACCCCAAAGCCGCACCCATATAACCTCCGCCATTCCCTTGCAAATCCAATATCAAATCCTGCATCCCTTGCCCCTTCAACTTCTTCAAAGCAGCCTCAAACTCCTCTATCGTCGTCGCAGCAAAACGGGAAACCTTCACATAACCCGTCGTTCCGTCCAGCATATAAGCAGCATCCACACTATACAATGGAATCTTGTCCCTCACAATGCGGAAATCCAACCTGTCCGTTCCCCTCAACACCGTTATATTCACCACCGTACCCTTCTCTCCTTTCAAATACCGGTGGACATCCACGTATGTCATCTTCTTCCCTGCAATATTTTCCCCTTCCACGGCAACAATACGGTCACCGGCACGCAGCCCCACCTTCTCCGAAGGTCCGCCAGCCACGACATCCTGCACGACCAACGTGTCACGCAATACGGCAAACTGGATTCCAATACCGTAAAAACCTCCCTCCAGCGGCTCATTCATAGCCTCCACATCCTCTGCTGTAATATAAACGGAATGCGGGTCCAAATCAGCCAACACTTGCACAATGGCATCTTCTGTTAAACGTTCCAAATTGACAGTATCCACATAAAAAGCATCAATCAAAGCCATCAACCGCTGATACTTGACACTCTGTGCCCGCACTTGGTTGATATTATGCTGCGCCTCCACTTGGCAAACCAAACCCGAAAACAACAATATCAATCCCAAAATTAAAAAATTCCTTTTCATACAATTTCATATTTACCTGTAAAGTTAATTATTTCTTGAACTCCAATACTTCCAAGTCCTTAATCTCACCCTTTTCCATCAAAAAACGTACCGCTGTACACACTTTATGAAACCCAAACTTCCCTGCAGCCCCCGGATTCACCGCCAAGCAACCCAAAGTCCGGTCATACATCACCTTTAAAATATGCGAATGCCCGCAAACAAAAAGCCGGGGACACTCCCGTTGCAACACCGGGCGGATGCGCGCATCATAATGCCCCGGATACCCCCCGATATGGGTCATCACCACCTTTACCTCCTCGCATTCAAAAACCTCCGTTTCCGGAAACCTCATCCGAATCTCCCCGCCATCAATATTGCCATGCACTGCCCTTACCCGGAAATCCTGCTCCAGACGCTCAATGACAGCCATACTGCCAATATCCCCGCAATGCCACACTTCCCCGCAATCCGCAAAAAAGCGCACCACCCGTTCATCCAGCCATCCGTGCGTATCTGACAACAAACCTATCTTCATAATTATACAAAATGTCAATAATGCAAAAATAATACATCCCTTCCATACTCACAAAAAAGTGAACACTTTTCCACTACCCCTCCATACATAAAAAAGCGGGCACACCTCCTGTATGCCCGCCCCTAAAATATCTGGCAAAATCCTGAAGATTACTGTATCAAATCCACGCTCCTCTTCACAAAACGGTTCAGAGCCTCGCCTTTCAACAAACCATTGGCAAGCAAAGCCAAGTCTATCAATTGCCCGACAATCTTATTACCCTTGCCATACTCTTCCAACAAAGAGCGTTTGTCCTTCCGCAACTTCTCCAACTGCTCGCCATATTCCTTCTTCCGGTCTTTGTCCACCTGCGGAATCTCCTCTTCCTTCTTGTCCTTGTTCAGCTCATCAATTTCGGCACGCTTTTGCTCAATACCCTTCATCTCCGTATCAATCGGCTGCAACTTCTCACCCAAAGCCTTGCGCTCATCCTCTAAGATGCCCTTGACCAACTTATGTTCCGTATTCACCACCAAAGTAAACTGGTCATCCATCGGTCCATAGAATCCCATGCCGGGATTCATTGCTGCCATCTCCTTCATACGGCGCATAAACTCCGAACGGGTAATCACAACCGGCTCGCCGTCCTCGCCCAACGCTTCAAAAGCCACCATATACCTGCCACCGGTCTTGGGCAACTGCGCCTCGAATACGTCACGCATCTCCTCCTGCTCTGTCCCGGTCCAGGCTGTTGCCTTCACTTCCTCCTTCTGGATTAACTTGTCTATCACATCCGAATCCACCCGCAAGAACCGACGGTTCGCCTCCTTCTGCTCCAGATGGTTGATAAAGTGCGTATCCAGCTGGCCGTCCATCAACAGCACGTCATACCCCTTCTCCTTCGCTGCCTGGATATACGTATATTGCTCTTCCACATCTGTCGCATAAAGGTAAACCACATTCTTGTCCTTGTCCGTCTGGTTAGCGGAAATCAGATTCTGATACTCCTCCAACGTAAAATACTTCCCGTCCGTATTCTTCAACAGCACAATATCCTTTGCCCGCTCCGCAAACTTCTCGTCCGTCAGAATGCCGTACTGGATAAAAATCTTCAAGTCGTCCCACTTCTTTTCGTAATCCTCCCGGCTGTTCTTGAAAATATCAGTCAGGCTGTCTGCCACCTTCTTCGTGATATGGCTCGAAATCTTCTTCACGTTCCGGTCGCTCTGCAAATAAGAACGGGACACATTCAGCGGAATATCCGGTGAATCAATCACCCCGTGCAGCAACGTCAAGAACTCCGGCACAATCCCCTCCACCGAATCCGACACATACACCTGGTTGCAATACAACTGAATCTTATTCTTCTGAATCTCAAACTTATTGTCAATCTTCGGGAAATACAGCACGCCCGTCAGGTTAAACGGATAATCCACATTCAAATGGATATGGAACAGCGGGTCCTGTGCCATGGGATACAACTCATGGTAAAACTTCAGGTAATCCTCCTCCTTCAAATCCGCCGGCTTCCGCTTCCACAAAGGATTCGTGTCATTCACCACATTGTCCTCCTCCGTATCCACATACTTGCCATCCTTCCACTCCTTCTTCTTCCCGAAAACAATCTCCACCGGAAGGAACTTGCAATACTTCGTCAGCAACTCCTGCACCTTCCCCTCCTCCAAGAAATCCTTCTCATCCTCAGCCAGGTGCATGATAATATCCGTGCCCCGCTCTGCCCGTTCAGCCGGCTCCAAGGTATATTCCGTATCCCCCTCGCCGGTCCACTTCACGGCTTGTGCGCCCTCCTTGTAGGACTTCGTCACAATCTCCACCTTGTCGCTCACCATAAAGGCGGAATAAAAGCCCAGCCCGAAATGCCCGATAATCGTAGCCGCGTCGTCCTTATGCTTCTCCAAAAACTCCTCTGCCCCGGAAAAGGCAATCTGGTTGATATACTTCTCCACCTCTTCCTGCGTCATCCCGATACCGCTGTCCGACACCGTCAGCGTCCCTGCCGCTTTGTCAGCCTTCACCCTCACCTTCAAACCGGAAACATCCCCCTTAAACTCGCCGGAAGACGCCAGCACCTTCAATTTCTGGGTGGCATCCACCGCATTGGAAACAATCTCCCTTAAAAATATCTCATGGTCCGAATACAAAAACTTCTTGATAATCGGAAACAAATTCTGGGTTGATACCCCAATCTTTCCACTTGTCATAACTATATGTTTTTAATTATTATAATCAAATTACCACCCCTCTCCCGCAATCCCCGTGCCACACCCTCCCCACCTGCCAAAACGTCAGACCAGCAAAATCATAAAAACAATTCGACAACACAAATAAATTTTATACAGAAACAAGTCTATATCACAAATTTTCTTTACTTTTGCTCATGAATAGAAAGTGTTCTGTTCAGTATTGAATAAATAAAGAAGCGTTATGTCTTCTTCTTGTATGTGAAAAGCCTAGGAAACTTAATCACAACGGAAACAAGAGATGATATAATGGCTGCCACGTATATGCGTGGGGCTGTTATTCCCACATCTGTTTCCAAAGGTTTTTCCTAGCACCTTCACATTAAGACGTGGCATTGCAGCGCCACGCTTCTCATATAAAAAAGCCCTTGTGGCACTGGAGGGCAACAAAAAAAACACAAGTCATGAAAAAATGGTTATTACTATTAGTTATTCTCGCCATGTGCTCATGTGCAACAAACAAAAACTACACACAAAACTTTGTTAGCAAAGGTCCATTTAAAATCTTCCAAGTACTTGGTTATAACAACGCCTTAGCTTGGGAACTTGACTTTATGGGATATTCGACAGGAGTAGTCGTCCTACTATCTAATAAAAATGGACAAGCTTATTACGACAATCAAATCATAAAAATCCCTCGCGGCAAACGTGCAAAACAAACCAGCACCTTCACTTACATAACAACGCAAGACATCTCAAAAACAGTCCCTGTCGTTGAAATACAAGATAAATAATACCAAGCAATCTTACACAAAAACACATTATCCTATCATCTATGTATCACACATAAAAAATTAAGTCATGAAAAAATTTTTAATTTATTTAGCAGGACTGGTATCAGGCATCGTACTAACTCTATTGGCATCCATGTTCATGGTTGCAAATACTACAATCGATGACATCACCCTATTCGAACATGAAGGAGAGTGTATCAGTGAAAACTCTTTTAAAATCTTCCAAGTAGTTGATAACGGGAATGCTCTGGCATCAGAAATAGATGAAGAATTTGAATTTCCAACAAACCTCGTTGTCCTTCTTTTAGCTGAAAAGGGC
>DXFT01000126.1 GCA_019114285.1 Candidatus Odoribacter faecigallinarum
CGTCGGCAGCGTCAGATGTGTATAAGAGACAGCAACATGCTGGAGCAAGAACCATTATAAAAAATTTACGCGATACATGCACATTTGAAAAGGCATGTATCGCGTATTATATTTTCCCGAGAAACAATTACTCTGCGGTGATAGTATCATTTCCTTTCATTAAGATTACCGTCCCGTTAGTTGCTCCGACAGCAATCCGATAAGTGGTGTTGGCAGCTGCTTCAAAAGATATTTCCGCAGTCAGCTTGCCATCTTTCTCTGTAGTCTTAAATTCATCATAAGGCACCATGATTTGGCTGGGAGCCGTTTGATACATTAGTACATAGCTCTCAGCCCCTTCCGATGGAGTGCAAGTCATGGTAATGACTTTCTTCTGCTCATCGTATTCCAAGGTCTCCACCGTGAAATCACCCAATTGCTTTACATTCCCGAACCGGATTTGGTTGCTCGCTCCCCGGGCTTCCGTTTCCGCTGAAACTGCTGAAATCGCACAAATACCGGTCGTAACTGTATCACCAACCATATAAGGATTGACTTCTAATTCCATATAATAGTCATTCCCTACAATTCTGTCAAAACTATAAGTTTGCCCTTCATAAGTGCAAGTTGCTTGGGCAATGGGATAATTCCCGACAATACGCATGACAGGGGTGTAACGGGCATTGTCGCCTGAACCGGTTTGCTCCAAATAAGCCACATCCGGAACGACCATAAAATCCGGGTCAGAACCCTTTAAACAAGACGTCATGCCTGCCCACAACAAGAGGGACATGGCAAACAATTTTAAATTCATCAGTGTTTTCATACTTAGTTTGTTTTTAATTGTTACATTTATTTCTTTTGTTTTTTACGGGCGCGAAGTTGTGCATTTTTTCTCAAACTTACAAATAATATGTTATTTTTGCGCCCTGAAAAATCAAATAAACAGACACATGAAAATACCAAGCACAGCCGCCTGCTTATGGCTTATTCTTACACAATTCGTCCCCGCCGCCGCAACTCCAATTGCAGATACAATACATATACAAAAGAGTGTTTTTGAAACGATAACCGGCATGCCGAAGAAAACCGATTTCCTACATGTCAACTTGAATACGCGATTCGGTTTTCACGGGACACTGGAAGGAACCGGGCAGGAAAAAGCTGCTTTCAAAGCAGACTTCCTGCGCCTGCAAATTACCGGCGACATCACAGACCGTATTTATTACAAATGGTTTCAGCACATTAATCGTAGCAATACTCCCAACAGCTTGGACAACATGCCCTCCTCTATTGACTGCTTGGGCATCGGGTTCCACATCACTCCTGCCCTTTCGGCATTTATCGGCAAACAATATGCCGATTACGGTGGGTTTGAATACGACGCAAACCCTGCGGAAGTCTATGAATTTTCAGATTATGGAAACTACATGACCTGCTTCTTGGTCGGAGCCGACCTGATTTGGCAGGTGACCCCGACCCAGGAACTCCGTTTCCAGATTATAGACGGACGCAGCAATACGGCAGAAGAGACGTACAGCCTTTTACCTCCCGGATACGAACCGGCGAAAGTGCCCCTCGGCTATTCTTTTAATTGGAACGGCAATCTTTTCGACGGTCGCCTCCTTACGCGCTGGTCCTTTTCCTTTTTCCATGAGGGGAAGAAAGACAACATTTACCTGTTGGGCTTGGGGACAGCCTGGCGACAGGATAAATTCAGCCTATATGCCGATGTGTTCTACTCTGCCGAAGACATTGACAAACTCGGGATACTTTCTGAAATCTCTGCCCTTACACCGCAAGGTTACCAGGTAACTGATTGCAGTTATCTTTCCGTCATCAGCCGAGTGGACTACCGTCCCTTATCTAAATGGAATTTTTTCCTGAAAGGATTCTACGAGACTTCCTCTCTCCGCAAAGACAATCCTGACATGGAGGAAGGCAAATACCGTACTACCTACGGCTACCAAGGCGGCGTGGAATATTTTCCTATGAAAGAGAACCTCCGCTTCTTCCTGGTTTACCATGGCAGACAAGTCGATTTTACCCGCCGTGCCAGGCTATTCGCTCCTGCCTGCCCGCAGACACAAACCTTATCGTTAGGGATTGTCTATAACATTCCCATTTTTTAATGCAAAGCCTGCTTCATTTTAGTAAAGCAGGTTACAGCCAAGATGGAGGAAACGTGCTCCTTTGGCAGGGACATTAACGCATCAGACACGCATTAGACACACCCTCCCATCGCCGGCAAGCGTTGGGAAAGTGTCCTTGATGCGAGAGTCATGCGACGGAAAGATAACGAATCCCTCGCTATGGGTTCTGGTTGAAACAAAGACAACCTCGTTAATCTTTAGGTACAAAAAAAGAGGGCATGTCTATTTCAACATACCCTCAAGCATTATTCTTTTAAAAAAAATCAGTCCATGTCCAAGACTACGGTGTAGGTTTTGCCCGGTTCAAAATCTGCATTATACACCAAAAGGAAGTTCTCATCCACAGCGGCCTTCCACTCTTGCCCCTCTGCCAAACGGGGATTGTTCAACCGTTCCGGGAAGAAGTAGCTAAAAGGCAAATCGAGAACATGCTCTTCCTTGAAATGATCACCTTTCATCCGTTCCAAACTGAAGTTGTCTTTGGTGGTGATAGTTATGATACATTGTTTCCCTTTTATTTCAGAGGTAACCGTGAAGTCATTCTCTTCAGGAATTTCTTGTAAACGAACATTCCATTTCGGGTCACCATAATAA
The DNA here is from genome assembly GCA_019114285.1 of Candidatus Odoribacter faecigallinarum. Classification (GTDB taxonomy): domain Bacteria; phylum Bacteroidota; class Bacteroidia; order Bacteroidales; family Marinifilaceae; genus Odoribacter; species Odoribacter faecigallinarum. Next base: position 2,727 of record DXFT01000126.1, read on the forward strand.
GCCAACACATCGCGGTCATGCCAGAAGCCGACTTGGTCATTGGTAGGCTCAATACCCAAAGAATCGCGAAGGGTCTGGGGAGCTTCAGCAAATTCATTGTTCGTATCATAGTTGTAAGGCATGGTCAACAATTTAGGACTCCATTCGTTTAATTGATAGAGGAAATCCTGCTGGTTCAGATAAAATGCTTCTGCCACAGAATAACGTCCCGGGGTTGTCACCAAATATTTTAATCCACCCCAGCCGTTCCTGCCGTGCCAGGTTGTCACGACATAGCCTACCATAGTGGCGGCGTTTCCACTGTTCATCCAAGCGACAGCCATGCTTTCCTTCGTATTGTTTACGTTGGCAATCAGACAGTTTCCAATCGGTAGATAAACTTTTCTCTTTCCACTTTCCACCAAGTCTTTCGGACCATCCGGAAAGTCCATATACAAGACTCCGTCACGCGGACGAATGTTCCCCAATGAAAAGGGCATTTCCAAATTACGTTCCGTCGCATGGGCGGCAGTCACTACCAAATCCGGATTGTACTCTTGGTAAATGTCATAGAATGTCTGCATTTCGTCTTTGGGGTCCACCATCGTGCGTTCCACAATCCGGGAATCGCCATGCGAGAATGTATATTTCAAACGCATTTTTTTCATGGGCAATTGATAGGTGGTTATCGTGTCATCTTTTGACTTCTTTTCTCCCCATAATCCCATTTTGTGGTCATCAATCCAAGCAAAGCGGTCAAACCATTTCCCGCTGCTTAATTCCGTAATTGTCGCCACAGCGTCTTTCATAACCAGTGGCTCTGTGCTGTTATTCACCATTTTCATGGCTGCGGCAGCATCATAGCCCGTAATGATTCCCCATAAAAAATCCGCATACATATCATTGTCCACTTTCCGGCTCATTTGGTTCAATGCAATGACATAGTCCCTGCCCAAGTATTCGGGCTTCTCCACAATTGCCACGTAACGCGGGCGAATTTCCTGCAACTGGGGCAATACTTCCTCCGGCGCCTGGTTGTATGAAAGGAAGGCAGCCTCATGCTTCTGCACCAATGCCTGAGCAACCTTGTTCCACAACGAATCCTCTACAACGCTTTTCCCCGCAATCACTACATACTCATTGGTTTTTGATTTCCCTTGGCATCCCATCAGCAATGCCAAAGCTCCCACCAATAAAAAATTTACTTTCATGTTTCCGTTATTTTAAATTTATAATCAGTCCGCTTAATTGTACATTTTATCCAATTGGGCTTTGATGCTATCACTCATGATGTAATCGTCAAAATCCATGCGTTTGTCTATAATCCCATTGGGCGTCAACTCTATTACCCGGTTGCAAACCGTCTGGATGAATTCATGGTCATGTGAGTTCATCAAGATAACTCCCTTGAAAGCCACCAAAGTGTTGTTAAATGCCTGGATGGATTCCAAGTCAAGGTGGTTGGCAGGAGAATCAAGTATCAACACATTGGCATTGTTCAGCATCATGCGGGCTATCATGCAACGCATTTTTTCTCCTCCGGAAAGGACCTTGACACTTTTATAAATGTCTTCACCAGAGAAAAGCATTTTCCCCAAGAAACCACGAAGGAATGTTTCGCTCGTATCGGTTGAAAATTGCCCTAACCAATCAATCAAACGCATGTCTGTATCAAAATAGGCAGAATTATCCAAAGGAAGATAAGCAGTCGTGATGGTTACACCCCAGGAATAATCTCCTGTGTCGGGCTTGTCATTCCCGTTAATGATTTCAAATAAAGCAGTCATCGCACGAGGGTCACGGGATAGGAATACAATTTTATCTTCTTTTTCTACCGCAAATTCCACATCCTTAAAGAGGCATTCTCCATCAATGGTTTTGCTAAGATTGCGCACTTCCAATATCTTGTTTCCCACTTCCCGTTCCGGAGTGAAAATGATGCCCGGATATTTGCGGGTGGAAGGCATAATTTCCTCTACATTCAATTTTTCCAACATCTTTTTACGGCTGGTGGTTTGCTTGGATTTTGCCACATTGGCACTGAAACGCGCAATAAACTCAAGCAACTCCTTGCGTTTCTCCTCTGCTTTTTTATTTTTTGCCTGCATTTGGCGGAGAGCCAATTGGCTGGATTCATACCAGAAACTATAATTCCCGGCAAAAAGCTGCATTTTCCCATAATCGATGTCCACCGTGTGGGTGCAAACAGAGTCTAAGAAATGCCGGTCATGAGATACGACAAGCACCGTATTCTCGAAATTGGAGAGGTAATTTTCCAACCACATGACAGTTTCCAAATCAAGATCATTGGTCGGTTCATCCAATAGCAGGTTATCCGGTTTGCCAAAAAGAGCTTGTGCCAGAAGGACACGCACTTTCTGCTTTCCGCTCAGGTCTTTCATCATGGCATAGTGCAAGTTTTCCTTGATTCCTAAACCACTCAACAAATTGGCAGCATCGCTTTCTGCGTTCCACCCATCCATACCTGCAAATTGCTCCTCCAATTCCGCAGCACGAATACCATCTTCATCGGAGAAATCTGCTTTCATATAAATGGCATTCTTTTCCTGCATGACTTCCCATAATTTCATGTGTCCCTGCAGGACGGTATCTAAAACCGTGCAATTGTCGTAAGCAAAGTGGTCTTGCTTTAAAACGGAAAGACGTTCTCCGGGACCGAACAACACAGTTCCGCGCGTCGGTTCCAAATCTCCACTCAGCATTCTCAAAAAAGTTGATTTACCGGCACCATTGGCACCTATTATCCCATAGCAATTACCCGGTGTAAACTTCAAATTTACATCGTGGAACAATACCCTTTTCCCAAATTGAATTTCTAAATTTGAAACTGTAATCATGTTTGTACTCTATATCTTTTCAAAAGCTTCGCAAAGGTAGGTTTTTATTCTTGAAAATGCATGCAGGAATTGGGGGATTATATGAAAAAAGACAAGAATTTACCTATCGCTTTCTGCAATTGGGATACCGTGCATGTATAATGATTGACAATGATTGTAAATGCCAATTGTGTACCATCGGCAGCTGTCAAGTAACCTGCCAGTGCCCTGACACCTGACATGGAGCCTGTTTTGGCTTTCATTTTATTTTTTAATTCAGGAGAAGAGTAACAATATCCCAACAATCCCCCATCCTTTCCTGCTTCAGGCAAAGAAGATACAAAATCCGCATTCCCTTGTTTAGCGATATATACCAATAAATCAGTCAATACCTGAGGAGGAAGAACATCCTTGGGGGACAAACCACAGGCATCTTCCAATACGATGCCTTGCGAATCTATGCCAATTTCAGATAATAATGAGGAGACCTTCTCTGACCATGAACTGCCCCCTGTTTCAATCAAACTACCCAATGCTTCAGCAAATAGATTGACACTCACTTTATTCGTGTGGAATACAATCTCTTTTAAAGAAGGCGAATGATGGCACAGGAATTCAATTCTGTTGGTATCCGCGCAATTCTCATTGTTGATTCTGATACCATTTTGGACAAGCATCTTCTTTAATTCCTGCATAAAGGCTACTGCAGGATAGTGCATAGCTCCTTTGATTTTGACCGAGGAACGGTTAATCGGGAGTGTGCCTTGAATACTTAAAACTGATGAATAAGGTCCTCCATATATCCAGGCATCCTCTTTATTTCCCTGAGCTATCGTTTCATTTTGAAATTTAATACCAGGTAATTCTGGAGTTACTGATAACAATTTCGTAGGACTACCTGTTGCTCCTGTTTGAAAATTTAAAGTGTATGTATTATCACGGTAGTTGAACGGCAGATATAATGCACCGTAATAATTGGAAATGTCTTCCCATACCCAACTTCCCGGAATGGCAGTTCCTGCCTTTGCCCCCTCCACTATAATCTGCCCGTTTATTTCCCGAACACCTTGTTCCTGCAATTTCTCGACAATATCCGCCAACAAATCATGACGGGGGAAATACCGGGAGTTACAAGTCGGATCACCACCCGATTCTATTACAATATTTCCTGCAAGTGTCCCATTGCAAATGGTCCCTGTATAGCATACTTTCGTCTGATAACGATAGTCCGCCCCCTTTTCTTGCAAGGAGAACCATGTAGGCAGCAATTTAGCCACGGAAGCCGGAGTCATGGAAATTCTGGCATTATGCCCAACCAATTCTTTTCCATCTGTAACCTGCTTGATGGAAATACCTACAATGGCATGTTCCAGACCTTTTGTACCCAATAATTCCTGCAAAGCACTCTGCGGTTGTGCCGCAAGCATCGTAGTTTTCCAAAAAATAAGGACCAATAAAAGGTATCGTCTCATCCTCAACTGTTAGCTATTGGTATCTATTGCTTTCAATATTTTTTCAACTTCTTCTTCCGTATTATGCAATTTATCCTTGCAGCACGCAATCAGTTCTGAGACACGCTTTACTTTTTCACTTAATTCATCTACATCCAACTGATTATTTTCCAATTTAGCTACGATATTTTCAATTTCCGCAATAGCTTCTTTATAAGTCAATTTATTCATCTCAGACATAACTCATTCAATTTATTTTATTTTTCTTTCGTATAGATACTCCATATATGTCCCTCAGCCAATTCTGTTTCTATCCGGTCTCCGGATTTCAAAGCAATACCTGTTTTTAAAGCCTTCCCATTCAAACGGGTAATAGAATATCCTCTTTTTAATACCTGTTGTGGATCGACATATTTAGCCGTGGTTAGTGCAATTTCCAATTTCCGTTTGTTATCTGCCAAATACTTCCGAATTTCTTGTGCCATAACGTGAACAAGTGCATCCAATTGATTCCTGTTCCGTTCAACATATAAGAGCATCCGGTTCTCCATTCGTATTTTTAAACGGTCTAATGTTTCCAAATGGTTCTTTACATAAAAAGCTGAAGCATGTACTGTACGCTGGGAAAGTAAAGACAATCTGCTCTTACTATTTGCTTGCATGACGGCAATAAGATGCTTAAAATCTGTCATTATTCTAACTTGATGCAATGAAAGTTCATGCAACAAATCACGCACCCCCAATATGAAATTCTTTTGCAAATCATCCAGATTCACTTCCTGCTTTTGAAAACACTCAATCAAAAAAACGGCTGCCGCTGTCGGTGTTTTTACTTTTAAATAAGCCACCATGTCAGCGATGGTTTCATCCCGCTCATGGCCTATTCCTGCGATTATGGGTAATGGGAATTGTGCCAGATTAAGTGCCAATTCATAGGAATCAAAACTTCCTAAATCTATTTGAGAACCACCTCCTCGAATTAAAACTACAACATCAAATAAATCTGCATATTCATATATTTTGTCCAAGGCAGCAATGATGGATTCTGTAGTCTTTTCTCCCTGCATTATTGCTGGAAATAACTTGACGTTAAAGCGATAACCTGCCGTATTGTTTTCCAATTGGTTTAGAAAGTCCCCCAGCCCTGCTGCTGTTGGTGAAGAAATAACCGCTATATTCTTAGGCAAAAGCGGGAATTCTAATCGGCGGTTCATGTCAATCATCCCTTCCTTTTTCAAGCGTTGCAGTATTTCCTGCTTACGCCTTTCCAAATCTCCCACAGTATAGGTCGGGTCAATATCTTTAATATTTAAAGAAAAACCATATATTTCATGAAATACTACTTCCACATTTATCAAGACTTTCATGCCTTTGCCAAAAGTCCTTCCTGTCATTGACTCAAAATAAGAACGAAGGGCACGAAAAGTAGATGCCCAGATTGTTGCACGTGCAGTTGCCAAAACCTCATCACTATCTGCTCTTTTATCAGCCAATTGCAAATAACAATGTCCAGAGCGATTAAGAGTGAGTTCTGCTATTTCTGACGTAATCCAAAGAGACGTAGGAAAGGATTGTCCGACGCTTCTTTTTATCCGGCTATTCAGTTCATATAAGGTAATGGGATGCAGTTCCATAATTATCCAATAGCCACAGTGTGATTCAATTCCTCAATATAATCCAGCAACTCTTCCCTTCCTACGAACTTTTCCGCAGAAGTTACAAAAAAAGGAGGAAGCGTTTCCCATGTCTCTAACATCGTTTTTTGATACTCTTCAATATTAGTACGACAACGCAATGTTGACAATTTGTCTGATTTGGTAAATACCATTGCAAAAGGTACTTCATTTTCCCCCAACCATTCCATAAATTCCAAATCTATTTTTTGAGGTTTATGTCGGCTGTCAATCAATACAAATAAACACACAAGATTTTCACGTTTTAGAATATAACTACGGATCATGTCCATAAATTGCTTGCGGATTTTCTCCGGAACTTCCGCATAACCGTATCCTGGCAAATCTACCAGATACCAGGAATCGTTAATTAAAAAGTGATTTATCAATTGTGTTTTTCCAGGGCGTGAGGCGGTTTTTGCTAATTTTTTATTTGCTGCCAACATATTAATCAATGAGGATTTTCCTACGTTGGAACGTCCGATAAAAGCATATTCATGCCGATCCGGAAGAGGACATTTATTCACGTCTGAATTACTCATTACAAATTTAGCGCTGATTCCCTTCATTTTATTAATATAAAAAATTAGTAAATTGATTCTTCTTTAGAAAGCAGTTCTTTCGGAATTTCTTTTCCTCCTTTTTTAGATTTAATTCCTAATTCCTGCAGTTTTTGTGCTTGGGCAACCAGATTCCCATTACCCGTATGCAAGCGTCCTAAGGCTTGATTATAAATTTCTTGCGTTTTTCGGATATTGTCGCCTATAGCTAAAAAACTTTCCAAAAAAGCTACACATTTATCATATAACTTAGCTCCCCGGTCAGCTATTTCTAAAGCATTTCGATTTTGATATTCACGACTCCACAAATCGGCAGTTAATTTTAAGGATACAATCAAGTTGGCAGGACTTAATAGCAATATCCGTTTGCGATAAGCATCGCTCCACAAGGATGAATCATGCTGCATTGCCAATACATAAGAAGATTCATTGGGAATAAACATCATCACAAAATCAAGAGTTCCTCTTGCCCAATTATTGTAATTTTTATCAGCTAATTCATCAATATGCTTTCGCACAGAATGTAAATGTTCTTTTAAGGCTTTCTCTCTTTCTACATCAGTTTCAGCGTTGCAGTAATTCATATAAGCCGTCAAGGATACTTTGGAATCTATCAATACACGTCGATTATCCGGGTAGAGGATGGTCACATCAGGGCGCATGAGACTTCCCTCTTCGTTTCGTATCAAATGGTTGTCGTCATCGCGAATGGTTTCTTGAACAAAATACTCCCTTCCCTTCGTCAATCCTGAGTTCTCCAATATCCTCTCCAAAATCATTTCTCCCCAATCTCCCTGTGCTTTTGTACTTCCTTTTAAAGCATTCGTCAAATTAGCAGCATCTATTCTTATCTGATTATTTAATTGCACTAATTCAGCAATTCTTCTCTCCAGCACGGTACGTTCCGTCGCTTCTTTGTGATAAGCTTCATCTACTTTTTGCCGGAATGCCTCAATATCCTTATTTAAGGGCTGCAAAATCTTTTCTATATTCTCCCGATTGGTTTCAGTGAAACGTTTGGATTTGTCCTCTAATATTTCATTTGCCAAATTACGGAACTGGTCTGCCATAATCTGTCTTATTTCTCCCAATTCCTGTTTTTGCCTATCCAATTTCTCTTCTGCCTGTTTCAATTGTTCTTTCAAACGCTCATTTTCTGTTGCCAACATTAGTTTTTCCTGTTGCAAATGTTGTTCCAATTCACGTTTTTGTTGCAGTTCTTGCTCCAACAACACCAATTGATGTTGAACAGCTTTCTTATTCGAACGCAAAAATAAAAAGCATATCCCAATACCAATAAACAAACCTATTATCAATGAAATAATTTCCATGCTTAGTACTTATGCGTGATTTATTTTTTCTTGACAATTGGTTTCGTTCCAGAATCTATCTGCTTCCCACTATACCATAACATAAAAATCCCCACCAGAATGAAAGGAATACTTAATATTTGCCCCATATTCAAAAGCATTCCTTCTTCCCACGGTTCTTGCACTTCTTTCACAAATTCAATGATAAAGCGGGCTATAAATATCAGTATTAAAAATGCACCAAACAGAAATCCCATTCGTTTCTTTACATTTGTACGCCAATAAAGATACATGAGCACAAAAAAACTAATTAAATAGCAAATTGCCTCATACAATTGGGCAGGGTGACGCGGTAGTTCTGGATTCTCAATATGAGCGTTGACAAAACGGAACCCCCAAGGCATAGTGGTCGGCAAACCTATAATTTCTGAATTCATTAAATTTCCCATACGGATGAAGAAACCAGCCAATGCAATAGGTATGACTGCCCTGTCTAAAATCCAGAAAATGGACTTCTTGCTTACTTTACGAGAGTAATACCATAAGCCGGCAATGATTCCTATCGCAGCACCATGGCTTGCCAATCCCTGATAACCAGTAAACTTAAATTCAGGTGTAAATTGTACAGGCAATATCATTTCCAAAGGATGTTCGCTGTAATAAGCCCAATCATAAAATATGCAATGCCCCAAACGGGCTCCGACAATAGTAGCGATGGCCACATATATCCATAATTTATCTAACCATTTCATAGGCAAGCCCTCTGATTTAAACATTTTCTCTTCAATTTTGTAGCCGAAAATAAAAGCCAAAGCAAAGAGCAAACCATAATATCGGATGGAAATCCCTCCTATATTAAAAATCTCAGGACTTACATCCCAATTTACAAATAATGATAACATATTGATTTATGATATGGTAAAAGATGATGAACCATAAACGGCAATTGTATCTTGACGTTTAGAGTCCATCATCAACAATCTGGTTAATTATTCATTTTTCCCGTGACAATTTTTATATTTCAGTCCACTGCCACAAGGACAAGGATCATTCCGTCCTATTTTCGGTCCTACTTTTACAGGCTCATGTCTTTGTTGTTCTCGATGAGCTGCAGCAGCCTGTGCTTCAGAACGGCTTTCCTTCATTTTGCTTAAGTCAGTCCGACGTTGCTCAGCTTCACGCACTTGTTCCGGGTCTGGCATTGGTATTTGCCCTTTCATCAACGTAGAAACCATTCCTTTATTGATTTTTTCCACCATCGCCTTAAACAAATTATAAGACTCAAACTTGTAAATCAATAACGGATCCTTTTGTTCATAAGCCGCATTTTGTACAGACTGTTTTAAATCATCCATTTCACGCAAATGCTCTTTCCAGGCATCATCTATATGGGCTAAGATTACAGCTTTCTCAAATGAACGCATCAATTCTTCCCCGTTCGTACGATAAGCTTTTTCCAAATTAGTCACCACATTATAGAAACGCGCTCCATCAGTGAAAGTAACAATGATATTCTTAAACATCTCTCCCCGGGTCTCAAATACATTTTTAATCACCGGGTAAGCCTGTTGTGCAATATGCTCGACTTTCCGTTGATAGGCTTCACGCACATATTTGTACAATTGCTCTGTCAATTCCTCCGGACGAATTTTCTGAAAATCTTCTTCATTGATTTCAAAATCCACTGACAATACCCGCAAAACTTCCAAACGGAAACCTTCCAAATCATTGGTCGGCTTATATTCCGCTACAATTGCTTCACAGACATCATAGGTATTATTGGCAACGGCCACACCGATACGTTCTCCCAACAAAGCCTGCCGGCGTTGTTTGTAAATCACCGTACGCTGGGAATTCATGACATCATCATATTCCAACAACCGCTTACGAATCCCAAAGTTATTTTCCTCTACTTTTTTCTGAGCCCGCTCAATAGATTTGGTTATCATAGAATGCTGTATCACATCTCCTTCCTGATGTCCTAAACGGTCCATCACACGGATAATGCGCTCAGAACTGAACAGACGCATCAAATCATCTTCCAAGGATACAAAGAATTGAGAAGAACCCGGGTCTCCTTGACGACCGGCACGCCCTCGCAACTGGCGATCTACACGCCGGGAATCATGACGTTCTGTACCGATAATAGCAAGTCCTCCGGCAGCTCTTACTTCCGGACTCAACTTGATATCCGTACCACGCCCTGCCATATTGGTTGCAATGGTAACAATCTTGGATTGACCTGCCTCTGCAACTATCTCTGCTTCTTTCTGATGTAATTTGGCATTCAATACATTGTGTTTAATCCCACGCAATTTCAGCATGCGGCTCAATAACTCTGAAACTTCCACCGAAGTTGTACCAACCAATACCGGGCGTCCCAAATCTACCAATCGTACAATTTCTTCAATAACAGCGTTATACTTCTCCCGCTTCGTTTTATAAACAAAATCATTGGCATCTATACGAATAACCGGCTTATTTGTCGGAATAACAACGACATCCAATTTATAAATGTCCCAAAATTCTCCGGCTTCCGTTTCTGCGGTACCAGTCATACCAGCCAACTTATGGTACATTCGGAAATAATTCTGCAAGGTAATTGTTGCAAAAGTCTGAGTTGCAGCTTCTACTTTCACACCTTCCTTCGCTTCTATTGCTTGATGCAAGCCATCAGAATAACGACGTCCTTCCATGATACGTCCCGTCTGTTCGTCCACAATCTTTACCTTGTTATCCAGAACGACATACTCCACATCCTTTTCAAACAAGGTATAAGCCTTCAGCAACTGATGCACCGTATGTACCCGTTCAGATTTGATAGCATAATTCTGAATCAGTTCATCTTTCCTTGCCAATTTTTCCTTTTCATCAGAAACTGTCTTTTCTATTTCTGCAATCTCTGAACCGATATCAGGCAATATAAAGAATTTCGGGTCTTCACCGGCAGCAGTAAGGGTATCATGTCCTTTATCAGTTAAGTCAATGGAATTTAATTTTTCGTCTATTACAAAATAAAGCGGGTCGGTAATTTCCGGCATTCTCCGGTTATTTTCCTGCATATACTCATTTTCCGTTTTAAGAAGTATTGCCTTATTTCCTTCCTCGCTTAAAAACTTAATCAAAGGCTTGTATTTAGGTAACCCTTTATGACAACGCAACAACAAGACTCCTCCCTCCTTCCGTTTTTTAGGGTCATCGCTTGAAAGCAACTCTTTCGCCTCCTTGAATATCTTCATCACCAAATCCTGTTGCATTTTTACCAAGCGCTCTACACGCGGCTTATACTCATCAAACATCTGGTCATCTCCCTTAGGCACTGGACCGGATATAATTAAAGGGGTACGGGCATCATCTATCAATACGGAGTCAACTTCATCCACGATGGCAAAGTTATGTTTGCGTTGTACTAAATCTTCCGGATTAATAGCCATATTATCTCGCAGATAATCAAAACCAAATTCATTATTGGTACCGAATGTTATATCTGCCATATAAGCCTTCCGACGTTGAGGGGAATTGGGCTGATGCTTATCAATACAATCCACTGACAAGCCGTGGAACATGTACAAAGGTCCCATCCATTCCGAGTCACGTTTTGCCAGATAATCATTCACCGTCACCATGTGTACTCCCCTGCCACTCAGTGCATTCAAGAATACAGGCAAAGTAGCTACCAAAGTCTTACCTTCACCGGTTGCCATTTCTGCTATTTTACCTTGATGCAATACCGCACCTCCTATCAACTGCACATCATAATGCACCATATCCCATTTGACTTCATTGCCTCCTGCAATCCAACTATTGAAATAAATGGCTTTATCTCCTTCTATTTCAACAAAGTCATGGTCAACAGCCAAGTCCCTGTCAAACTGAGTGGCTGTTACCTCTATTTCCTCATTTGTGGCAAAACGACGTGCCGTATCTTTCATTACGGCAAATGCTTTTGGCATCAACTCAGTCAATATCTCCTCTACTTTTTTATCAATCTGCTCCTCTAATTTATCAACACGGTCATAAATCCGTTCCCGTTCTTCAATTGGAGGACGTTCTTCCTCTACCTTGCGCTTTAAAGCCTCAATTTCATCTTCTTCAGCTTGTATATAAGCATGTACTTGATGCCTTAAATCAGCAGACAAGGCACGTAACTCATCATGACTTAAATTTTTTATCTTTTCCCATTCCGCATTAACCTGCGCTACAATTGGACGTAATTCTTTCATATCCCGGTCGGCTTTATTTCCGAACAGGCTTTTTAAAATATCATTGAAACCCATTATATAATAACAACAATTGAAATTAAAATTAAATATTAAAAAATCCTTGATTCATTGATTATCTCAATCCTACTTTTCTGGTGCTCTAATTTTATGAGTAAGCCGACTTAAAAAAATAGTTTTACAACATGTGAAATAAACGGGAAAGATTGTTGTTTGTTTCGAAAACTTACATGCCCGTAAAAAATAATTCCGTGACAATCTCGCAACGAAATGACATTCAGCTTTACTTTCTTCTACACATGCAGTGACAACTTTCAAGGTTGATGCTATCACAGGCCGGCAACGTTCCCCTTTCAAAAGCCCATTGCCTTCTTGAGCTTTTAAAGGTAAAGTCACAGCACATCCTGCCATAACATATAACGCTGCTAATATGTACCTGTTCATCTCCATGGTTCGCAAATATAGAATAAAAAATATAAATGATTGGGCTTTTATAATTTATTTTCTATCTTTTAAAGTAAGTTCAATATTTAGATGCAACATCTTTTGCCACATAAGCATCCAGATAGGCAATGGCTTCTTCCACATTGTTTGCAACATAATACAGCGAATCGTATGCATGAGATATAAATTTCTTTTCTCGAGCCTGCGCTATAAAGAACAGGAACTCCTCATAGAATCCGTTTGTATTCAAAAAAACGATAGGCTTAGTATGCTCTCCCAACTGTTTCAAAGTGATGACCTCAATTATTTCTTCCAGAGTTCCCCAGCCTCCCGGCAAAGCGACAAAAGCATCTGCATGGCTACGCATCAAGGCCTTGCGTTCTTTCATATCTGGGGTAACAATTTGAGTAGTTACCCATTGGGCTGCAATCCCCCGCTCTTGTAAACACGCTGGAATAATTCCAAGCGTCTTCCCTCCCGCCGACATAGTTGCATTGCCCACTATGCGCATTAATCCTCTATTAGTACCCCCGAAAACCAATTGCCATCCCCGCTTGCCAATGACTTCCCCCAATTTTTGGGCATCTTGCTTGTAAATCTCATCTATAAGCCCTGAGGAAGCACAAAATACTGCAATATTGTCCATCGTATTTTCCAATAATAAAATAGTAAAAGTGCCTTTTCAGGCACTTTATGTATTATGCGTCAATAGTCGCGTAAGTTGCATTTTGTTCTATAAACTGACGCCTTGGCGGCACATCGTCTCCCATTAACATGGAAAAGATTCGGTCAGCCTCAGCGGCATTCTCTATGGAAACTTGTCGCAAAATACGATTTTCAGGAGACATTGTGGTATCCCATAACTGTTCCTTACTCATTTCGCCCAAACCTTTATACCGTTGGATATGCAAGCCTGCATCACCTTTACCATTACCCATTTCCTCTACCAACTGCTCCAACTCTTTGTCTGTCCAACAATAACGGGGGTCTTTATTGCCTTTCTTCACCGAATACAAAGGTGGAGTAGCAATATAAAGATAACCATTTTCAATCACAGGCCGCATGAAACGGAAAAACAAAGTCATTATCAAAGTTGCGATATGTGCGCCATCCACATCGGCATCCGCCATAATGATAACTTTGTGATAGCGCAATTTTTCCAAGTTTACCTCCTTGCTATCTTCTTGAGTCCCAATTGTTATCCCAAGTGCTTGAAAAATAATCTTAATCTCTTCACTTTCAAAAACTTTGTGCTGCATGGCTTTCTCCACATTCAGGATTTTACCACGCAGAGGCAAAATGGCTTGAAAACGCCGGTCACGCCCCTGTTTAGCAGTACCCCCTGCAGAATCTCCCTCCACCAAGAAAATTTCACAATTGACAGGGTCTTTATCTGAACAATCCGCCAACTTGCCGGGAAGTCCTGAACCGCTCAACACTGTTTTACGTTGTACCAATTCACGTGCCTTACGGGCTGCATGGCGGGCTGTTGCTGCCAGAATCACCTTATCGACGATTGCTTTTGCATCCTTAGGATGCTCTTCCAGGTAATTCTCCAATGCCGTCGAAACTGCTTGGCTGACAGCTGCCCGGACTTCCGTATTGCCTAACTTGGTTTTCGTCTGTCCTTCAAACTGAGGTTCTGCCACCTTTACAGAAATGACTGCAGTCAATCCTTCACGAAAATCGTCACTGTTAATGTCAAATTTTAATTTATCTAACATTTTATGGCTATCTGCATACGCCTTTAAGGTGGTAGTCAGAGCATACTTGAACCCCGCAAGGTGCGTTCCCCCTTCTATCGTATTAATATTATTTACATACGAAAATACATTCTCTGAAAAACCCGTATTATACCGTAATGCGACTTCAATAGGAACACCGTTCTTTTCTGTTTCTATATCAATTGTATTATCAATCAAACTTTCACGGGTATTATCCAAATAAGCGACAAATTCACTCAGCCCCCGTTCAGAATAAAACTCTTCATGCTTTACCTCGTTGGTATCCGGGTCAATAGTTCGTTTGTCCGTAATCGACAAGCGAATGCCCTTATTTAAATAAGCCAATTCACGCAAACGGGCTGATAAAATATCATATTTATATTCCGTTACATAAAAGATTGAAGCATCCGGCAAAAAAGTAATGGTAGTCCCCGTCCGCTCTGTTTCACCAATAACCTTTACATTCCCAACCGGAATCCCCTTGTGATACTCCTGTTGCCAAATCTTCCCTTCCCGGTAAACGGTTGCCACTAACGTACTTGACAAAGCGTTCACACAAGAAACGCCCACACCGTGCAAACCTCCAGACACCTTATAAGACCCCTTGTCAAATTTACCGCCGGCATGCAATACAGTCATGACCACCTCCAAGGCAGACTTATGTTCCTTGGCATGCATTGCCGTGGGAATGCCGCGGCCATTATCCTCTACTGTAATTGAATTATTTTCATTTATTGTTACACGGATATCATTGCAATATCCAGCCAACGCCTCATCAATCGAATTATCTACAACTTCATAAACCAAATGGTGTAAACCTTTCTCATTCACATCTCCGATATACATGGAAGGGCGCATACGCACTGCTTCCAGACCTTCCAACACTTGAATGCTATCCGCAGAATATTCCTTTGCTAATTTCTCAATCTCTTCGCTCATATTTTACTTGAATTGCTATTTTCCATAAACATGCAAATATAGGTATTTTCCAGAAAAGATACAACACAAAATAAAGTCTAAAGTTGATTTTTCAATATTCCGTCAACTTTAGACTTTTATTCTTCACTGATAAGCCATTGCGCCTACAGCAAACTAAATGTGCAGGTTACGCCCGCCATGACAATGGCAACCATGCTCATCAATTTTATCAAGATATTCAGGCTGGGACCGGAAGTATCTTTGAAAGGGTCTCCCACTGTATCCCCTATCACCGTTGCCTTATGGCATTCTGAACCCTTGCCTCCTAAATTGCCTTCTTCCACATATTTCTTTGCATTATCCCAGGCACCGCCGGAATTTGCCATGAACACCGCCAATACAAAACCGGAACCTAATCCTCCTGCCAGCAGGCCCAACACACCGGCTACTCCAAAAATCAATCCAACTACTATCGGAATGACAATGGCAAGCAACGACGGGAACACCATTTCCCGCTGTGCCCCACGGGTAGAGATTTCCACACAACGGGCATAATCGGGTTCTGCTTTACCTTCCAGGATGCCCTTGATTTCACGGAATTGGCGGCGTACCTCATTCACCATCTTCTGAGCAGCCCTGCCCACGGCATTCATCGTCAAACCGCAAAACAGAAAAGCCATCATGGAACCGATAAATATTCCTGCCAGCACTTTAGGGTTCATCAGGCTCACATCATAATACGTCATCATATCCTGCAAGGTGGCGGAAGCCGTGTCCACTACCCGTCCTCCTACCTCCAACGTCTTCTCTCCTAAACGTACCAATCCGATTTTGATTTCTTCGATATAAGACGCCAACAAAGCCAGCCCCGTCAACGCTGCCGAACCAATGGCAAATCCTTTGCCCGTGGCGGCAGTCGTATTTCCCAAAGCATCCAAAGCATCCGTACGCTTGCGGACCTCTGCTCCCAATTCGCTCATCTCGGCATTTCCGCCGGCATTATCCGCAATCGGACCGTAAGCATCTGTCGCCAGCGTGATGCCCAGCGTGGAAAGCATCCCGACAGCAGCGATGCCCACGCCGTACAACCCCATGGACATATCCGTCATGTCAAACTCGGCGGCAAACAAATAAGCCAGAATAATCCCCACTACAATAGTTATCACAGGTATGGCTGTAGAAATCATCCCCGTCCCGATACCTTTTATAATTACCGTTGCCGGTCCGGTCTCCGAACTTTTGGCAATATCCTGCGTCGGTTTATAAGCATGTGAAGTATAATGCTCCGTTGCCTTTCCGATGACAATGCCTGTCAGCAACCCCACAATCACGGAACCGCAAATCCAATAACTCAGTCCCAGCAAGTGGATGACCAGAAAACTGGCAGCCACGATTAGTACGGAACTTGTATTGATTCCCCTGTCCAACGAACGCAACAATTGCAACTGCGTTGCCCCCTCCTTGGTCCTCACCATAAATATGCCCAACAACGAAAGGATTACCCCGAACGCGGCTATCAGCATAGGTGCCAGAATCGCATTAAACTGCATCTCCGGAGACATGGCAAAAGCCGAAGCACCCAAGGCTGCCGTTGCCAGCACCGAACCACAGTAAGATTCGTACAAATCCGCTCCCATGCCGGCAACATCCCCCACGTTGTCCCCCACGTTATCAGCAATGGTAGCCGGATTGCGAGGGTCATCTTCCGGGATTCCCGCCTCCACCTTGCCGACCAAATCGGCACCGACATCAGCGGCTTTTGTAAAAATACCCCCTCCAACACGGGCAAACAACGCCTGCGTCGATGCCCCCATGCCAAAAGTCAGCATGGTTGTCGTTATCATGATAGCCTTTTGGGTGGCATTCGCTTCTTCAACAAAAGTATCCAGCACCAGCCACCACAAAGATATATCCAACAAGGCAAGCCCGACAACCACCAATCCCATCACTGCGCCCGAACGAAAGGCAATCTTCAACCCCTCGTTCATGCTACGGCTGGCAGCATTTGCCGTACGGGCAGAAGCATACGTTGCCGTTTTCATACCGATAAAACCCGCCAAACCGGAAAAGAATCCGCCTGTCAGGAAGGCAAACCACACCCACCCGTTCTGCAATCCCGGACCATACGCCATCCAGGCAAAAAACACGCATAGTGCCAAGAACACCATGCCTACCACCTTGTACTGCTGTTTCAGATAAGCCATCGCGCCCTTGCGCACATGACCGGCAATGCGTTTCATGGTCTCATTGCCTTCCGACTCCTTCATCATCCCCCGAAAAAACATGTAGGCGAAAGCCAAAGCAATCACCGAACAGACAGGGACAATCCAAAATAATTGATTAATCATACTGTGAAATAAATTTAATAGTTAGTTTTATTCTTCCCCAAATTTCGGACTATTTTTTCAAATTGCAAACAACATGGGCAAAAAATCACATCCAAAATTCCCTTGCGCTCAAAATAAAATAAAAACAAGAAGAAAAAATTATTGGCATTTCCCCTTGTATTGCAGGCTCTGGCGATGTCTTTCAAACTTATTCAAAGCGTATTCCCGGTCTATTCAGATAACAACTTAGGTTCAACTTCAGTTCAACTTAGGTTCAACTTTGCTCCAGACCGGAAGTAAACCGTACCTGAAATTAAGGTGAACAGCGAGTGGCATGGGACCAGATCTACATTAGGCTCCGGCTTCCCCCCTTTTTTTCACTGGAAAGAAAAAAGAGGGTTGTGCCTGAATAAGCAACAACCCTCATAATCCTCGATACGGAATAACGCAAGTTTATTCTGCGGAATCTTTCAAAGGCACGTATGTAATCGACAGATTCCCTTCTCCATCCTTTAATGTCAATTCGTCTGCAGAGACTTGATAATGCGACACTTCGGGCAAGGCTTTCAAATAACTGTCCTCGAATTGCTGGTCGGGGCAATACATCATGGTACTCCCTCCGGGGGTGATGGTAATGCCGTCTTTCTTGTCCAGCACATATTTGCCGAAGAAGCGGTTACATCCTGCCGAACCGGCAATCCTCGCACTGTCACTAAATTGCAATACAGGCAATTCTGTCGGATTTTTTACAACCTCTCCGTTTATTACCATTGTTTTTAATTGCCACTCTTGCGACTTCAACAAAGCTCCATTGTCAGTACATCCGGCAGCGGCAAGAGCCAACGCTGCCCACATCCATTTCATCCTTTTCATTTTATCTGATTTTTTATGTTTTGTGTCATTCATGTCCTGTTGTTCCATATAAATCATAATCATCTGCCCCGGTGATTTCCACATCGTAAAACTCTCCTACTGCCAAAGGCTTCCCCGCGTGCACGAACACTTCCGGATCCACTTCCGGAGAATCATATTCCGTGCGCCCGACATAACAGTCGCCTTCCTGCCTGTCTATCAAAACACGCATGGTCTTGCCAATAGTTGCAGCTGCCACTTCGGCGGATACTTCCTCCTGTATCTCCATGATACGCTCCGCCCGCGCCTGCTTCACCTCCTCCGGCACATCGTCCGCATAATGCAAGTCGCAATAAGTATCCTCCTCATGCGAATAGGGGAACACCCCCAACCGCTCGAACCTCATTTCACGTACAAAATCACACAACTCTTCAAAATCCTCCTCCGTCTCTCCCGGATGTCCCACCATCAGCGTCGTGCGAAGGCAAATGCCCGGTACCTTCTCCCGGATACGTCGGATTAAATCTATCGTCTGCTGCTTGGTCACACCGCGGCGCATCAGCTGAAGTATATGGTCGCTGCAATGCTGGAGGGCGATATCGAGATAACGGCAGATATTGTGCCGTTCACGCATCACGCCCAACAATTCCAACGGGAAGCCTGCCGGATAAGCATAATGCAATCTTACCCATTCCACACCCTCTATGTCTGCGATACGCCCTACAAGCTCCGCCAAGCGGTTTTTCCCATATAAATCTATTCCATAATAAGTCAAATCTTGAGCGACGACAAGTATCTCCTTCACTCCGCCTTGTACCAAAGCACGGCACTCTGCCAGCAAACTGTCAAAATCCCTTGATTTATGACGTCCTGTCATGATGGGAATGGCACAATAGGAACAAGTGCGGTTGCATCCCTCTGAAATCTTCAGGTAGGCATAATGGCCTGGCGTAGTCAATATGCGCTGATGGGCTATGCTGTTGTCAAAGCGATGCCCGAGACGCTCCATCACCCCCTGCCAGTCAAATTTGCCGAAGAAACCGTCCACCTCCGGAATTTCACGGGACAGGTCTTTTCCATAGCGTTGCGACAGGCAACCGATGACAAACAACTGCCCGATTAGCCCCGCCTTTTTCCGTTCCACTTGTTCAAGAATCGTATTTACAGACTCCTCTTTGGCATCGCCGATAAAGCCGCAAGTATTGACAATCACGACATCAGCGTCCGACTCTTCCACATCGGTCTCCGTTGCATAGCCTGCCCGTTCCAGCTGCTTCAACAGCATTTCCGTGTCCACCAAATTCTTGGAACAACCCAAACTGATAATATTTGCCTTCTTCATGCCTCCTCTAAATAATAGATTTCCACGCGCAAAAGTATAACAAAAAACAAACCTTACGACACACAACCTGCAAAAAAGTCTATAATTTTGTACCCGTAGAAAAAATATTATGGATACACGGGAATACAATTGGTTGCCGACCTCGGCAAAAGAAGTCAAGGAACGGGGCTGGGAACAGCTGGATATCATTATCTTCACAGGGGATGCATACGTGGACCATCCCTCCTTCGGGGCTGCCGTCATCGGCAGGGTGCTCGAAGCCCAAGGGTTGAAAATCGCCATTGTTCCCCAGCCCAACTGGCGGGACGACTTGCGCGACTTTAAAAAGCTGGGTGCGCCGCGCCTCTTTTTCGGTGTGTCTGCCGGAGCGATGGACTCCATGGTCAACCATTACACGGCTGCCCGTCGCAAACGCTCGAACGACGCCTACACGCCGGACGGGCGCGCCGGCATGCGACCGGACATGCCGACGGTGGTTTACACGAAAATACTGAAAGAACTGTATCCGGACATTCCGGTGGTCATCGGCGGCATTGAAGCCTCATTGCGGAGGCTGACCCATTACGATTACTGGCAACAAAAGCCCCTGCCTTCCATCCTTGCCTTCTGCGAAGCCGACCTGTTGGTTTACGGCATGGGGGAAAAACCGCTCACGGAAATTTGCCGGCTCTTGCGCAAAGGCATCCCTTTCCGCAACCTGACCAATATACCCCAAACGGCTGTTATCCGTCCTGCAGGAGAAGACATTGCCACCAACAAGAAATGGGCAACCCGCCGCCTGCATTCCCATGAAGACTGTCTTGCTGACAAAAGAAAATATGCAGAGAACTTCCGGTACATTGAGGAAGAGTCCAATTCCATCGAGGCAGCCCGTCTTATCCAACGCACCGGGGACAAAGAAGTTATTGTCAATCCGCCCTACCCGCCCCTGACAACGGAAGAGCTGGATGCCATTTACGACTTGCCCTTCACCCGGCTTCCCCATCCCCGCTATAAAGGCAAAACTATCCCTGCTTACGACATGATTCGCCATTCCATCACCTTGCACAGGGGTTGTTTCGGAGGATGCGCCTTTTGCACCATCTCTGCCCACCAAGGGAAGTTCATCTCTTCCCGTTCAGAGGAATCAATCCTCCGCGAAGTGGGGCGGATTTGCCAAATGCCCGATTTTAAAGGCACAATCACCGACTTGGGGGCTCCTTCCGCCAACATGTACCGCATGGCAGGGAAAGACAGGGAGCTTTGCCGTCAGTGCAAGCGCCCGTCCTGCGCCTACCCTGCCATCTGCAAAAACCTGGACACCAACCACGCGCCTCTGCTCCGGCTATACGAAGCAGTCCGGAAACATCCCGGCATAAAGCATTGCTTTATCGGTTCGGGCATCCGTTATGACCTCTGCCTCCACGATACAGGCAATGCAGAAACCAACCGCACCAACCGCCTGTACCTCGAGACAGTCATCCGCCACCATGTGTCCGGGCGTTTCAAAGTGGCGCCGGAACATGCTTCCCCACGGGTACTCGCCCTCATGCGCAAACCGCCTTTCAACCTCTTCCTGCAATTGAAGGCATTTTTTGATAACATCAACCGGAAATACCACTTAAACGAGCAAATCACCCCTTATTTCATATCCTCCCACCCGGGATGCCGTACGGAAGACATGGCAGAATTGGCTGTTGCTACAAAGAAACTGAATTTTCATCTGGAACAGGTGCAGGATTTTACTCCAACGCCCATGACCGTGGCGACGACCATTTACCACTCCGGATACCACCCCTATTCTCTGAAGAAAATAAACACAGCCAAGACAGAGGAAGAAAAAAAACAGCAGAATATGTTCTTCTTCTGGTACAAAAAAGAATACAAAGCCTCCATCATTGCCGCCTTGCGGAAAATGCACAGACAAGATTTAATCGACCGGTTATATAAAGAAAAATAATAAATGCTATCTTTGCAATTGATGAAATACGCGATAGTGCCTATACTGATTATGTGCCTGACGGCTTGCCACGTCAAGACGAAACAAGCCAACAAACGCGGGTTGGAATACATGAAGCAAAACCGCTATGAACAGGCTGTTGCAGAATTTAATGACATCCTGCAAGAGGATGCCTATTGGCTTCCTGCCTACTACAACCGTGCCATTGCCCTCGCCAATACACAACAGTACAAAAAGGCATTGGAGGATTTCAATTATGTGCTCGCCCATTATCCCGACCATGCCGACGCCTATTTCAACCGAGGTATTGTTTATGAAAATCTTGGACTGTATGCCAACGCCATCCAGGATTACACGGAAACCATCCGTTTGCGTCCCGGATTCATACAGGCATACCATTATCGCGGTATAGCCCGCTTTCGCATGCTCGACCTCGACGGGGCCCTTCAGGATTACAACCGGGCATTGGAGTTGGGGCGTAACCTGCAGATAGACCTCTCGGCAGCCAAAGCCCTGGGCCTGAATTCCAGCGCGCTTTATTTCAACCGGGGGGCTGTTTTCCAAAAGAAGGGAGATTACGAAAGTGCCATTGCCGACTATACGGAAACCATCCGCATAGACCCTTCCAGCGCCAAAGCCTATTATAACCGTGGCATCGCCAAACTCTCCCTTTCACAAGGACAAGAAGCTGCTTCCGACCTTGAAATCGCTTCCCGTTTGGGCTATGAACCGGCAAAGCAAGCCTTGGCAAAATATTTCGGCGATTAACCCAGCTTTTAATTGTGCTTTCCTGAAAAAAGTTGACTCGGTTATTACTAATTAACTAACATATTTATGTCGCTCAAAATTACATCAAAAAGTTTTTAAAATGCTCTTCGGGTGCTGTTTTTTTGTCTTGCGGGGAATTCCC
>DXFT01000127.1 GCA_019114285.1 Candidatus Odoribacter faecigallinarum
GAAAAAGGCGAGGCGTATGCCGTTGGGTATGTCGTCAGGTTGCTTTTCATCATATCATCCATCCAATATTAACGAGGGCTAATATCGTGAAATATTCCGAGAAAGGCAAACGTTTTGGAATAATGCTGTGTTAAATATTTCTAATATCCACCTGCCGCATAAAGCCAGAGGCGTGTGTGTCAAAATGCAATTTCGACACACACGCCTCTTACTTTTCTCATTTTGGAGTGGCAGGAATTCCTCCCTACCGCCTCCTATCTTATTTATGCTTCAATCTCAATCATCGGAGCATCGGCAGCAACCGTAGAGCCTTCCTTGACCAAAAGACGTTTTACCTTGCCTGCATAGTCCGTGGCAATGCTGTTTTCCATCTTCATGGCTTCGAGAATGACAACCGTCTGTCCCTTGGTAACGACATCCCCCGGTTTTACCATAAAGCGCAAGATGCTGCCCGGCATCGGCGCCTTCACGGTCTTTCCGGTAATAGGTGCATTGGCTTCTTCAGCAGCAGCCTGCGTGTCAGCCTTCACTTCATCCTTATGCTGTGCCTGGTAAGCAGCGACTTTCACCTTCGTGAGATAATTCTTGGCAACTTGCGGGAACAACTCCAACAACAGTTCCTCTTTCTCATTCTCAGCCAATTTCACGCCACCTGCATCCGGCAATTCCGGATTGGGCTGCATTTGGTATTTGCTGGTGTCATACGGAGTTTCTTCCCGCGTACCTGCAATTTTCAAACGGAATTCCGGGTCAACAGGCACCGGCGTCTTCCCATATTCACCTTTTACCAAGGCAACGAACTGGTTGGAGACGTTGCTGTACATCGGTTTGCCGGCTTTGAGGTCAAGCGCGCAGTTCACTGCCTGTGCCCCCACAATCTGGCTGGTCGGCGTTACCAACGGCGGCAGACCTGCTGCAAGACGCACTGTCGGAATCAATTCCATCGCCTTCTCCAGAATGTCCATGGAGTTCAATTGCTTCAACTGGGCAACCATGTTGCTGTACATACCGCCCGGCACTTCTGCCTTCTTCACCAGTTCATTCGGCTTCGGGAAGTTGAAATAAGCCTCGATGGCATGGCAAGCGTTCAACAATGCCTCCTCGTCGTTTGCTTTTGCAGCGGCAATCGCCTTGTCAAATTCCTTGTCCACCTCGGCAGGCAGCGTATCTGTCAACGGGTTGAAGGGTTTCGGGAATTGTTTGGTGGCATCATAAGCCTCCAGTTCCTTACGAATATTGTAAAGTTCCTTGTTAATCTTGGCAACAGCCTCCATGTTCACATCCAACTCCACGCCTAATTTCTTGCAGAAGATGTAAATCAATTCAATGGCAGGCGCACCCGTACCTCCGGCAAAATTCCAGATATTGGTATCCACTACATCAACCCCCTTGATAATCGCCATCAACACAGCCCCCAAGCCATAGCCCGGCGTACAGTGCGTGTGGAAATCAATGGGTACAGAAAGATTCTGCTTGAACAAAGGTATCAGTTCGGCAATGCGGGAAGGCGGAATCAAACCGCTCATATCCTTAATGGTAATCATGTCAGCCCCTAAAGCTGCCATCTGTTTTGCCTTATCGATAAAATAGGCATTCGTAAATACCGGGGCAGGATTCTTTTTCCCTTTCAGTTTATCGAAGAAGCTCAGCTTCGGGTATTTCGGGTCAATGGTGTAACAAACGGCGCAATCTGCTATACCGCCATATTTCTTGACATATTTGATAGTCGATTTCACATTGTTCACATCATTCAATGCGTCGAATATACGCATGATGCCTAAACCGGAAGCAATTGAATTGCGACAGAACCCTTCAATGATTTCATCCGTATAAGGAGCATAACCGAACAAGTTACGCCCCCTGGAAAGGGCTGTCAATTTAGACACGTCACCTACCGCAGCCTTGATTTTTTCCAACCTGTCCCACGGATTCTCATTCAAGTAACGCATCACAGAATCGGGCACCGCCCCGCCCCAAACTTCCATCGCATAGAAGTTCGCATCTTTATAAAAAGGCAACACCCGGTCAATTTGCTGTTGAGTCATACGGGTGGCAAAAGATGACTGCTGCCCGTCCCTCAATGTTAAGTCTCTGATTAATAGTTTCTGTGCCATAATTAGAATGTTTGTAATTGATTTGATTGACACAAACGTATTAAATTAAAACGAAAACTGCTAATAAAAAGCGGACAAATTGCAGAAAAAATTCATTATATCATAAGGGGTGCGTTGCCCGCACCCCCAAAACAATCAGAAAATCAGCACGCAATGCTATTTATTCCGTCGCAATTTCCAACGCCGTTGTCGCCGACGTCCGTTTGCCGTTGGCAGAAGAAGCGAAAGCATAGGCATGCACATTCTCCACCGCCCATTCGGCAGGCAAATCTACAGGAAGCGACATTTCCTCTCCCCGTGTGCCCAAAGCCACCAAGACAGATTCCCCTGTCGCCACGACACCGGCGATAATTGATTTTACTTCTTTCATTTTCAAAAATTTATAAATCAAACAAATTAGATATTCCCCAACCGGAACGCTATGGCAGCCTTTGCTATGCCTCGCCTCCCTCCCGCTTCCGCGACACTTTCCCTACACTTGCCGGCGTTAATCATGCGTGCCGGAAGCGTGGATGATCTGACACAAAGCAAACCCATCCATGGCGTTGCCAGCCGGATTCATTCAGCTTGCCTCCCCGCTTTTTGACCGGCGGGGCAAATTCCCCACCATATTCCGAAAGGCTTCCCAAGGGAATGCCGGTCCCGGATCCTGTTTCCGGGAGGTAATATCGGCATGCCCCACAAGGCGGCAAACCGGATAATACTTTGCCAGCAACTGGCAGACCCGGGCAGCCACACGCAATTGCAAAGGCGTGTAAGCATGCCAATAAGTCACGCCCTCCCTGCCCCGGCAGGTACAAACTTCCTCCCCCGGAATTTCCGTCCCGAACCAAGTAAACCAACGGTCATCCCGGCGGGTCAGCCTGCCGGCATTCGCCAACTCAATGCCAAAGGAAAAAGCATTCACGTTCGTCCTGCCTTCCAAAGCACTCAC
Organism: Candidatus Odoribacter faecigallinarum; assembly: GCA_019114285.1. Lineage (GTDB taxonomy): Bacteria > Bacteroidota > Bacteroidia > Bacteroidales > Marinifilaceae > Odoribacter > Odoribacter faecigallinarum. Next base: position 3,049 of record DXFT01000127.1, read on the forward strand.
CCCGGCATGCCATGCCCGCACGTTGAAAGGCACCAACTGGAATACCTGCCCGTCCCGGGCAATGACCACGTGCGCCGAAGCCTTCGTCGCCGGGTCTGCCAGATAAAGGGCAGAGCTCCGGGCATCTCCCCCTCCAGTGTAGTGCACCACTATGGTGTCAGGAGCAAGAAGCGGCGTCCTGTTCTTGCCACACGCCACGCGCGTGACATTCGGACTAACTAATACATGTGATAAAATGTCCATACTGTTTTTGCTTTTTAGATGGAGATAAATCAAATTTTCTTTCTTCTTAGCAACTTAGGCAAGGTTTCCATTCCTCGTCCGAGGATGTAGCCGCCAAGCCCTATTTCCAACAAATCCCAAAACCGGGAATTGTCCTCCAGCATCGGCAAAGGGACGAAAGCCCCGACCAGCACCACCGCCGCGAATACCAACATGACCAACGGGCGCCAGGAACGCTGCAACCAGTTGCCTCCGGCTTCCGCTGCCAGGATTTTCTCCTGCCGTTCTTGTCCTTCAGCTTCCCAGCGCAGGAAAATTTCCGTCACCCGCGTCTGCAATTGCTGCTTCTCCCGGGCGGACAACGAGAGGTTCTCGATAATCCGCCCCACATCATTCAATAGATTTGATAAAATTCTCATACGTTTTTCATTTTAGAATTATTATTTTGTTCATGAACGATACAAAAGTAGGAAGTCCCCCTGCCCCAATGGGATAGTTCCTCTATCTATGTAGAATTATTTTTAAAAATAAATACTATATCTTAATTTTCAATGAATTATATATATCTATTTTTTACAGGGAAATTTTTCATGAAGGTATCGGGAATCTTCTTGTTACCAATACATTAAACCAAACATCTTCCCTACGTATTTTTGCACTTGCAAAAAATAAGGCAACATTTTGAAAATCCGACAGGAAAAGACTACCTTTGAACAAAATAAACAAGAACATGGATTTCAACGGATTTCAAGAAAGGTACGTGAACCCATACACCGACTTCGGGTTCAAGAAATTATTCGGCAGCGAGGTGAACAAAGACCTCCTCATCAGTTTCCTCAACGCGCTCCTGCATGAGGAACAGCAAATCGTGGACATCACCTACCTGCCCAACGAACACATCGGGGAATTTGAATTAGACCGGAAATCCATTTTCGATGTCTATTGCCAGAACGACAAGGGAGAACATTTTATCGTCGAGATGCAGAAGGCGGAGCAGAAGTTCTTCAAAGACAGGAGCGTCTTCTATGCCACCTTCCCCATCCGCGAGCAGGCGAAAAGGGGAGAGTGGGACTACAGCCTGAAAGCCGTTTACACCGTCGGCATCCTCAATTTCGTCTTCGACGAGGACAAGGACAGCCAGGAATATTTCCACCATGAGGTCAAACTCATGGACACCTACCGGAAAACGGTGTTTTATGACAAACTGACGTTCATCTACCTGGAAATGCCCAAATTCAACAAGCAGGAAAATGAACTGGACAACCTTTTCGACAAGTGGATGTTCGTGCTGAAGAACCTGTCGAGACTGACGGAAAGGCCTGCCGCCTTGCAAGAAAGAATTTTTGAAAGGGTGTTCCGGGCTGCTGAAATCGCCCGATTGGACAAAAAGGACCTCGCTGCCTACGAGGAAAGCCTGAAGATTTTCCGTGACCTGAACAATGTCATCTCCACTGCCGAGTGGAAAGGAGAAGCCAAAGGACACGCCAAAGGGCTGGCAGAAGGACTTGCAAAGGGGCTTGCACAAGGATTAGAGGAAGGACATGCCAAGGGCTTGGAGGAAGGAAGACTCGAAATGGCACGGAAGATGAAGGCGGAAGGAATCCCGTTTGACACCATCCGGAAAATATCCGGGCTGGACCTTTCAGATATAGAAAACCTCTAAATTATTGGAGAATCAATACAAAGGCGGGGAACGGGGCATAAGAGAAGGAACTATCTGCCGGAAAGGATTTGTTTTTCCAGGTCACTGCGGAATTTGTCGAAAAAACGGAGCTGGTTGTCCGTGCAGACCAATTTGTTGATGACATTGGACAGGTTGTTCCCTTCCGGAACATGCAGCAAACGCATCAAGTGGCGCACGCAATGCAGCATCTTCGCACCGCCCACCGGGACAATCCGGTCCGTAATGAACAACGCACGAACAAAACGCACAAATTCAGTCCGCTCCCCCACGAAACGGAAGGGGAAATCAGATTCCGCCTCCTCCGGCAAAAGCACGCCGGAAACCAAATCCAACGACTCCTGCTGCTCCACTATGTAATCCTCCAAAGCAAGGCGGAGCGGTTCGTCCTGGCATACGGACATTTTTTTCCCTAC
>DXFT01000128.1 GCA_019114285.1 Candidatus Odoribacter faecigallinarum
GCCCCCTACTGCGGCTACACCGTGAGCCTGCTCATCGGCATATTCACCTTCCTGCTGCAGGTGCAGTTCTGCAAATGGTGGCTCAGCAAACACAAGCAAGGTCCCCTAGAATACCTCTGGCACCAATGGACTTGGATAGGCACCAATAAATAACAAATCCGTTCAAACCCATTCTTAAATAACCGTATTTATAGATACAGAAAAGAGGAGCTGCATGCAAACAGCCCCTCTTCCCACGAAGAAAGATTTATCATTTCACAGTTTATTTAGGTTCGGCATACATGCCCAGATAAGCCACTGTGTTCTCTTCGGAAGGACGGCTCATATTTGCTTCCAGAATATTCCCCTCCGCATCCACTAAAATGAAACGGGGTATCCCTTCTATTTTGTAAGCATCCGTAAATGCTGTATCCGTTCCTGCCCACAATTGCACTCCTCCCATATTTCCGGACTTTACAGCCTGCTCCCAAGCAGCCTTGTCTTTGTCAATAGAGATACTGACAAAAACTATTTTTGTCGGCTCAAAAATTTTCTGCAAGCGTTCCAAATGAGGTAATTCTTCCTTACAAGGGCCACACCAAGTTGCCCAAACGTCAATATATACCAAGTTCCCTTTGAAGTCAGCCAAGCTAACCATTTTTCCGTTTATATCCGGATAATTGAATTCCGGAGATTTCATGCCTTTGGCAAGAGCCTGCCCTTCCTCATACACTTTATCAAAGGCAGCCTTGAGGATAGGATCTGTCACATGCTTTTCAAAAATTGCTTTTATGTCATCTGCGTCAGCCACTCCTTCTTTTCCTATGTACCCAATGGCAAACGAACCGACCAAATATTCCTTTATCTTAGGATTGGTAATATTTTTAACGACATAGTCCAACTCAGCCAAAGCCATGTCCTTTGCCGGCATGTTCTGCCAATCAGCTCCGTGCAACGCTAAACATTCCACTGCCCCTTGGATGTAATTGGTATAACTGTTTAATTGCAACAACCAGTCCTCTTCCTTTATCAAGGATTTGATTTTGTCGAATGAAGCATCAGTCGCTTTATCCCCAAGGGCGTATTGCCACAATATACCGTACACATCATAGGTCAGACGATATTTTTCCTTTTCCGTAAAATCCCTTGGAAATCCCTTGCTCTCCAATATTTTCTGATTGTCTGCCAGATATTCTTCCAATTTGTCCAAGAGTTCACCTTCCTGTAATCCAAAATCTCCCATGCGAGGAGTATCCAACTCTTTCCCATTGATGAAATTGTTCTTATCCGCATTCTCCCCTTCAAAACGAACGGCAAGTTCGGAAGGCAACATGTCCCATACCATGGTAAAGTCTTTTCCCGGCTCAAAATAAACCTGTGCTACTTTCCATTTGTATTTTACTGTCCCGTATTGTGGTTCGGAGACCGGCAAGGTTACCGTTCCTTTTCCATTGGCATCCATCTGCAAAACGGTGTCCATGGCAGATAAATAAAATTCCACAGGCTCCATCTTGGAATCCTTTACAACAACTTCCACCGAAGCCTCTTTACGCACTTGGCAAGCCGCCAGCGTAAACAAAATCAGTAAATTCAAAATTACTCTTTTCATAGCTATCCATATTATCGTTTATTCATTTTAATTCCCAATCTATGGTTTTTCCCGGTACAGGCATTCCCTTTTCTTTCAAAAGCCGGTCAATACAGGCAGGCAAGTCGGACAATTCAATACCGTTATATCTGACTTTACCATCAGCATCAAGAACCGTCAAATGAGGGATTCCCAATACCCCGTAATCCGGATTCATCACCCATTGCCGGGAAAAGGCAACCCGCCACGTCATGCCCATATCCTTCATAAAGCCTTTCATTAAGTCCATTTCATATTCCGGTTTGCCATCGGTAGAAATAAACTTCCCGTTCTTCGAATCGACATGGTAGCCCATGATGGAAGTCACACCGACAATCTCTACCGGATACGCGGCATAATGTTCACGCAATTCACGCATGTGGGGAAAGGTCTCTATGCACGGACCGCATTTCGTTGCCCAGAAATCCAAGACCACCACTTTGCCCTGAAAATCTGCCAAACTCTTCTCTTTTCCCCCACTGATCCATATAAAATCCAATTCCGGAGCTGTATTTCCTACCAAAGTCCCCGTCGCGTAGGGACTTTCCAGATAGCGGATGCCTTCGTCCACCTTTTCCCGTCTTCTCCCCGTGGCATAACGTTCCGTCCCCAATAAAGCCTCATACTGCCCCAACACCAACTCCCGGATTTCATTCTTCTGCTCCGCAGACAATTTTTTACTCACAAAAGCCGTATTAAAAACGTCCATGGAGGAAAACACGGCACTTGCAGGCAAGGGATTCTTCAACAGACCGGTAATCCCGTCAAAAACTCCCAAATCCACCCATTGGTCCCCGCCAACCCGGGCAGCACCAATGATGATGTCTTTTGCATAATCTTCGTGTTTTGCAAACCACTCCCGAAAATCCGGATGAAACAACAGCGCCTTGTAAGCATTCCAATACACCTCTTCATGCCCATAAGTGTCAGGCAAATACTTCCAACGGTAGAAAGTAAACAACAGCCCCTCTTCGCCCCGGCTTTGGGACTTCTTTTCCAATACAGGCACAAACCATTCCCTCAACATGCCATCCAACGCCAAACCACCATCGTTGAACATCAAATCAATCTGTTGCGGGGTGATTTTATAAATATCAAATTCTTTACTCCCTTTTTGCATCATTTCCAAGAAGGTCGCTTTTTTCTGCGCTTCATCCTCCACTCCTGCCACAGCAAAACCGACGTTCCGACACAAATCCTGTAATTGTGTGTCAGTCGGCGCTTTCGAAGCACAAGCAGCACAAATGACCAATACCAGCAAATAAAATAACCTTTTCATTTCCTTTCAGTAATGCAGGAGGAGACAATGCCTCCTCCCTTATCTGTCATCTTTTTTCATTTACTCCAGATTGAACGTATATTCAATCATTGCTTCATTGCCGTCACGCAACCAACTCAAACTTTGCACATTATCTGTCATTGGATTTACCGTGTAGTCTATATCACCCAATGATTCCGGAAGATATTTGTTGTAAAGCCATAAACTTAAATCC
>DXFT01000129.1 GCA_019114285.1 Candidatus Odoribacter faecigallinarum
ACAGTCCGTCTTTTTCGGATTATCGCTTGAAAGCCACCAATTTCCCCGAGGAGGCGAATCATATTAATGAACGAATACAGATGCTATTTGCGACAGTGGACCGTTTGTTTGCCAAGACTGCCAAGACAATAAAGATAGATCCCCACACGAATCATTTGGTGTTTATGGACGGGGAGGAGGAGATTCCGTTATATAAGTTGTCTTCAGGAGAAAAGCAGTTGTTGCTGATTTTGATGCGGGTGTTTTTGATGGAGGAGCGTCCGTATATTTTATTGATGGATGAGCCGGAAATCTCGTTGCATATCGAATGGCAATACAAGTTGTTTGAAGAAATCCGACGGTTGAATCCCAATTGCCAGATCATAACTTCGACGCATTCCCCGAGTTTGTTCGGTGATGGCTGGGAAGATAAATTGGTGTTTGTAGAGGACTTAATTCGCCCTCAAGGCGGATGGCAGGATTGATGGATTATAAATAGAACGATATGTTTGGCAGGAGAGATAACGAGACTTATTTTGAACGGCAGTCATATTATGGAGCAATGGCTCGCCGTTTTGCGATGGATGCAAAAATGTTCCGTTGCCGGGCTGCCATACATGTGGAGAATAAGGATGATATTGGTTTTTGGAGCACGGTGTTAAAACATTTTCGGCCGAATGACCGTTTCCATTTTATTGCAGGTTCCCGGAATGAGCATGGGCGGGAAACGTATGGCGTGACCCAATGTTTGAAGTTTTTTGATTTTTTGAGTCCGGGATTTTTTATTTGCATTGATAGTGATTACCGTTATCTTTTGGGTGAGCGAAAGATGGATGTGAAGCATTATGTTTTGCAGACATATACTTATTCTTTTGAAAACCACCATTGTTTTTCTGCCGGTTTGGATGATGTGTGTGCCCGTGCAACGAAGATGAAGAACCGGATATTTGATTTTTTGTTTTTCTTCCGCAAGTATTCGAATATCCTTTATGAACTGTTTATGTGGCATTTGTATTTTCAACGTACTTTGCCATCGGTTTTTAGCCAAGCAGAGTTTGATAAATATATCGGATTGCCTAATTCAAAGAACAATCCGTTGATTTATCGGAATGGGGAACGTGCTTTGGAGGGGTTGCGGGAGCGGGTAACACGGAAGACGAACAGTTTTGCCCGGCGTTTCCCGGAAGTGAATTTGGAAGAGGTAAAAGCGCATTACCGGGAATTGGGAGTGACTCCCGATACGGTATATTTATATATCCGGGGGCATAATTTGTATGACTTGGTGAGTCTTTTGTGCAAGGAAGTGTGCAAAGCGATGCTCCGGCAAGCGAAACGGGGGCAGGTTGTTTCCAGGGAACGACTCCGGGAGGTTTACCGGGGGAGGTACAGTGTGGATTATTTATTGCGCCAGAATTTGAAGTATGGGAGTTATGTGCCGATTTGTAAGATAGAGGCGGATGTGGTGAAATTATTGGGACGGGATTGATTTTTTGTCAAATTTGAGAATGTTATGAATGATTTTGATATTAGGGATAATACGTTAAAAGAGGCAGACAGGGAATTTGAACGGGCATTGCGTCCTTTGAATTTTGGAGATTTTCAGGGGCAGCGGAAAATAGTGGAGAATTTGGAGATATTTGTGAAGGCTGCCAAAATGAGAGGTGAAGCGTTGGATCATGTGATTTTGCATGGACCTCCGGGATTAGGGAAGACTACTTTGTCAGCGATTATAGCAAATGAATTGGGTGTAGGTATAAAGACAACTTCGAGTCCGGTATTGGATAAACCGGGAGATTTGGCAGGGCTCTTGACTAATTTGGAGGAGAATGATGTATTGTTTATAGATGAAATTCATCGTTTAAGTCCGGTGGTGGAGGAGTATTTGTATTCGGCAATGGAGGATTACCGAATCGACATTATGATAGACAAGGGACCTGCAGCGCGTTCTGTCCAGATACAGATAAATCCGTTTACATTGATAGGAGCGACAACTCGGAGTGGTTTGCTGACAGCGCCGCTTCGGGCTCGTTTTGGCATTAATTGTCATTTGGAGTATTATGATGCAGGGATTTTGACAGGAATAATTAATCGTTCTGCCGCTATTTTGAAGACGAAAATAACAAGCCGTGCTGCAGAGGAGATAGCCTCCCGGAGCCGGGGAACCCCGCGTATTGCGAATGCTTTGTTGCGCCGGGTTCGGGACTTTGCGATGGTGAAAGGAAACGGATGTATAGACCATGAGATAGCGCGGTATGCTTTGGAGGCGTTGAATATTGACCGTTATGGATTGGACGAGATGGATAATAAGATATTGCTGACTATTATAGAAAAATTTAAAGGTGGTCCGGTGGGTTTGACAACGATAGCCACTGCAGTGGGAGAGGATGCCGGTACGTTGGAAGAAGTTTATGAGCCTTTTTTGATAAAGGAAGGTTTTTTGAAGCGAACGCCTCGGGGAAGAGAAGTCACTGACTTGGCATTTAAGCATTTAGGTAAAAGTGCATCTCGTGTGGAAGGCGAACAGATGACTTTGTTTTGAGAGGAGGAAGGTAGGTTTGTGTAAATGTTTTAAGTTAAATATTCTTAAACAAGGCGTAAACCGGAAAAGAAGCGTTAAATTTGTGAGTATGAGAAAAAAGCAAATTATCGTATTGGGCGTTGTTATGGGCGCTGCTCTATTGGGCTTGATTTTTATGCAAGCCAAATATTTTCAGACGGCTTTTCAGCAACGGAGAGCTGAGTTTGATTATTTGGTGAATAAGTCTATGGATCAGGTTGTTTCCTATATTGATGAGCGGGGGCAAAAATACAGTAATACAGTAAGGCATGAAAGTTTGCGGGAGGTGGGGGATAAATTAGTGCATAGCATGCCTATTAGTTTGGGGGTGCCTCAAGGGGCTTCAATAGACAATATGAATATTATCATTGATTATGCTGATTCTCCTTTGGGCTATGGAGAGAATGAGTTTTCCGTAGGGAATGTTTTTGGGCAGCAGGGGCAGGATGGAGGTTTGTTAAGTTCAATAGAGAAGTCCCGGCAGGCATTGAAAGAGCGTTTAGGCAAGGATTATGATTTGGTGGTAGTAAACAAGGGGGAAGAACGTCAGGCGAGGAATTGGGACGAATTATTAAAAACGCTTGATTTGAAACAATTGATAGGCACATGTTTGAAGTCAAATGGCGTGGAGGCTGCCTTTGAATATGCAGTAAAGGATAACGGGCAAGTCGTGTTGACTTCTCCTAATTTTTTTGATACGCAATCGGAATATGCTTATTCTTGTGATTTAGGAGGGAAGAGATGGAGTACGGATATTGTGTTGTTTTTAATATTTCCGGAAGTATCCCATGATTTACTTTCATCCATTTTTCTGTTGTTGCCAAGTTTGTTTATTACTTTTTTGCTGATTCTTTGTTCTGCACTTTGTATGATGGAGATTGTAAAGCAGAAGAAGTTATCGGCGATAAAGAATGATTTTATCAATAACATGACCCATGAATTCAAGACACCGATTGCAACAATCTCTTTAGCTGCTGAGATGTTGAAGGATGGTGCTGTAAATAACTCCAGAGAGACGATTGACCATATAGCCGGAATTATTCGGGATGAAAGCAAGCGCTTGACATTTCAGGTCGAAAAGGTGTTGCAAACAGCTTTATTTACAGAGACCCGCATGAAATTGAAATTGAAAAAGGTGAATTTGAATGAAATTGTGGAAAGTCTGGCATCGAAGTTCTCTTTGCGAGTAGAGGATAGAGGCGGAAAATTGTTTTGTTATCCGGAAGCGGAATGTGATGAAATTTATGCGGATGAGGTGCATATTACAAATGTAATATCCAATTTGTTGGATAATGCGATTAAATATTGTGAGAAAATACCGGAAATTAGTATTTATACCAAAAATCATGATGATGAAATTGTTGTCAGTGTGATAGATAATGGCATAGGAATTGCTGCAAAAGAACAGAAACTGATATTTGAAAGGTTTTATAGAGTTTCCACAGGTAATTTGCATAATGTGAAGGGATTTGGCTTGGGGTTGTCGTATGTAAAGACGATTGTGGAGGCGCATGGAGGGAGGATAAAAGTGGAAAGTGAAGAAGGCAAAGGAAGCAGGTTTGATGTTTTTTTGCCCTTGGTTGTAAAAAAACAGGTAATAAAAAAGACATTGTGTTTA
>DXFT01000019.1 GCA_019114285.1 Candidatus Odoribacter faecigallinarum
TGAAGCACGTGGTTCTTGTTGTTTCCACCTGCATAATCTTTATCGAAAGCATTCGTAAGACCTATATTATAATGGAGCGAAACCACAATATCTTCCATGCGGTAAGTCACACCGATAGGCAAACTTAAATCAAAGGTATTCACATAAGTGTTCTTATGCTTTCCAGAATTTCCGTTTTGTTTCACTTTCTCTTTTGCATTCAAGGCAAAGCCGAATTGCGGTCCCACGTCCACGCTCAAGCCTTCCCATACAAAGAATTTCGCCAAAATGGGAATATTCAAATAATTTACACGCAATTTATATTTCCAGTCTCCGTCCTTGTCACGTGCGCCTTGGCGGGAATAAATCAGTTCGGCGGAAGCCCCCAACAGGTCGCTGTACCGTTTTTCGGCAAACGCACCAACATGGATGCTCATCTTATTCTTTGCATCAAAATTGGAAATGTTGGTGGCATTGAAGCCGACTTTGGCACCCCAAGTGAAGTCTCCCACGGCGGGTTGTGCTTTTGCTGCGCAGAATGCTAATAGTGCCACAGCCAATAAGAATACTTTTTTCATTGTTTCAATTTTTAGTTATTTAACGATTTATTTTTCCTTGATTCATTGCTTATAGTTTCACCTTTACAACCAACTTTTTAATTATTCCTGTACCTATGCAGGGGGCATGCCCGTCTTCCGGGAAGAAGATGGCAAACCTGCCCTTCTCCAAAGGGAAATAAAAAGCAGGCGCATCGCCGTAAAACGTGATGTCGTTCGCAGGGTCATAGCTGCCAGGCTCTTGCAAACGTTCTCTTGCCTGCCAACCGAATGTCTCACATCCGTAGACCGGCAACTGGATATCAATATATTTGTCATGGGTTTCGAGCCGGGCCTCACCTTTTTCCTTTCCCGGGATTTCGCTGACAGCAATCCAAGCCTCCACCCCGCCGAGCGCGATTTTTCCGGCAGGCACACCCGCCAAGTCATGCGATTTGAGGTAATCGAACACTTCCTTGAAGCGCGGGTGGAGCTTTTCAGCCCTTGCAGTATTTTCTAACGAACCTATAATCATTTCGATTTATACCAATGTTAGCAAGGGCAAATGTAAGCATATTTCAGCAAAAAGCGTTATCTTTGCGGCAAGAAAAAATAAAGTTATGCATAAAGCAGGATTTGTCAATATCGTAGGGAATCCCAATGTAGGGAAATCAACGCTGATGAACCGCCTGGTTGGGGAGAAGATTTCGATTATCACGTCAAAGTCGCAGACAACGCGCCACCGCATCAAGGGGATTGTCAACACGGCGGATTACCAGATTGTGTTCTCGGACACGCCGGGCGTGGTGAAGCCGAGTTATAAGATGCAGGAATACATGCTCGAGTTTTCCAAGTCGGCATTGGTGGATGCGGATATTATCCTGTATGTAACGGACGTGGTGGAAAAAATAGAGAAAAACTCAGATTTCATCGAAAAGGTGAACAAGACGGACGCTCCCGTGCTATTGGTGCTGAACAAGATTGACCTCACAGACCAGAAACGGCTGGAGGCATTGTATGAGACCTGGCACCAGCTGATTCCACGGGCTGAAATCTTTCCGCTTTCGGCGACGGAGAATTTTAATGTTGATAACCTGTTCCGGCGGATTGTGGAATTATTGCCCGAAGGCGAGGCTTATTTCCCCAAGGAAGACCTGACGGACATGCCGGCACGCTTTTTCGTGAATGAGATTATCCGCGAGAAAATCCTGAAAAATTACGAGAAGGAAGTCCCCTATTCCGTGGAAGTGGAGGTGGAAGAGTTCAAGGAGGAAGAGAAACGCATCAACATCATGGCGGTGATTTATGTGGAACGCTCTTCGCAAAAGGGCATCCTCATCGGGAAAGGCGGGGAAGCATTGAAAAAGGTTGGCACAGAGGCGAGGGCGGACATTGAGGCATTTTTCGGGAAGAAAGTATTCCTGAACCTGTATGTAAAAGTCCTGAAGGACTGGCGCAACAAAGAAAATGAGTTGAAAAATTTCGGATACGCGAACAAATAAGGAGTAAGCATGAGCAATATTGTAGCAATCGTAGGGAGACCCAATGTAGGGAAATCAACGCTTTTCAACCGGCTTATCGGTAAAAGGAGGGCTATTGTCAATGAGGAAAGCGGCGTGACCCGCGACCGGAATTACGGGAAATCGGAATGGAATGGCAAGGAATTTTCAGTCATAGACACCGGGGGATATGTGTGCAACAGCGAAGACATTTTCGAGGAAGAAATCAACAAACAGGTATTGCTCGCCATTGACGAGGCAGACGTCATCCTCTTTATGGTGGATACGGAAACGGGCATCACAGACCTTGACCAGAACTTTGCCCGCCTGCTCAGGAACATCAATAAGCCGGTCTATGTAGTCGCCAACAAGGTGGACAACTCGGAACAGTTGTACGACGCGCAGGAATTCTACCGCCTGGGTATCGGGGAGGAACTTTTCTGCATTTCTTCCATGAGCGGCTCGGGAACAGGGGATTTGTTGGACAAAGTTGTCAGCCACTTCCAAGAAAGCACCGTGGAAGACACAGACCATCTGCCCCGGATTACGATTGTCGGCAGACCCAACGTCGGCAAGTCATCCACCATCAACGCCCTTTTGGGACAGGAACGCAACATCGTGACTGACATTGCCGGCACTACCCGCGATACACTGAATACGCGCTACACGCAATTCGGCTATGACTTCGTGCTGGTGGACACGGCAGGGGTACGCAAAAAAGCCAAAGTGAACGAGGATGTGGAGTTCTATTCCGTCATGCGTTCCATCCGCGCCATCGAAGATTCGGACGTATGCCTGCTGTTGCTGGATGCCACGCGGGGGATGGAAGCCCAGGATTTGAACATTTTCCACCTGATTGAGCGCAACCAGAAGGGAGTTGTCATTGTCGTAAACAAATGGGACCTCATTGAAAAGGACAACAAGACTCTGCTACAGTATGAGAATGACATACGGGAGAAAATTTCCCCTTTCCGCGACGTGGATATCATTTTTGCCTCCGCGCTTACCAAGCAACGATTGCTGAAAGCCCTGGAAACCGCCTTGCGCGTATATGAAAACCGCCAGCAAAAGATAAAGACATCGGAGTTGAACAAAGTCATGCTCGAAGCCATTGAAAATTACCCACCTCCCGCCACGAAAGGCAAATTCGTAAAAATAAAATACGTGGCGCAGTTGCCGACGCATGCCCCGTCCTTTGCCTTCTATTGCAACCTGCCCCAATATGTCAGGGAACCTTATAAACGTTTCCTGGAAAACAAGATACGGGAGAACTGGGACTTCAAGGGCGTCCCCATGCAAATCTTTATGCGAAAGAAATAACAACACAGCAACAAGGACCCATGGCAACGGACAATGAAATATTACGGTTATTCAAGGAGAACAAAGCCCAAGGTTTGCGCCTGCTTTTCGAAGCCTACTACCGCAAAATGGTCTTATACGCCCATGAATATACCGGTTCATTGTCACAAGCGGAGGATATTGTGCAAGATTTCTTTATCCGCTTATGGGAAGAGGATTATTTAGAAAATGTCAAGCCTGACGCCCTCCGTTCCTATCTGTTCATATCCATCAAGAATTTTTGTTATAGCCATTTGCATTCAAAAACGGCACAGATAAAAAAAGTCCAACTGACAGATATTGACATTCCCATGACTTGTGCCGAAGCCATGAACAGTGAAATTGTGGAAAGGGTCAACGAATCGATAGCCAAATTGCCACCCCAGACGGCAACCATTGTTGACTGCATCTTGATGCAGGACATGAAATATCAAGAAACAGCCAATAAATTAAATATATCCATCAACACTGTCAAAACCCTGTTAAAGAAGGGCATAAAATTCCTCAGAGAAGACCTGAAAGACGATCTTTATCTATTATTTTATTTTTTCTACAAAAAAAATCCCTTCCCCAATCACCCGTTTTGATTTTTATTTAGTCTTACCAATGAAATCACATAAGAATCATTGGTATGAATCCATTTGAAAACATAGAAGATTTGATTCTTCGCTATTTAGAAGGCACTGCGACAGATGCGGAATGCCACGAGTTAAAGAATCTGTTTGCCCGAAACAAAGATGCCAAAAAACTCTTTGAACAGACAGCACGCACCTGGCAATACGGCAAATACAGCAACAAGTGGGCAAAAATCGACATGGCAAAAGCATGGAACAGCATACTCACAAAGGTCCGTAAGAAAAGACAACGCATCATTTTCCGCTGGAGCATGGCAGCATCTTTTGCCCTGTTCATCGGCGCGTCTCTATTTTTCCTGCATAAAAGGGAAGCACCAACCCTCACAGCAAACATCCCTGACACCACCCAAAACCAGGTACAACTTGTGTTGTCCTCAGGTGAAAAAATTGCCATCGCCAACCATACCGGCAAATTTCTTAACGAACAAGGCACCCTCATCCAAAACGACAGCGCATTATTAAGCTATACAACATCGGGAATGTATTCAGGAGACCAAGTCACCTACAATACATTAATCGTTCCCCGTGGCTGCGAGTACCGCATTCGTCTGGCAGACAGCACCATGGTTATTTTAAATGCCGAGTCGCGGTTAACTTACCCCACTGCATTTACAGGAGCTTCGCGGGAAGTCACCTTGGAAGGGGAAGGTTATTTTGACGTGACCCCGGACAAGGAACGCCCTTTTACCGTGAAAACACCGACCATCCAAGTGGAGGTGTTGGGAACCAGTTTCAATGTCTCTGCCTATAAGGATGAAACCTCCAATGAAGTGACTTTAGTACAAGGCAGAGTAAACGTTTATTCTGAAGCAGGAAAAAACAAACTGTTCCCCAACCAGCAATTCACTTACAATCTGAACAGTCACAAAATCAACATACACACTGTAAATATTGAGCCTTACACAGCCTGGACTACCGGCATTTTGGTTTTTGACGGGACCCCATTGGAAGAAGTCACACAGAAACTTGCACGTTGGTACAATACAAATTTCATTTTCATGTCCGAAGAATTGAAAAACATTAGATTTTCCGGGCGATTCCCTAAATATGAACAACTACCTTACATCTTGTCACTCATTAGTGAAACCACGGAGGTACAATTGAATTTGAAAGACAACACTGTAGTAATTTATTAATAATAATAAAACGGCACGTGTTGAAAGCACGCGCCGTACCCG
>DXFT01000130.1 GCA_019114285.1 Candidatus Odoribacter faecigallinarum
GGGAGGAACCGGGAACCGTTCGGTGCGTGACTTTCAACCGGATGTGGCTTTTCCTTAAGATGTCTTTTATATAATGCCGTTGGGGCGGCAGTAAATCAGTTTTTGTATATGGATGCTTTGATAAATAGTAAGATAATGTCTTTGTGCAGGCTTTATTGGTCGTGTAGCCGGGAGGTGGAGAGTCGAGTGCGTTTGGATGCGATAAGCCGGGAGGTGGGGAAGTGGTGTGGGGAGGTGGAGCAGGGAATGCGGGTGGAGGAGCCTGGTACGTTATTGGTGTTGTTAGATGCTTACGAGGTGACGCGGGATGAGGGGATGTTGCAGCGGGTATTAGACGTGGTGGGCGAGGGGCTGGAGCGGTTGCCTGTAGTGGTGGAGAGTGTGAAGTTGCTGGCGTATTGTTATTATTACGTGGAGGATGGGGAATGCCTGTCAAAGGCGGAGGAGATGTTGGGGCAGTTGGAGGAGGAGGGTGTTCCTCAGGAGGAATTGGAGCGGGCTGCTGAAGGTTTGCGGGAGTTTGCAGGAAATTAAATAAAAACGGTTTGGTTACCGGGAGACGAGTGTTTGCCCCTTCGGGGGCGGGTTTGTTGTGTCTATACTGCAACTGTGGTTCTTCGTTTTAACATGACAACATTCTTGCCCGTTTCGTAGTGAGACGGGAGAATGTCTTGCGGTACCATGGCCTGGTGTGCTAAAAGGTGAACTTTTCGGCTTTCATTTCGGTCATGCGGTGGAGCTTGCCTGCCAATTCGATGTAATGAGGAGTCTGTTTGTGGGCGGCAAGGGCGTTTTCATCAGCCCAGGTTTCACATATCAAGAAGACGGTGGGGTCTGTGGTATTGGCGAAGCACCCGTAAGCGATGCATCCTTTTTCTTGCAAAGATTTTTCAACCAGCGCATTGGCGGTGGCAATGATTTCTTCCCGTTCTTCTGGTTTGATTTTGACAAATACGTTTAAACGAATCATAATTTTGAGGCTTTGTATTTATTGAGGCAAAAATACAGAGTTTCATTGAGAATTTTGCTCTTTTAGGCAGACAAAAAAAGAAATATTTGCTACTTTTGGGAGCATTAAAATAAACTTGTTATTAAAAACGAACTTATGGGACAAGAAGAGAAGCAATTAAATTCTTTGCCCGATAATGCGTATCGGGAATTAAAGCCGGGGGAGGAGTATAAGCCTGTGATGCCGGCGGGTAGCAAGCCGAAAGAAGTGACGGTTTATTCCGTGACCTTCGGTATTATTATGGCGATTATTTTTTCTGCCGCAGCGGCTTATTTGGGTTTGAAAGTCGGGCAGGTATTCGAAGCAGCGATACCGATTGCGATTATCGCAGTGGGTATGGGAAATATCTTGAAGAAAGATAACATGCTGGGGCAGAATGTCATTATCCAGTCCATTGGGGCGAGTTCCGGTGTGATTGTGGCTGGAGCGATTTTTACTTTGCCGGCGTTGTATATTTTGGGCTTGGACGCGCAGTTCTATCAGATTTTCCTGTCTTCCTTGTTTGGCGGTCTGTTGGGCATTTTGATGTTGATACCTTTCCGGAAGTATTTTGTAAAGGATATGCATGGCAAATATCCTTTCCCGGAGGCGACTGCTACGACGGAGGTGCTGGTGTCAGGCGAGAAAAAGGGCAATCAGGCAAAATTGTTGGCGGTGAGCGGTCTGGTTGGAGGTTTGTATGACTTTTTCGTGAGTACTTTCGGTTGGTGGAGTGAGAGCATATCGACTCGTTTGATGGGATGGGGAGAAGTGTTGGCGGATAAATTCAAATTGGTGTTTAAAGTGAATACGGGGGCGGCAGTGTTGGGCTTGGGCTACATTATTGGTTTGAAGTATGCGGCGATTATTTGTGCCGGCTCTTTTACGGTATGGTTTGTGCTGATTCCTTTCTTGAGTTATTTTGCCGACGGGCAGACCATTGCCGTTGGGGAAGGGGTTACGAAGGTATTGGGTGCCATGTCGGCAGAGGAGATTTTTACGAATTATGCCCGCCATATCGGTATTGGCGGTATTGCCATGGCAGGGATTATAGGTATTGTGCGGTCATCCGGCATTATCCGGCAGGCTGTCGGGTTGGCAGTGAAGGAATTGGGGGGTAAGAAAGGGACAAAGGAGGCGACGGAGCGCACGCAGCGCGACCTTTCCATGAAGTTCATCATGACCGGTTTGCTTGCCGTATTGATAACGACCTTCATTTTCTTCCAGTTTGGCGTATTGAACAATCTTTTCCAGACTTGCGTAGCCATTCTGATTGTATTTATCATTTCTTTCTTGTTTACGACCGTGGCGGCGAATGCGATTGCGATTGTGGGGACTAACCCGGTGTCAGGGATGACGTTGATGACGTTGATTTTGGCGTCCTTGGTATTGGTCAGTGCGGGATTAAGCGGAACAAGCGGCATGATGGCGGCGATGATTATCGGCGGGGTGGTTTGTACGGCCTTGTCCATGGCTGGCGGTTTCATCACGGATTTGAAAATCGGTTATTGGCTGGGTACGACGCCTGTGAAGCAGGAGCGTTGGAAATTCCTGGGGACTTTTGTATCAGCGGCGACGGTGGCTGGCGTGATGATGATATTGAACCAGACATACGGTTTTGTTGGAGAAAATGCTTTGGTGGCACCGCAGGCGAATGCCATGGCTGCCGTGATTAAGCCTTTGATGGAGGGGGGAAGCACCCCTTGGATGCTTTATTTTGCAGGGGCAGCCTTGGCGTTGATATTGACCATGATTGGGGTACCGGCTCTGGCATTTGCCTTGGGTATGTTTATCCCGTTGGAATTGAACACTCCTTTGTTGATTGGCGGCTTGGTGAGCTGGTTCGTTTCCACCCGTAGCAAAGACGAGAAGGTGAACAAGATGCGCAAGGAACGGGGCACATTGATAGCTTCCGGCTTTATTGCCGGCGGGGCTTTGATGGGAGTGGTGAGTGCCGTATTGAAATATGCGGGGGCGGACTGGTACAATGCCTGGAGTGGAGCGGAATGGCTGGCAGTGGTGATGTACGTGGCGATTATTGTTTATTTTATATGGGATGCCAAGCGGGCTAAAGAATGAAAGAACTTGTAAAACTAAATAACATGGAGTTAAAAGAGCGTTTTTTGAAATATGTCAGTTTTGACACGCAGAGCGACCCGGAAAGTGAAACTTATCCCTCGACTGCAAAGCAATTGATTTTGTTGCACCACCTGGCAGAGGAAATGGAAGCGATGGGCTTGACAGAGGTGGAGGTGGATGCCAACGGGTATGCCATGGGCACGATTCCTGCCACACCGGGATGTGAGGACCGCCCGGTCATTGGCTTTATATCCCATGTGGATACCAGCCCGGACATGGGTGGGGCAAATATCAAGCCCCAAGTGATAGAAAATTATGACGGCAAGGATATCCGTTTGAATGAACAGTTGACCATGCGGGTGGCTGATTTCCCTGAATTGTCTTTTTTCAAGGGGCATACGTTGATTACTACGGATGGGACTACCCTTTTGGGGGCGGATGACAAGGCCGGCGTGGCGGAAATTATGACAGCGGCGGAATATGTCATGCAGCATCCGGAGTTGAAACATGGTAAAATCCGCTTGGGATTCACGCCGGACGAAGAAGTGGGGCGTGGCGTGGATTTCTTTGATGTCAAGAAATTCGGGGCTAAGTTTGCCTATACGGTGGACGGAGGTTTTGAAGGGGAGTTGGAATATGAGAATTTCAATGCAGCCAGTGCGAAAGTGGAGGTGCAGGGGCAGAATATCCATCCGGGATATGCCAAGGACAAGATGATTAATGCCTTGAACATCGTGGCAGAGTTGAATGGCTTGTTGCCCGTCTGGCAGCGTCCGGAGCATACGGATGGTTATGAGGGTTTTTACCATTTGATTTCCATCCGCGGGGAAGTGGAACAGGCTTCGAGTGAGTACATCATCCGTGACCATTCCCGCGAGAAGTTTGAAGAGAAGAAGAAATACATGCAGGCTGTCGTGGATTTGTTGAATGAGAAATACGGGGCAGGCGTGGTGAAATTGACTCTGAAAGACCAGTATTACAACATGCGTGAGATGGTGGAGCCTTACCCGGAAGTGATAGACAAGGCGTTCAAGGCAATGACCGATGCGGGGGTAACCCCGATTGTCCGCCCGATTCGCGGCGGGACGGACGGGGCGCGTTTGTCATACATGGGCTTGCCTTGTCCCAATTTGTTTACGGGGGGCATGAATTTCCACGGGAAATATGAATATTGTTCTTTGAATACCATGGAAAAGGCCATGCACACCATTTTGAACCTGATGGTGCTGTGGGCAGAAAAATAAAGAGTGGTTTGTTAAAAAGAATGTGAATTTAAACCTGCCGGGATGAATGCGTTCCGGCAGATTTTTATATAGGAATAGGAATGAAAAAGTGGATATTATGGATAGGAGCGGCAGTTGTGCTGGCATCCTGTCATTCTTCCGGGCAACGCCCGGCTTTGTATGAAAGCGGTGTTTCGCAAGAGTTGGCAATTGCCCGGAAACAAATCATCCGGGACTTGAAATATGATTTGTTCTTTTCCATACCGCAGGAAAAGGCGCAGCCTGTGACAGGGGAAGTGACCCTTTCTTTCCGGTTGGACAAGCCGGAAGAGATTATTCTGGATTTTCGCGAGCCGGCGGATAAGATAAGTGCTGTAGCAGTAAATGGCAAGCCGTCCGGCTATGTGTTCCGCAACGAGCATATCATTGTGCCTGCCGGGGAAGTGGTGGCAGGGGAAAACACGGTGACAGTCCGTTTCACGGCTGGAGACCAATCGCTGAACCGTAACGAAGAGTTCCTCTACACGCTTTTAGTGCCGGACAGGGCACGGACGGTGTTCCCCTGTTTCGAGCAACCCGATTTGAAGGCGCAATTTGCCCTTTCCTTGGAAGTGCCGGCAAGCTGGAAGGCTGTGTCGAATACCTATCAGACCGGTGAGGAGCAGGGCAGGGTGGACAGGAAAACCATCCGTTTTGCCCGTACGGAGCCGTTAAGCACTTATCTTTTCGCTTTTGCTGCCGGTGAATTTGAAAGGCAGGAATACACGAAAGGAGACAGGACGATTGCCGCCTATTACCGGGAAACCGATCCGGAGAAGGTAGCGCAATTGGATATTATTTTCAATCAGGTGATGGCGTCATTGGAATGGCAGGAGGAGTTTACCGGCGTGCCTTATCCTTTTGCCAAATACGACATTGTGATTTTGCCGGGCTTCCAGTATGGCGGCATGGAGCATACGGGAGCGACTTTTTACAACGATACGCAACTTTTCCTGGGGAAGCATCCTACTCCGGATGAGATTCTAAGGCGGGCTCAACTGATAGCCCATGAGACCTCCCACATGTGGTTTGGGGACGATGTCACCATGAAATGGTTTGATGATGTTTGGACGAAAGAAGTGTTTGCCAATTACTTTGCGGCATGTATCTCGGAACCGATGTTCCCGGAGGTGAACCATGAGTTGAATTGGTTGCGTACCTATACGGCGGCTTCTTTGTCGGAGGACCGTACCTTGGGGACGAATGCCATCAAGCAGGATTTGGGGAACCTGAGCGATGCCGGTCTGATTTACGGGCAGATTATTTATAACAAGGCGCCTGTCATGATGAAAAAGTTGGTGGAATTGATGGGGTGGGAGAATTTCCGGGAAGGCATCCGTGACTATGTGCGCACCTACGCTTACGGCAACGCGGATTGGGAAGATTTGGTGCGTATCTTGAACAGGCATGCGGATGTGGATTTGGAAGCATTCAGCCGGGTGTGGGTGCATGAAAAGGGCATGCCGCACATTTATTTTTATGCCAAGGGCAATCAGTTGGAAATAAAGCAACGGGACCCCTACGGGCGGGGGTTGCTGTGGCGGCAGCGTTTCAATGTGCAAGTATTGGGGGAACGCGATACCTTGGTGGAAGTGGACATGCGCGACACCTTGTTGCGGCTGGACTTTCCTTTCCGGATAAGCCGGGCTGTTCCCAATGTGGATGGACGCGGATACGGTTTGTTTGTTCCGGATGCCGGTAGCCAGCTTTGGATATTGGAGCATTGGGCGGAAATGCCGGACGAGACGGCACGGCAATCCTTGTTGATGCAGTTGTATGAGAATTATTTGGCAGGTAATCTCTCGGACACGGATTGGTTGACCTTTTTGTTTAAAGGCATCGGGACAGAGAAAAATCCTCTGATAGCTTCCACGCTGGTTTCTTATTTTCCCCTTCCGTTGCAGGCTTTGGAGGAAGTGCCCCGTGCGGTGGCAGAGCAAAAGCTCTTTGGTTTGGCAGCCTCCCATCCTCTTGCTTCTTGCCGCATCCAATTGTTGCGTATGCTGATGGCGAACCAGGCGTCCGGGCAGGTGGCAGGCTATTTCTATGATATCTGGAAAAATGCCTCGGAGAACTTGCTGAACGAGAGCGACTATACCACCCTGGCTTATGAATTGTCTTTGCGTTTCCCGGAGAAGAGCGCGGAGATACTGGCAACTCAACGGGGGAGGATAACCAATCCTGACCGTTTGCGGCAGTTTGATTTTATTTCCCGTGCTGTCTCGCCGGACACGTTGGCTTGTGATTCCCTTTTCCGTTCCCTCTTGCAGGCGGAAAACAGGAGGATAGAGCCTTGGGCGGCAACGGCGTTGCGCTACCTGAACCATCCCTTGCGGGACAGCTATGCCGTGAAATACATCCGTCCGGCATTGGAGGAATTGCAAGAGGTGCAGCGCACAGGCGACATCTTTTTCCCGAAAAACTGGGTGGCAGCCTTGTTGGGAGGGCACCGTTGCGAGGCGGCTTACAGGGAAGTGGAGGCTTTTTTGCAAGCCCGTCCGGACTATCCGCCCCTGTTGAAAAACAAGATTCTGCAAGCCGCCTATCCGCTTTACCGCCTGCATGCGGGAAAGTAAGGGCATAAAAAAACGTCCGGGATACCATTCCGGACGTTTTTTATATAGCAGGGAAGAAATTTTATCCCAGGAAGGACAGCAATACGCCGGCTACCACTGCAGAGCCGACTACGCCTGCCACATTCGGACCCATGGCGTGCATCAACAGGAAGTTGCCGGGGTTGGCTTCCTGGCCCACAATCTGTGATACACGGGCTGCCATCGGCACGGCGGAAACACCGGCGGAACCGATAAGCGGGTTGATTTTGTTCTTCAGGAACAGGTTCATGAACTTAGCCAGCAACACGCCGCCTGCAGAACCCAAACCGAAAGCTACAACGCCAACCACGAGGATGGACAAGGTCTTCATATTCAGGAATGCGTCTGCCGTGGCTGTTGCACCGACGGAGATACCCAGGAAAATGGTGGTGATGTTCATCAACTCATTCTGCACCGTCTTGCTGATACGTTCCACTACGCCGCATTCGCGCATCAGGTTACCCATCATCAAACAGCCGATCAAAGAAGCTGCGGAAGGCAACAACAGGGATACGAAGGCTGTTACCACAATCGGGAAAATGATTTTCTCCTTCTTGGACACCTTGCGCAACTGCGTCATCACGATTTCACGCTCTTTCTTGGTAGTCAGCATCTTCATGATAGGCGGCTGGATAACCGGTACCAACGCCATGTAAGAATAAGCTGCCACGGCAATCGGACCCAGCAAGTGCGGGGCTAACTTGGAAGTCAGGTAAATGGCTGTCGGTCCGTCTGCGCCGCCGATGATACCGATAGAAGCTGCTTCTTTGAAATCAAAGCCGATAACCAGCGAAATCAAGAGCGTGGCAAAGATACCGATTTGGGCGGCTGCACCCAGCAGGAAACTCTTCGGGTTGGCCAATAGCGGACCGAAATCGGTCATCGCGCCCACACCGATAAAGATGATACAAGGATAAAGTCCCAATTTCACACCCAGGTAAATGTAATCCAGAATACCCGTGTTGTTCGTATCGGCGAAGTCAGCCCAATGCACGTGGCCGCCTTCAAACAATTCCGGGTGGTACATCCCTGCTCCGGGCAGGTTGGTCAACAACATGCCGAACGCAATCGGGAGCAACAACAGCGGTTCAAACTTCTTGACAATAGCCAGATAGAGCAGGACGCACGAAATGCCAATCATCACGAGGCACAGCCAATTGCCGTCCGCGAGTTTGGCAAACCCTGTGTCGTTCATGAAATTCACCATGCTTTCCCCGAGGCTCGTCTCTTGTGCTCCGGCGACGAACGGGGTCAACATGATTGCCGCCATGGCGGCAATTCCCAATAAATATTTCTTAATGTGTTTCATTCTCAACGATTTTACAGTAAATTATTCCAGGTCAACCAACGGGTCATCCTGTGATACCGTCTGGCCTTCCGTCACATGAATCGCTTTCACCACGCCGTCCTTGCCCGTCATGATGTTGTTCTCCATCTTCATGGCTTCCATGATAATCAGCGTGTCGCCGCGTTTCACTGCCTGTCCGACTTTCACCTTGATGGAGGAAATCGTGCCCGGCAGCGGGGCTTTGATAGAGCTGGCGCTGGGGGCTTCCGCCGGTGCGCTCACCTTCACCTGGGGCGCTTCCGGAGCCTTCGCCTTGCGCGTTAGGGGCGAAGAAGGAATATTCTTGCTTTCGTACTTCACATCGTATGCAAGCCCGTTTACTTCTACGTGGGCTTTGTTGTGGTCTGTGACATTCACTGTGACATCGTAATCTTTACCGTCGATAGTGATATTGAATTTGTTCATATTTTCAATTGTTTACTTGATAACACCGTTTCTTACATTATAAATCTTGGAACTCCATGGAGAGTAGCGTCTCTCTACCTCTTGGATGGTAATGATATGCGGCTCCTCGTCGTGAGCGTCAAAGTACAGGTGCATCGCCATGGCGATAGCTGCCTGTTCGTGCGGGGTCGGATGCATGTCGGTCGTGACGGCAGGCTTGGCGGCATTCTTCTTCCGTGAGCTGAACGTCTTGTTGATGAGCTCTGACTGCAGGTTGATAACCCAAATCAGGACAATCAGCAGCAAGAAAGTCACACCGACACCCACTGCCGTGAGCAACCCTGCAAATCCCCAATCTATAGCTAACATTATCATAATTACAAAGGTATATTAGAATGTTTTTTCATCGGGTTGGTGACACGTTTCGTCTGCAAGGACTGGAAGGCGCGGATAACGCGGAAACGCGTGTTGCGCGGTTCAATCACATCGTCGATATAACCGTAAGAAGCTGCCTTGTACGGATTGGCGAAGGTGTTGTTGTATTCCTCCTCCTTCTCGGCGATGAATTTCTTCTTCTCCTCGGCATCCGTGATGGCTGCCAATTCCTTGCCATAAAGGATTTCAATGGCGCCCTTGGCTCCCATTACGGCAATCTGTGCCGTCGGCCAGGCGTAGTTGAAGTCTCCGCGCAATTGCTTGCAGGACATCACGTCATGCGCGCCGCCGTAAGATTTCCGCAAAGTGACGGTTACCTTGGGCACGGTTGCCTCGCCGTAAGCGAACATCAGTTTTGCGCCGTGGGTGATGATACCGCCATACTCCTGCACGCGTCCCGGCAAGAATCCCGGTACGTCCACCAGGGTCAGGATAGGAATGTTGAAACAGTCGCAGAAACGCACGAAACGGGCTGCCTTGCGGGATGCCTCGATATCCAGCACGCCGGCGTAGAAACTCGGCTGGTTGGCGATGATACCGATGGAGCGTCCTCCCATGCGGGCAAAGCCGACAATGATGTTGCGGGCATACAATTTATGTACTTCCAGGAACTTCCCGTTATCGACAATTGCCTCGATGACTTCCATCATGTTATACGGCAAATTCGGGTTGTCCGGAATCAGGCTGTTCAGTTTGTCCTCCAGACGGTCAATCGGGTCGTTGCATACAATCATCGGAGCCTCTTCCAGGTTGTTGTTCGGCAAGTAGGACAACAGCTCGCGGATGGTGGCAATGCCTTCCTCTTCATTCTCAGCCAAGAAATGCGAAACGCCGGACTTCGTGGAATGCACGGTGGCACCGCCGAGGTCTTCCGTTGAAATGTCCTCGCCCGTCACGGTCTTCACCACCTTCGGTCCTGTCACGAACATGTAGGACGTCTGGTCGGTCATGAGGATGAAGTCCGTCAATGCGGGAGAATACACTGCGCCGCCGGCACAGGGTCCGAAAATGGCGGAAATCTGCGGCACAACGCCTGAAGCCAGGATATTCCGTTCGAAAATCTCTGCATATCCGGCCAGAGAGTTCACGCCTTCCTGGATACGTGCCCCGCCGGAATCGTTCAATCCGATAATCGGTGCGCCCATGGTCATTGCCTTGTCCATGACCTTGCAGATTTTTTGTGCAAGCATTTCGGAAAGCGCGCCCCCGAATACGGTGAAATCCTGCGCGAATACGAATACCACGCGCCCGTTGATGGTGCCCTGTCCGGTAACTACGCCGTCGCCCAAAAACTTGGTCTTTTCCATCCCGAAGTTGGAACAACGGTGAGTGACAAACATGTCAAATTCCTCAAAGCTGTCTTTGTCCAACAGCATGGCGATTCTTTCCCGAGCCGTGTATTTTCCTTTTTTGTGTTGCGACTCGATGCGCTTCTCGCCTCCGCCTAATTTGGCTTGTACTCGCAAGTCAATTAATTCTTTGACTTTATCTTGATTTGTGGCCATAATATATTTTTGAAATTTTGAATAGTTGAATATTCGGAAAAATGAAAAAATAAAAGATGTAAAAGTGGAAAATATACTCCGTCGTGAGCCTATTTTTCATTTTTACATCTTTGGTGCTGCATCTTCCAATTATTTTTTACCGCAGAATTCTGTCAATACCCGATTGGTTGATTTCGGATGAAGGAAACCTATGCGCAATCCCTCTGCTCCGCCGCGGGGCTCTTTGTCTATCAACTGGCAGCCGGCTGCTTCAGCTTCTTTCAGTGCGGTTGCCACGTCATCCATGGCAAATGCCAGATGGTGCATGCCGCCGCCGTTCTTCTCGATGAATTTGGCTATCGTGCTGTCCGGGCTGGTCGGTTCCAGTAATTCGATTTTAGTTTGCCCCACTTGGAAAAAAGCGGTCTTTACCTTTTGGTCTGCCACCTCTTCAATAGCGTAGCATTTTAAACCCAATACGTTTTCATAAAAAGGAAGAGCTTCCTCAATGCTTTTTACAGCAATACCGATGTGTTCTATGTGTGTCGGTTTCATAATGTTGTTTGTTTTTTAATGAATAAAATATCTATTTATCTTCTGATATTTAAGTTCTTTCATCAATTCAGACCTGCCGTCTGAAAAACGTCTCGAAATTACAGATTGTAAATGCGATTATCAAATAAAATCGCAAGTTTATTTTCAATTTTCAGACTTTAGAATCATTTTAAATAAACTGCAAAAATACCCCTCTTTTTTTGGGCGCTTCATTTTTTTTGGCTACCTTGGGGACACTTTTTTAAGCCAGTAATTCAATTTAAAAATGAAAAGATATGTTTGACAAAAGTGTTTACATGAACAGGCGGGAACGCCTGAGAGAGAAAATCAAAACCGGCGTGATTTTGATTTTGGGCAATGGGGAAGCCCCTGCCAATTACACGGACAATTGTTTCAAATTCCGCCAGGACAGTTCTTTCCTCTATTTCTTCGGTTTGAACCTGCCGGGCTTTGCCGGCGTCATCGATGCCGACAGCGGGGAAGAATACATCTTCGGCAACGACGTGGATATGGACGACATCATCTGGATGGGTCCCCAGCCTTCCGTGAAGGACATGGCTGCCGGAGTAGGGGTGGAGCGCACCGCTCCGTTCGCCGCCTTGGCGGATTGCCTGAAAAAGGCCATTGCCGCAGGCAGGCGCATCCATTTCCTGCCGCCCTACCGCTTCCGCAACATGCTCTTGATTGAGGACCTGCTGGGCATCCACCATTCCCTGGTGAAGGAATACGCTTCGCTGGAATTGATTAAGGCGGTGGTGGACCTGCGTTCCGTCAAGGAACCTTGTGAAATCGAGGAAATCACCAAAGCCTGCAACATCGGCTATGAGATGCACACCGCTGCCATGCGCCATTGCAAGCCGGGCGTGAAGGAACAGTACATCGCCGGCATCCTCGAAGGCATCGCCGCTTCCTACGGCAGCATGATATCCTTTGCCGTCATCCTTTCCCAGAACGGGCAGACCCTCCACAACCACGACCACAGCCAAATCCTCCAGCCCGGGCGTCTGATGCTGACCGACGCGGGCGCGGAGAACAACATGAACTATTGTTCGGACTTCACCCGCACCGTCCCTGTGGGAGGCAAGTTCACCGCCCGCCAGAAAGACATATATAATATAGTATTGGCATGCAACAACCGGGCGATAGAGATTGCCCGCCCGGGCGTCACCTACCAGCATGTCCACCTCGAGGTGTGCAAGGTGCTCGCGCAGGGCTTGAAGGACCTCGGCTTGATGAAGGGCGACGTGGACGCCGCCGTGGCTGCCGGGGCGCATGCCCTTTTCATGCCCCACGGCTTGGGGCACATGATGGGCTTGGACGTACACGACATGGAGGACCTCGGGCAGATTTACGTGGGGTATGACGATGAGACCCGCCCCATCAACCAGTTCGGCACTTCCTCCCTCCGCATGGGACGCCGCTTGCAGGAAGGCTTCGTGATTACCGACGAGCCGGGCTGCTACTTCATCCCCGCGCTGATAGACCAGTGGCGGGCGGAAGGCATGCACAAGGACTTCCTGAATTATGACAAGATAGAAACCTTCAAGGACTTCGGCGGCATCCGCCTGGAGGACGACATCCTGATTATCCCCGGCGGTTCTCGCTTCCTCGGTGACAAGCGCACCCCGATTACGGTGGAGGAAGTGGAAGCCATCATGGCGGAATGACGGGTATTCCGTGAAGTAATCATTTTGTTGGCGGGGCTGTGTCAAACTTGTTTTGATGCAGTCCCGTTTTTTAGGGACAACGGGATTAGGATTAGAGATAAACGATTAATGATTAATGAATGTATTTGGAAGTCATGCCTCGTTAATCGTTCATCTTTTATCGTTTTCACGGTCTGATCCCGTTCTGTTCCCGTATCAAAGCCGTTTCAACTCCGATTTATCCCCCTTCTTCCTCTCATTGGCATTGGGGAAGGAAGGGGGATGTTTTGGCGGAGTAACCGGCGTGTTGCTTGATTTGCCCCCAATATCCCCTTCATGGCGATATGGGAATCACTTGGTTGCTTACAGTTCCCGCCGGGGTTGGTCTATGGATGCTTCGGCCTTCCCCCGCATCTCCTCCGCATCTCGTTCGGTGCCACTCGGACGAGTAGCGGGGAAGCACCGGAGGATGGTCGGCGGATGCATAGGGGAACCGGGGGGAGGAAGGCGGTTGGGTGGCGGTCAATGATGCAGGAGGGGCGATGGGGGGAATCGCATGGGGAGGGAGGCGGAACGGGGAGCCGTCCCCGGCGGGGCGGCGGCGTTTTTATACCCGGATAACGGATTTTCTTGCATTTTTTACAGAATTGGGAGAATTGCCCGGAAAATGGCTTTTTTCTCTGCATAAAAAATATTAATTTCAGCCCCGGTTTTCAAAGAAAACGTATTTTTGTTGCGTAAAAGCGTGTTTATGTTGGATTCTGTTTTTATAAAGTTATTGGCGGAAAAGGATGATGCTGCTTACAAGGAGTTGTTCGCACGTTACTATGATTCTCTGAAAGGGCTGGCATTCACTTATGTGAAGGACAGCGCGACGGCGGAGGATCTGGTGCAGGACTTGTTTCTTGCCTTGTATTACGGCGGGCAGAAGTTTGATTCGGTGATGGGGTTGAAGTATTATCTTTTCCGTTCGTTGAAAAACGGCATCCTGAATTATTTGAAGAAAGAGGGGTTGCGTCGCCGTTACGAGCAGCAGATGATGCAGGGGAGCGAGCCGATGGAGGATTATTGGGAGAAGGCGATGGAGGAAGAGGTGTTTGTGCGCTTGAATGATGCGGTGGACCGTTTGCCGGAGCAATGCCGGAAGGTGATGAGGTTTACCCTGGAAGGCAAGGAGGCGCCGGAGATTGCGCGTTTGCTGGATATTTCGGTCACCACGGTGAAGGACCACAGGCGTGCAGGGCGGGAGAAGTTGGCGGAATGGTTAAGGGAGGGGAGCAAAAACGATTTTCTGGTGTTGTTTGTATTGTGCTGATGCCTTTTTAGAGGTTTAGAAATTCAGTAGGTGTCAGGACTGGGATTTTAGAGGAGTTGAAATCTTTTTTGTTTCTTGTAATGATAGCTTCCACTTTTTTGTGTAAAGCAGAATAATAT
>DXFT01000131.1 GCA_019114285.1 Candidatus Odoribacter faecigallinarum
GTGATGTATTTTTCTGTGGAAAGGTGGGGAAATATGTGGATAATTTGTATTTTTACCTAGATTTTCTGGCTTGATGGCTGGAGGATTAATTGGTTAATAGTCAAGGTTATGAAGTTTTTGAACCGATTAGGGCTGTATATAATTTTTATCCGGAAGGCGTTCAGCCGCCCGGAGAAACGGAGTGTTTATACCAAGGAGTTGATGTCTGAATTTGAGAAATTGGGCTTGAATTCAATCGTGTTGGTGCTTATCATTTCTTTTTTCATCGGGGCGGTGCTTACTTTGCAGACGGCTTATAATATGCAAAATCCCTTGTTGCCGCGTTATTTGATTGGTTATCTGACGCGGGAGACGATGTTGCTGGAGTTTTCCTCGACTATTGTGAGCCTGATACTTGCGGGTAAAATCGGGAGCAATATTGCTTCGGAAATCGGGAGCATGCGGATTACGGAGCAGATAGAGGCGTTGGAGACGATGGGGGTGAATTCGGTGTCCTATCTGGTGGGCCCGAAGATTATCGCTTCTTTTGTAATTAATCCCGTCCTTTATATTTTCAGCGTGTTTATCGGGATTTTGGGCGGCTTGCTTTGCGGGATTGTGAGCGGGGTGGTGAATTATGAGGATTTTATTTATGGGTTGCATTTTTCGTTTAATCCTTATTATGTGACTTATTCGATAGTGAAGAGCTTGTTCTTTGCCTTTATTTTTACGTCGATTCCGGCGTTTTACGGGTATTATGTGCAGGGGGGCGCGTTGGAGGTGGGAAAGGCAGGGACGAAGGCTGTGGTGGACAGTAGCATCACGATATTGGTGGTCAATTTGGTATTAACTCAAATTATGTTGTAATGATTCTGGTGGAGAATTTGGATAAGGCTTTTGATAATAAGAAGGTATTGTCGGATATCAATGTTTCTTTTGAGGCGGGGAAGGTGAATTTGATTATCGGGAAGAGTGGCTCGGGGAAGACTGTTTTGCTGAAGTCCATTATCGGTTTGCATAGCATTGACAGCGGGCATATTTATTATGGAGACCGTGATTTGGCGGTGATGAATGCCCGGCAGGTAAAAGAGTTGAGGAAAGAAATCGGTGTGGTGTTCCAGGGCGGTGCGCTTTTTGATTCGCTGACAGTGCTGGAGAATGTGATGTTCCCGTTGAATCTGTTTTCTGATTTTTCGGAGGAGGAGAAGGTCAAGCGTGCAGTCTTTTGCCTGAACCGGGTGGATTTGTTTGATGCCGAGCGTTTGTATCCATCGGAAATCAGCGGGGGAATGAAGAAGCGGGTTGCCATTGCGAGGGCGATTGTGCTGGAACCGAAGTATTTGTTCTGTGATGAGCCTAATTCGGGGCTGGACCCTTTGACTTCCATTGTGATTGACAATTTAATCAGCGAACTGACGCATGAGTACCAGATGACGACGGTGGTGAATACCCATGATATGAATTCAGTATTTGAGATAGGAGAGAAGATTGTGTTTATCCATGAGGGGCGGAAGGAATGGGAGGGGGACAAGGACGGGATTGCCCATTCGGATAACAAGTATCTGAATGATTTTATATTTTCCTCTGAATTGTATAAGAAGATAAAGAACGTGTTATGATACGGAAGATTTTATTTGTTTTTACTGCGGTTGTGTCCTTGGGGCTTGTTTGGTCTTGTAAAGAGGAAGCGGTGCCGTTGGATGAGGAGCAGTTCAAGTCGTTGTTGATAGACATGCACCGGGTGGACGGTACGCTGGCTGTGGCAAGGAGGACAGGCGGGAGCAATGATTTGAAGAATTACGCCTATTATAATGACTTGTTTAAGAAATATGGCGTCACACGTGCCGATTTTGATTCATGCCTGCATTATTATTCTGCCCAGAATGCCCGTTTTTCAGCCTTGTATGATGCCATTGTCGATAGCCTGAATAAAGAAGTGACGGTTTTGGATAAAATAATCGATGAATTGAAAGCCAATGATTCGGTGAATTATTTCCCGACGTTGTTGGATACGGCGGCTTTGGATACTTTGCGGCTGGATAGTGTGGTGACTGTCGTGGTGGACAGCATCGTGCCGGGCTTGTATAAATTTAGTACGACGCTGCAATTTGATTCTGTCACGCGGAGCCGTTCCCGGCGTATTGTTTCGTTTTTTGTTTCGCCGGATGGCAAGGATACCTTGCATGTAAGGAATATTATGGTGTATCCGGATACTTTGAAGCGTGATTACAGTTGGTCGCAGTATGCCGATTCGGTTTATTCCCGTTTGGTCATCCGTTATATGGAGCCCATTCCTGTGGACGAGCGTCCAAAAGTGTTCCGTAACGGGAAGGAAGTGAAGGGCGAGAAGGAGAAATTGTATGACTTGGAAGACTTTGGAGGGCGTGCATGGGACAACCAGTTGTTCCGTCCTTATATTTCGCGTTCGACAGAGGAACGCTTGAAATCAAGTTTGCGGCGATAAGAGAGGAAAACATGAGAAAAGTGGCAGCCAATTATATTTGCTTGCCGGGGAAGCCTTTGGTGAAGAACGGGTATGTGGTCTTGAAGGAGGGAATGCCGGTGGAAGTGGTGGATACGGGAGGGGTGGTGACGGAGATAGCGGGTTTGGAATTTTATGGGGGGATGCTCGTGGCGGATTACATTTGTGGAAAGGAGGAATGTTTTGCCGCAGGAGAGCCGTTGGCGGACGTGTTGGGGCGATTGTATGGCGAAGGGGGAAGAGTTTGCGGCATTGCGATAATAGAAGGCGCCGACCTTCGACGTTTGGAGTGGAAGGCCGGCGCACGAGTCAGAAAGTTATAAGCACTAATTTATTTTTTCCAGTTTGCCTTGTCGCATGAGGTAATGTTGTGTTTGTTCCCGGTTGTTGCGGAACTTTTCGCGTTCTTGAAAGATGGCTGTCCGTCTTATTTCTTTGTTGGGCGCATGGATAAGGTTCAGGCGGTAGGCCTCCGGTACAGCGATTTGGACTTGGATTTGGTTGCCTCTCCAGAGTGCGGTGTCGAGTTGGAAATAGGTGTCAAGATGGAGGGTGTCGTTGTTCCATTGGTGGCGGTAGATGGTCTTTTGGGCATTTTTGACAGCTTGTGTGTAGGAATTTCCGTGGGCTTGCCGTTTGACGGTAAGGCAGGGAATGGAGTCTGATGTATTTTCAAAGGAAATGCGCGTTTTGAAATAGGGTTCCGCTTTGCCGTCGTTGATGTGTTTGTGATAAAGCAATACGTCATTGCTCCATTCGAACAGCCCCTTGTCATATTGTATCCTATTTGAGGGCGGGCAACTGAAATGCACGGTCAATTCTTTGCCGGCATGCTGAGGCGCAAGTACGAATTTGTCCTCAACGGAGCCTTCTTGGGCATAA
This sequence comes from Candidatus Odoribacter faecigallinarum, assembly GCA_019114285.1. GTDB lineage: Bacteria > Bacteroidota > Bacteroidia > Bacteroidales > Marinifilaceae > Odoribacter > Odoribacter faecigallinarum. Next base: position 3,344 of record DXFT01000131.1, read on the forward strand.
TGGTGCAAATAAAAAAGGCTGATGCCCATGAGGATGAAACAACAAAGCAGCCAGAAGCCCCCGGCGGTTAAGGTGACAGCTGCGCGGTGTTTATGGAATTTGAAAAGATAGCTTGCTGACAAATAGCTGACCAGCCCTAAAGGGATAAGGCAAACCAACAAGGCGAGTGTTTCGATGAGCCAGGGGCAAATGGGGGCGGTTGCGTAGCGGGCAAACAGTTCAATGGGTTCTGGCAGGGTAAAGAGAATGCCCAAAAAGCAATATCCGAAGAAAAAGAAAGCGATTGTACCCCCTGTTGCCCCAATGATTGCTAATAAGGCAATGAGTACAAGCGCAATCTTGCCGATGAAACGGATGACAATTTGCACAAATTCATTGATAATTTCACCCGTACGGGAGAAAAACCGGTTCAGCTTAGATTTTTTTTTTACTTGGTTGTAAGTGTCCCGGATATTTTTCTCGATATTGGATACGGTGGCATTCTTTCCTTTCATTTCTAATTTTTGCCTGGCAGTGATTGCTTTCGGAATGGCAATCCATAGGATGAGGTAAACCAGGATGGTTACGCCATAGAATAATGACAGTACGATGAACGCTACCCGAATCCAGGCGCTGTCGATGCCGAAATAGGTGGCAAGTCCGGAAGCGACGCCTCCGACAACGCGGTGGTCGGCATCGCGATAGAGTTTGCGTTTTATTTCCTGCCGTGGGGTGGAGGATTCCTGTGTGTCCTCATCGATGATGACTTCCGGCGTGCCCATGATTTCGATAACTTTGTCGATTTCCGGCAGGGAAACAACTTCTTTGTGGTTCCTTTGCAGAAATTCGCGCAGCAATTCTGCGATGCGGCTTTCAATGTCTGCCATGATTTCTTTTCCGTCTTCTTCTGCCAGATAGTATTTTTCAAGCGTGTCAATATATACTTGTAATTTTGCATAGGCGTCTTCGTCTATGCAGAACGCTTGACCGTTCAGGTTGATGTTGTATGTTTTTTTCATGATAAATGAGTTGAGTGGTTACAATGGGATGTTTTTAATGTTTCAATGGAGGTGATAAGTTCATTCCAAGAATTTTCAAGTGCTTTCAATGCTTGCTGCCCTTCAGCTGTGATTGAATAGTATTTACGGGGAGGTCCCTGGGGGGATTCTTCCCAGCGGTAGGAGAGCAATCCGGCATTTTTAAGGCGGGTCATAAGGGGGTAAAGCGTCCCTTCTACGACCAGAATCTTTGAATCTTTCAATTTGTTGATGATATCCTGGACATACGAATCTTTGCCGGCTACAATCAATAAAATGCAGTATTCAAGAATGCCTTTGCGCATTTGTGCTTGTGTGTTTTCAATGTTCATAATGCATGGTATTAATTTCGATGCAAATCTATGTATAATTTATGTACTATGCAATACATAGTACTAATTATTTTGCATCTATTTTTGGCAATACTGACAAACGTTTCCGTTAAAATATTCTGCCAAATGGGGTTACGTTGGAAATAATTGGCAAGAAAAAAGTAACTTTGTTGTCCGATTGGATAAGAAAAATAATAAACAAAAAATAGAATTGATATGAATAAAGTGCTATTAATGATTTTAGATGGTTGGGGAATTGGCAAGCACGATAAGGCTGATGCCATTTTTAATACCCCTACACCTTTTATTTCTTCCTTAACGGAGAAATATCCCCATTCCAAGTTGCTGGCTTGTGGTGAAAATGTAGGTTTGCCGGACGGACAAATGGGAAATTCTGAAGTCGGTCACCTGAATATAGGGGCAGGACGCATTGTGGACCAGGATTTGGTGCGCATCAATAAGGCTTGCCGTGATAACAGCATCATGCAGAATCCTGAAATCGTAAAGGCTTTCACATACGCCCGCGACAATCACAAACAAGTGCATTTTATGGGATTGTTGTCCGATGGAGGCGTCCATAGTTCCATAGAACATTTGAAGAAACTTTGTGACATATCCAAGGAATATGGCATAGAGAGGACTTTCGTCCATTGTTTTATGGACGGACGGGATACGGATCCGAAAAGTGGTTTGGGCTTTATCCGGGAATTGAAAGAGCACATGAACCGTTCGACAGGGCGGATAGCTTCTGTCGTAGGGCGTTATTATGCCATGGACAGGGATAACCGTTGGGAACGTATAAAAATGGCTTATGACTTGATAGTAAAAGGTATTGGAACTCCATGCCAGCATATTGAAGAGGGAGTCCGCCAGTCATACGACGAGGGGGTTACCGATGAATTTATCAAACCGATTGTACATGTGGGAAGCGATGGGAAGCCTGTGGGGGTCATTGAGCCGGGAGATATGGTGATTTTCTTCAATTACCGGAATGACCGTGCGCGGGAATTGACCATAGCCTTGACGCAGCGGGATATTCCGGAACAGGACATGAAAACCCTGCCTTTATATTATTGCTGTATGACTCCTTATGAAGCGACTTTTGAAGGTTTGCATATCCTTTTCGACAAGCAGAATGTGGAAAATACGTTGGGTGAGGTTGTCAGCAAGGCAGGCAGGAAGCAATTGCGCATTGCGGAGACGGAGAAATATGCCCATGTGACTTTCTTCTTTAATGGCGGGCGGGAAGAGCCTTTTGAAGGCGAGAGCCGTATCCTGGTGCCTTCGCCCAAAGTGGCGACTTATGACTTGCAACCGGAGATGTCCGCTCCCGAGGTGGCGGACAAGTTGGTGGAGCAGTTGAATAAGCATGAAGTTGATTTTGTCTGTTTGAATTTTGCCAATGGTGACATGGTTGGGCATACGGGAGTCTATCCTGCCATCCAGAAAGCCGTGGAGACAGTAGATGCCTGCGTTGGGAAAGTGGTGACGGCTGCGCGTGCCAACGGCTATGATGTGCTGATTATTGCCGACCATGGAAATGCCGACCACGCAGTGAATGATGACGGCACGCCCAATACGGCTCACTCCTTGAATCCTGTGCCTTGTATTTGGGTGACAGACCAGCAGGGAAAGAAATTGCATGATGGGGTTTTGGCAGATGTTGCCCCGACCATTCTGCAAATCATGGGTATTCCGCAACCTGTTGAGATGACGGGAAAAAGTTTGATAGGATAGGACTTCGAAAGGCAGGAGAAAGATGATACAGATAGAAGATACCCTGGTTAGTTTTGATATTTTCGAGAAAAAGTTCTGCTGCGATTTGGCGTCCTGCAAAGGCGCTTGTTGTGTGGAAGGGGATGCCGGGGCGCCTTTGGAAGCGGATGAACCCGGAAAGATTGAGACTAATTACGAGGGTATCAAGACTTTTATGAAGCCTGCTGGAATAGAGGCAGTCCGTCAACAGGGATTTGCAGTCATTGATGTGGAGGGCGACTTGGGTACGCCCTTGATAAATGGCGGGGAATGTGCCTATGCGATAGAAGAGAACGGGATTTGCTGGTGTGCCATAGAAAAGGCGTGGACACAAGGCCTTTCCGATTTCCGCAAGCCGCTTTCTTGCCATTTATATCCGATACGGGTAAAGAAATATGGCGGATTTGAAGCTTTGAATTACGACAAATGGCAAATCTGCCATTGCGCTCGGGTAAAGGGAGAAGCTGAAAATGTGCCTGTTTATTGTTTTTTGCGGGAAGCCTTGATTGCACGTTACGGTGAAGAATGGTACCGGCAGTTGGAATACGCTGCCCGTGAGATAGAAAGCGGAAGGATAGAGCTCCCGCCGGAAAATTGAGCGTTTGCGGGATAATTTTTTTTGGTTTTTTGTTTGTCCAATTACATATAATGACTATCTTTGCAGCGCAAAACAAAAATGGTGGATGTAGTTCAGTCGGTTAGAACGTCGGATTGTGGTTCCGAAGGTCGTCGGTTCGAGCCCGATCTTCCACCCTCGCTTCAGAAAAGGATGTGTCTCTTTGAGCGCATCTTTTTTTTATGTGCTTTCCTTTTGTGCTATTGGCGTTGAACTCTCCGCTGCAGAGCTTGGCGGAGGGGCAGAGGGGACGCGCATGGGCGGTTTCCCCTCCTTGGAAGTGCCTTTCTTCTAAAAAGCCTGTGGGAAATGTTGCGGCCGTTATGTCGGGTACAAGCCTCTGCCCGCTGAGTGGCAGATGTCTATTCGGCATAGTATGGTGGATATGGTGGAGGTACTTTATGGTAATGGAGCCTTATTGTTTGCTTGGAAAAGGAAATGTTTCAAAACGAAATGATTTTTGTTTCGATTTATTTTGTTTTGTCTGGGATAATTTGTTACTTTGTTGCGGAAAAACAATTTTCTGTGCATTATGGGACAAAATGAAATGAATAAAGATTTCGATGTAATCATTATTGGCGGCGGGGCTACGGGGGCAGGTACTGCCCGCGACTGTGCAAGGCGGGGATTGCGGGTGCTGCTGTTGGAACGGTTTGACATTTCAACGGGTGCTACCGGACGTAATCATGGCTTGCTGCATAGTGGAGCACGTTATGCCGTGACGGACGGGGAGTCGGCAGAGGAGTGCATCAAGGAAAACATGATACTCCGGCGGATTGCCAGCCATTGTGTGGAGGAAACGGATGGATTGTTCCTGACGTTGCCGGAGGATGACATTCAGTACCAGGCTAAGTTTGTAGAGGCTTGCCGGAAGGCCGGGATACGGGCTGAGGTGATAGACCCGAAAGAGGCGTTGCGTTTGGAACCTGCCGCCAATCCGGCATTGATTGGGGCGGTGCGGGTGCCGGACGGGGCAGTGGACCCTTTTCGCCTGACGGCTTCGAATATCATGGATGCGAAGATACACGGGGCGGAAGTCTTGACGTATCATGAAGTGACGGAGTTTTTGCGTGATGGCAACCGGATTACGGGAGTGAAAGCCGTGGACCACAAAACGAAAGCCGTGAAGTCTTATCATGCTGCGGTGGTGGTGAATGCCGGGGGCATTTGGGGGCACCGTCTTGCTGAAATGGCGGGCGTCCGGGTGAACATGTTGCCTTCGAAGGGGGCGTTGCTGATTTTCGGGCATCGGGTGAACCACATGGTGCTTAACCGTTGCCGTAAGCCTGCCGATGCGGATATTTTGGTCCCGGGCGATACGATATGTTTGATTGGCACGACTTCCAGCAAGGTGCCGTTTGATGAGGTGGATGATATGCTGGTGACTCCGCAGGAGGTGGATTTGTTGTTGCAGGAAGGGGAGAAGTTGGCGCCGGTGCTGGCGCAGACCCGCATTCTCCGTGCATACGCGGGCGTGCGTCCTTTGGTGGCTTCGGATGATGACCCGAGCGGGCGTAATGTGAGCCGGGGGATTGTGCTTTTAGACCATGCGGTGCGGGACGGTCTGGAGGGGTTTGTGACGATTACGGGAGGTAAGTTGATGACTTACCGTTTGATGGCGGAGTGGACAACCGATTTGGTTTGCAAGAAACTGAAGGTGAACGCGGCTTGTACGACGGCGACAGAGCAATTGCCCGGTTCTCGGGAAGAAACGGAGGAAGTAAACAAGAAGATTATTTCTTTGCCGCCGACGCAACGGCGTTCTTCTATTTTCCGTCATGGGGACTTGGCAGAAAGATTGTCCGGGAATACGCAGGAGGATAACAGTTTGGTGTGTGAGTGTGAAGAAGTGTCTGTCGGTGAGGTGAAATATGCTTTGAATGAGTTGGATGTGAATAATTTAGTGGATTTGCGCCGCCGGACGAGGGTGGGGATGGGCACTTGCCAGGGTGAGCTTTGTGCTTGCCGTGCTGCGGGCGTGTTGAGCGGGGAAGGCAGGTATTGCTCCCGGCGGGCGAAGGAGGATTTGGCGTCTTTCCTGAACGAGCGTTGGAAAGGTATGCGTCCCATTGCATGGGGGGATACATTGCGTGAGAGTGAATACATGTCATGGGTTTACGAAAGTGTTTGCGGTTTGGAAATGTCTCAAAAACAAAGTGATTGATATGAGGTTTGATACGGTTATCATCGGAGGCGGCTTGTCCGGTTTGGTCTGTGGCATTGATTTGGCGAAACAGGGCAAGCGTTGTGTGATTATTTCTGCCGGGCAAAGTGCCTTGCATTTTTCGTCTGGTTCTTTTGATTTGTTGAATGCGTTGCCTGACGGCACGCCTGTCGGTTCGCCTTTGGATGTGCTGGAGGATTTGGCACTCCAGTCGCCGGGGCATCCGTACGTGAAATTGGGCGGGGAAAGAATGAAGGCTTTGGCGGGGATGGTCCCTGTCTTTTTCCGGGAAGCGGGTGTTGTTGTGGAGGGTAACGGCTGTTGCAACCATTTTCGTGTGACTCCCATGGGGACGTTGAAGCCTACCTGGCTGACTTTGGAGGGGTATTCTTGGGTTAAGGCTGAGGGCGGCAGCTTGCCATGGAAGAAAGCGGTTGTGTTGAATGTGGCGGGATTTTTGGATTTTTATCCTGCTTTCATTGCCGATGAATTGAATAAGCGTGGCGTGGCGTGCGTTGTGCGTTTGTTTAATATGGACGCGTTGTCGCACCTCCGGAAGAGTCCGAGTGAGATGCGTTCCGCGAATATCGCCCGGGTTTTTGAAAAGCAGGAAAACCTGGAGGTGTTGGGGCGTATATTGAAAAAGGAAGCCGGGGATGCGGAGGTGGTTTTTCTACCTGCCGTCTTTGGTTTGGAGCGGAGGGATAGTTTGGCGTTTTTGCGGCAAGCATTGGGGCGGGAAGTTCTGGTGTTGCCGACGTTGCCCCCTTCGGTGCCCGGTATCCATACCCAATTGCAACTCCGGAAGTATTTTCAGGAGTGTGGCGGGGTGTATATGTTAGGGGATAATGTTCTCCGGGCAGAAATAGAGGGGCATCGTGTGAAGCGGGTATATTCTTATAATCATGGCGACATTCCTTTCGTGGCGGATGATGTGGTGTTGGCTACGGGCAGTTTTTTCAGCCAGGGGTTAATAGCGGAGCCTGGCAGGGTATATGAACCTGTGTTTGGTTTGGATGTGGATAGTTTGGAAAGCCGTGAGCAGTGGTTTGATTTGAATTTTTTCCACAAACAGGCTTACCAGTCTTTCGGCGTGAAGACAGATGGGATGTTCCGGGGCATGAAGCAAGGAGTGGCGTTGGATAATTTATATGTGGCAGGCGCTGTGCTGGGCGGTTTTGACGCCGTGAAAGAAGGTTGTGGAGGAGGGGTTTCCATATTGACTGCGCTTGCTGTGGCAAATCAGATAATCGATAAACATAAATAAGGATAGCATCATGAATCTTCAGCAACATAATATCAGTGACAATAATTTCGAGCAATGCATCAAGTGCACGGTGTGTACGGTATATTGTCCGGTGGCTGCCGTCAATCCTGATTTCCCGGGTCCCAAGCAGGCAGGTCCTGACGGTGAGCGGCTTCGTTTGAAACGTCCTGACTTTTACGATGAGGCGTTGAAATATTGCCTGAATTGCAAGCGTTGTGAAGTGGCTTGCCCTTCGAATGTCAGGATTGGGGATATTATTCAGTCTGCCCGCATCAAATATGCCAAAAAGAAACCGAAAGTACGGGATTTTATTTTGGCGAATACGGATTTGGTCGGGACGCTTTCGACTCCTTTTGCTCCGGTGGTGAACGTGGCTTTGGGTTTGAAACCGGTGAAGGCGGTGCTGGATGGTGTGATGAAGATAGACCATCGGCGGATGTTTCCCAAGTATGCTTCGGGCACTTTTGAAAGCTGGTACAAAAAGCAAGCTGCCAAGCAGGCATCCTTTTCTCGCCAGGTGGCTTATTTCCATGGCTGTTATGTGAATTACAATTACCCGCAATTGGGCAAGGATTTGGTGAAAGTCATGAATGCGGCAGGTTATGGGGTGCAGTTGCTTGCCAAGGAGAAGTGTTGTGGCGTGGCATTGATTTCCAATGGATTTATTGACCAGGCAAAGAGGCAGGCGGAAACAAACTTGAGTTCCATCCGCCAAGCTGTGTTGGAGAAGAAAATACCGGTCATAGCGACTTCATCAACTTGTACCTTTACCATCCGGGACGAATATCCCCATTTATTGGGCGTGAAGAATGAAGATGTGCGGGAACAGGTAGAATTGGCAACACGTTTTCTTTACCGTTTGCTTTCGGAAGGAAAAATGAACTTCCGTTTCCGCAAGGACAGGAAAATGAAGGTGGCTTACCATACTCCTTGCCACATGGAGAAGCTGGGGTGGTCGTATTATTCCATTGAACTGTTGAAACTGATTCCCGGCGTGGAGGTGCAAGTGTTGGATTCCCAGTGCTGTGGCATAGCAGGTACTTACGGGTTTAAGAAGGAGAATTATCCGGTGTCGCAACAAATAGGGGAGGGCTTGTTCAAGCAGATAGAGGCATCGGGGGCAGATGTTGTCGTGACGGATTGCGAGACTTGCAAATGGCAGATAGAGATGTCAACTTCAAAGAAATGCGAACATCCGATAAGTATCTTGGCACAGATGTTGGAGGGTTAATTGTTAAAATTGGCAGGGTAGATGATTTTTTTGTACTGAAATGTTTTGTCAGAATAATTTTTTCTCTACTTTTGTTTCGAAATGAAATGTGTTTATTTTGGAATGAAAAATATATTAATTGAAAACGTTGCAATCTGAAAGAGTAAACTAATATCATAGGTTTAATTTTAATTGTAAGAGTATGTGGAATTTTTTAAAGCCGCCAGCTTTTAAAGCTGAGTTACCTCAAGAGGAGGTCGATAGGACTTACAAGTTCATGCGCTGGCAAGTATTTATCGGTGTGTTTATCGGATATGCCGGTTTTTACATTGTGCGCAAAAATTTCTCGATGGCGATGCCTGAGCTTGCGCAATTTGGGTTTGAGAAGGGGGAGTTGAGCATCGTTTTGTCCATGAACGCAGTTGCTTATGCGTTGTCCAAGTTCCTGATGGGGAGTGTGTCCGACCGGAGCAATGCGCGTGTATTTTTGCCGTTGGGATTGATATTGGCATCCTTGGCGATGATGTTCATGGTGGTGCCGGTAGTGGCGTTCGGGCCTGAAAACAAGGGATGGGCAATTTTCCTGATGACTGTCTTGAATTTCTTGGTGGGTTGGTTTAACGGTATGGGTTGGCCTCCGTGCGGTAGGGTAATGACTCACTGGTTTTCCCAGAATGAACGGGGCACTTGGATGTCCGTGTGGAACTGTGCCCACAACGTGGGTGGTGCTTTGGTCGGACCGATGGCAGTTTATGGGGCGATGTGGTTCGGGTCCTGGTTCTATGGGGCAGATTCCACTCATTATTTCCTGATAGGTACCTATGTGTTCCCGGCTGCAGTGGCAATTTTCGTCGCATTGTTGGCATACGTGCTGATTCGCGATACCCCGCAGTCTTGCGGTTTGCCTTCCATTGAGAAATTCCGCAACGATTATCCCAAGAATTACAGTGCGAAATCCGAAGAGGTTCTCAGTACGAAAGAGATATTCTTTAAGTATGTATTGAACAACAAACTTTTGTGGTACATTGCCGTGGCGAATGCCTTTGTATATATGGTGCGCTATGGTTGTTTAGACTGGGCGCCCACCTTCCTGAAAGAAGCGCAGGGGTATGACATCAAGCAAGCCGGCTGGGCATATTTTGCTTACGAGGCTGCTGCTATTCCGGGTACGATTGTCTGTGGTCTTATCAGTGATAAAATCTTTAAAGGCGGGCGTGCATTGACTACCATGATATTTATGGCGATTGTGGCAGTCTTTATCTTCATGTACTGGCAATTCTCTGATAACTATACCATTGTGACCTTGTCTTTGATTGCCATAGGTTTCTTTATCTATGGTCCGGTGATGCTGATTGGCGTGCAGGCTTTGGACTTGGCTCCGAAAAACGCAGCAGGTACGGCTGCCGGGCTGACGGGTTTCTTTGGCTATTTCTTTGGTACTGCCATATTGGCGAACATCGTTATCGGATATGTGGCTGAGAGCGCAGGTTGGGATTGGACTTTCATTTTGCTTTTGATAGCTTGTGCGTTGTCCATCTTCTTCATGGCGTTTACTTATGGTGAAGAAAAACATTTGCTTAAAAATAGAACTAAGTAATTATTAATTTCAATTTTAGAACAGTTATGATTAACAAATCCATGCTATTGGCAATGACATGTGGGCTGAGTCTGGCTTTCATGTCTTGCGAAAACCAGAAATTCAACGACACGTATGCCGATGCTGAGCGTGTGCATTTGGATACGCTGTCGGCTGAGATGCAGAAAGTGCGCGATTATGTGCCGGAATTGGCTGTGGTGGCTCACCGTGGTTCCACTTACTGGGCTCCGGAAGAGACGGAATCCGCTTACCGTTGGGCACGTGAGACAGGAGCCGACTATTTGGAAGCCGACTTGCAGGTTTCCAAGGACGGCGTGATTCTTGCCTTGCACGATACTGACCTGAAGCGCACCACCAACATTGAGGATGTTTTCGGTGAAAGGTTTCCGGAGGCAGAGCGTTACTATTACTACACCAAGCTCCTTAACTATTCCGATGCAGAAGCTAAGGATAAGATTGCGGACGACAAGGAGGCATTTGTGCCCAACTATCCGTGTTCTTACACCTACTATGAATTGTTGATGTTGGACGCCGGCTCTTGGTTCAATCAGGATGCAACCAGCGCAGAGCAGGCGCGTACTGGTTTCGAGACCAATTACCAATACATTTCTACTCTCGAAGACTTGATTATGTATTCCAAAGGCTACCGTCTGGCGCGTTACGGTGTGGACAATGCTTTTAATGCTAATGACAATGCCGTTAGATATTGGAGAAAATGGGATATGAGGAATGGTGAAGGTACGGCAGTGGCTGATTCTGCCAGCAACCACCGCGTGGTTGTGAGTTTGACGGCGCATCCGGACGAGACATTCTCTAAT
>DXFT01000132.1 GCA_019114285.1 Candidatus Odoribacter faecigallinarum
TGGGCTTTCTTTGTAAAGTTATAGATAGAATACTCCAAATAGTCTTTCTCCTGTCCCTCTTTCAAACCGCCCAATACTTTTTCCGTAGCGGCAACCAGACGGGGATAATCGGCTTTCATCAATTCACTATCCAATAACCTAGCAACATACAGCAAAGGCAGGAACTCATTCAGATTCCCCGCTGCCCGCTTTTCAAACACGTCAACAAACCGCTTGGCATCTTTGCTTAATGCAATGTCAGCCAATTCATACAAATCCAGCAATTCTTGTTTCTGTTCAATGTCAAGGGCATCTATTTGCGTCTTCAAATCAGCCAATGCAGGCAGTCCTTCGGTCTTGCGCCCATACATATAACGGGAAAGCGCACTTGAATAAGATTGGTATAAGAACTCATCCAATTTCTCTTTGCCGATATTTTTCTCAAACTTCGGGAGATTTGCCAGAATCAGGTTGAAATCGTCAGAACCCATTTTGCTCGAAGACATCACCGCCCAATAATCGGCTTTCAATTTGTCTTTCTCAGTCAATTGGGCAAGCAGTTCGTCATAGACTTTCTGTGCTTTTTCCGACATATAAGCGTCTTGCAATGCCTCATAGTAAGCCGGAAGTTCTTTTTTCTTCATTTTACCGGACTCATACTTCTCATCGAGATACAGGAGTGAAGTTTTTTCATCCAAGCCTTTAGCCACCCGCTCGATGAATCCTTTCAAGTCTCCACCGCCAACTACCCGGTGCTGCACGGTACCGTCCGGACGGATAATCAAAAACGTAGGATAAGCCCTTACCTCAAACTTCTTTGCCAACTCCACGCCTTCGCCTTTCTCCATGTCAAATTTCACACAAACGAAAAGGGGATTGAAATAATCGCCCGCTTCCTTCTGGGGGAACACTTCGTTCGTCATCATTTTGCAAGGACCGCACCAAGAGGTATAGCAATCCATGAACACAAGTTTGTTTTCAGCCTTTGCCTTTTCCAATGCTTCTGCATAAGTCAGGTTTTGGAAATTCACTCCCTGTGCAAACAGCATCACGCTGCACAAAAGAGCTGCCGTTAATGTAAATAATTTCTTCATAATGGTAATTTAATAGTTTAATGCTCCGCTAAGGTACAGGATATTACAAAAAACAAGCAATTTCAAATAAACATTAACTTAGATTTATGATTCCATTTACTTTATCTTTGCATTTTAAAAAGGAGACATCGACATGGCGACAGCAACGACGTTAAACGAGGAGAACAAAATCCACCGCCTGCCGGCAACAGCGGAGCAAATCCCCCTGCCGGAAAAGTTCACTTACCCCTTCCACTATACGCCCCATCCGTTATGCGTCCTGGCGGCGCAGGAAGTGCAGGCATACTTAGGCAGCCGCAAAGACTGGCAGACAGAAATCGGGCAGGGGAAAATGTTCGGGGTGTTGGTCGTACACGACGCCTCCGGGCAGTTAGGATTCCTTGCCGCATTTTCCGGCATGCTGGCAGGCAGCAACCAACAGGAATACTTTGTCCCGCCCATCTATGACCTGCAAGCCGAAGGGGGATTCTTCAAGCCGGAGGAGCAAGCCATTTCCGCCATCAACCAACGCATTGCCGCCCTTGAAACGGACAAGCATTACCAAGAGCTCAAAGAAAACCTGCAAGAAGCGGAAACCCTTGCCCGCCTCGAAACCGGCATCGCCCAAATGCACCTGCAACAGGCAAAAGCCAGGCGGGACCATTACCGAGCCACCCACCCCGGGGAACCGGACACCCCGGAGATGACCCGCGAAAGCCAACACCAGAAAGCCGAGTTCAAACGCCTCAAGCGACGCCATGCCCAAACCATCGCCCAACACACAGACGCCATACGCCAATGGGAAGCCCAAATTGAATGCTTGAAAAAAGAACGGCAAGCCCGTTCCTCCGCCCTGCAAAAGAAACTCTTTGAACAGTTCCATATCCGGAATGCCCGGGGTGAAAGCAAAGACCTGTACACCCTTTTCCATGAAGCCGGAAGGAAAGAACCTCCAGCCGGGGCGGGTGAATGCGCCGCCCCGCGCCTGCTGCAATACGCCTTCGTCCACCAGTTGGAACCGCTCGCCATGGCAGAATTCTGGTGGGGAGCATCGCCCATTTCGGAAATCCGGAAACAGGGCTATTTTTACCCCGCCTGCAAAGGGAAATGCGAACCCATCCTGCGCCACATGCTGGAAGGATTAGAGGTAGAAGACAATCCACTGTTGCATGCTGCCCCCGAGGGGGCTCTCCCGTTGGAAATTGTCTGGGAGGACCCGTGGATTGCCGTTCTCAACAAACCCGCCGGCATGTTGAGCGTACCCGGCAAAACCGGACAGGTATCCATCGCCCAATGGGCACAGGAGCGATTCCCGGGCAGCCACATCGTCCACCGCCTGGACATGGCGACCTCCGGGTTATTGCTCATCGCCAAACCCCTTACCGTTTACCGGCAACTTCAGGAGATGTTCAGGCAACACGCCATCCAAAAGCGCTATGCCGCCTGGCTGGAAGGCATTCCCGCACAACCGGAAGGAACCATCGACCTCCCCCTTTGCCTTGACCCGGACAACCGTCCCTGCCAAACGGTCAATTTCCAACATGGCAAAAAAGCCATTACCCGCTACAAAACCATCAACACCACCGACAACCGCACCCGCGTGTATTTCTATCCCCAAACCGGCAGGACACACCAATTGCGGGTACATGCAGCCCACCCGCTCGGATTGGATTGCCCCATTGTCGGGGACGAACTTTACGGGAGAAAAGACAAGCGGCTCTACCTGCACGCAGAAGCCCTCAGTTTTGTCCACCCGGTGACAGGGGAAAAAATCACCATCGAAAAAAAAGCCGATTTCTAATTTTCCCCCTCACCCTAAAACCCGCTATATACCAAAGGTTATAAATAAAACCGATAACGGCATTGAAATTAAATATTTGTTTCGTATATTTGTAATGCCTAATATTGCAATACAAAAATATGAATCATTATTAATCAAAAAGACGTCATGAGCATTAAAGGAACAAAAACAGAACAAAACCTGCTGAAAGCATTCGCAGGAGAATCACAAGCAAGAAGCCGTTATACATTTTTTGCCAGTGTAGCCAAAAAAGAAGGTTATGAGCAAATCGCCGGCGTATTCATGGAAACTGCCGAGCAAGAGAAAGAACATGCAAAAAAATTCTTCAAATACTTGGAAGGTGGCATGGTGGAAATCACCGCAGCTTATCCTGCCGGTATCATCAGCACTACGGCTGAAAACCTGAAAGCTGCAGCAGAAGGTGAAAACGAAGAATGGGACCAACTTTATCCCGAATTTGCAAAAATCGCTGACGAGGAAGGCTTCCCGCAGGTGGCAAATACTTTCCGCCAGGTGGCAAAAGTAGAGGCAGAACACGAAAAACGCTACCGCACCCTCTTGGGACGCGTAGAGTCAGGCAAATTCTTTGAACGCGACGAAGAAATCGAATGGCAGTGCCGCAACTGCGGATACGTCATCAAGAGCAAGAAAGCCCCGATGAAATGTCCGGCATGCGAACATCCGCAGGCTTTCTTCGAACCCAAGAAGAACAATTATTAATTTTTCTCCATACAGAAAACCCGGGCAGCCTGAAGGCAGTCCCGGGTTTTCTGCATAAAATAACCATTATAAAAGATTCCTATCCCATCCTTACGGCACGCATCACACGACCGCCGCTCTGTCTTTCCCCTTCCTTCGTATATTTCTCCTCCTCCATGCGTGACTTGTCTGCTCCCAAGGTATCGCCGATTGCCGTCTGCAAACGCGCCTTGGAATCCATCAGGTCGGCTTTGTCAAAGTAATCCGATGTATTGGCACAACGGGTGTCTATCCACCGAATGCCTTCCTCTACCAATGCCTTGTCCTTGCAAAGAGCCAAAGCCTCGATGTTCTGCTGGAAATAAAAACCGGCATCCGAACCCCGGAACGGGTTGTAACTCATCGCTTCTTTCATCTTGTCCAACAATCCCCGGAAATTCCCCTTACGGATATATTCTGCCGTATAAAGGTATGCCAGACCGGCAGGGGCTGCATTGAAGTCAATTTGCAACAAATAGTTTATCAACTCCTCATTGCGCTCTTCATCAAAAGGAGTGTCCATACCCGGACGCCAAGCTGCTAAAGAAAGCACGGCAAAATGGATGGACTTCTCCAGTTTATAGTCCACCACTTCCTGACCGGCTACAGCATAGAACTTGTCCCGGTTTGCCATCACCTGTTTTAACGGCTCGGAAAGCGGGTCGCTCACATATTTGTTAATCAAATCCCAACTGTCCTTCGTTGCCAACTCATCCAAGGAAAGGGCATTCAGGTACTCGGCTGCCACTTTCCCCACTTCCTCCTCCATATAAGCAGATGCCAAGGCAGGCAAATACTGTTTCAGGAAATCAGCGCCCCGCTCTCCGGCAGCATAGCGTTTCATCATGGCACTCAGGTTATTCTCCGGGTCATTAGCCAACTTGGCTCCCGCAATCAACCATTCTGCCTCACCGGCACCCACCATACGGTGAACCGCCTCCTGTGTCACCGGGTCGATAAACAGCAACGTCGGGAAAGCCTTCACTCCGTACTTGTCCTTCAACATCACGCCGTCCTCATCCTTTTCCATGTCAAATTTGGCATTCACAAAAGTCGCGTTAAAATAATCAGCAACGACATCCTGCGTGAACACCTTGCTTGCCAACATCTTGCAAGGGCCGCACCAAGAAGTGTAGCAGTCGATGAATATCAACTTCTTCTCCTTCTTTGCCTTCTTCACTATCTTCTTCCATTCCTGCGTCTGCTCAAACGTAATACTCCGGTTCTGAGCCTCCGCTCCCATAACCATAGCCGCAATCAGGGCTAAGCATAAAAATACTCTTTTCATATACTACTTTTTTACAAAACCACTAATCGTTAATCCTTAATCGTTCATCGTTAATTGCAAAGCCTTACATTCCCATTGCCGGCATGGCAACGCTCTCCTTCTTCTTCCCGCTCAACAACTCGTCCAGCTTATCCGTCAATGCCTCGCCTCGCATATTCTTTGCCACGATTTTTCCGTCCTTATCCAATATCAGGATATAAGGGATGCCGGAGAATTGGTAAAGTTTCATCACATCCTTTCCTGCACCGGGAGCCTGTGCCTGATGCCAAGGCATTGCCTCTTCCTTCATGGCTTTCCGCCAAGCGGCTTCGTCCTTGTCGATAGACACGCTGAAGAACTCTACGCCTTTTTCATGGTAAGCCTCGTATGCTTTCTTCAAGTTGGGAATCTCCGCACGGCAAGGACCGCACCACGATGCCCAGAAGTCCAACACAAGGATTTTGCCCTTGAAATCCTGCGGTCCCAACTTCTGCTTCCCGTCGGGGGTAGGATAAGAGAACTCCGGAGCCACCTTGCCCTCTGCCAAACGCTCTTTCTGAGCCTTTGCCTCTGCACGGTCTTTCTTGAATTTTACCAACGGCTCATAATTCGGGTTCTTTGCCTCCAGCACCGCCAGAACACTATCCACCAGCCCTTGATTGGCATCTCCGCGCAAAGAGGACAGGACAGCAAGCACGCTATTGCGGTCGGCATAATGCTCGGCAAGGTAACGCATACGCGCATTGGATTCCTGCCCCAACATATCATAAAATTTCATCGAAGCCTCTGATTTGGTTTTATCATCCAATCCCGGAATACGGTAAACATTCTGGGAAACCCCTATCATCAACTGATATCCCCGATAAGAATCCCAATTCATCAGGTTCATCACCTCATTCTTAGGTCCTCCGTTGATATACACGTATGGCGGATTCTTGATTTTGATGCGTGCGGTATCCTCTCCCCGGAAATTAATTTCCAAATCTTCATCCTCTGCCCAGAACTGCACGCTCTGCCACTTCTGGCAATCCAACGTATAAACACCCGGACGGTCCACCTTCATCTTGAACTCGTATGTCCCGTCGGCATTCACCTTACAAGAATCCAAAACGGTCTTGTCAAAACCATTCCTTTCCACAATCTCCATGTTAAAACGGTTATAAGGAAACTTTACTTTCCCCTTAATCGTAATCGTCTTTTGTACGGTAGTCGTGGTCGTGCATGCTCCCAAGAGCAAGCACCCACCTAATAGTAAACTAAAAATCTTTTTCATTATCGTTAATCATTAATCGTTCATCGTTAATTGTTTATTTCTCTTTCCATGGTTCTTTCAACTTAGCTGAAATCTCCTTGAAATATTTGCCCCAAGACATCATTCCGACATTCCCTTCCGATTCTCTCTCGTCTGAAACAGCCGCTGCATCATCCAGCCATTTTGCAGCCCGCAACCTCAAAGCATCATCTTTACACTCCCTGTCTATACGCAACCCCCAGTTATACAATAACAGGTCACCGACAGTGCCTTCTTTCAAACGCTCCTCGCCTAAATCCATGTATGTCTTCCAATCCCCCAACTTCTCAGCATTCGACATCTTAGCATCACTAATGATGACAAATTTATCATCTACATCCGCTTTTGACAAGCGTTTGATGTATTTTTTAAAGCCTTTCTCATCAAAAGCCACATTTTCCCCTTGCCCGCTCACAAAACGGTTAGCACCAACCGTCCAAACATTCGCAATCTTCCGGCGCACTTCCTTCTCACCTATCGCCTCGCAAAAGGCATCCCTATTCTCGTACACATACGCAAAAACATCCGAATCTACATCATTAATGTATTGATAGAACAAATCCCAATAGAACTTTTCCTGCAGTTTTGCTTTATCAAGTGTTGCAAAATATGCTAAACACACTTTTTCTGCATCTTCAGATTTATAAGCATCACCCAAAGCTTTTAAATAGGAGATAACAAATTCAGGTTCACGATTACCTGCTTCATATTCCTTTGTCAAAGCTATCAATCCTTTTCCGTCAATCGCTTTTTGAGCTTCTTTCAAGAAATCTTCTACTTCCATACTCCCAACAATACAATGTTGCAATTCGCCTTGGGCATTGATAAAATTCAATGTTGGATAAGCATGCACACTGTATTTCTCTTTCAAGGTCACACCTTCCCCTTTCTCCATATCGAACTTTACATTCACAAAATGCTCATTAAAAAACTTTGCAACATCCGGGTCCGTAAAGACATCCTTTGCCATTATCTTGCAGGGACCGCACCATGACGTATAGCAATCCATAAATATCAGCTTGTTCTCAGCCTTCGCCTTATTCAAAGCCTCCTGCCAGGTGCCATGCTCGAACACAATACCCTCGGCAGCCTTCAAAGCAGCCTCTCCGTAACCGATAAACTCCTTCTCCTCGGTATAACCGCCGGCAATGTAAACCGCCTTGCCCTTACCGTTCACAAAAATAAAGGAAGGATACCCGTTGACGCCAAACCGCTCCGCCAGTTCCTTCTCCTTACCGAAGTCTATCTTCACATTGATAAAATGCTCGTTGTAATAGTCTGCCACCGTATTTAGCGAGAATACGTTCTTTTCCATCAACACGCAAGGTTGGCACCATGCCGTGTGGGCATCGATAAACACCAGCTTGCCTTCTTTCTTTGCCTGCTCCACTGCCTGGTCTAACGTCAGATTCTGGAAGGCAATCTTCCGCGAATTCTGGCGTTTTACGGCTGCTGCCTCCAATGCCTTGTTACCTGCCTCCACCAACTTCATCGGTTCTTTTGCCAGGATAAACGGGCTGATAACTCCCAGAATATCCCCGTTCGGCATAAAGAAACCGTAAGTCGGGTACATGTTCATCACCAACTTCGGAGCAAACTCCTTGCCTGCCTCAGAACCCATATCGATTTGGATGGCAATGGTATTTTTATTGATGAAATCGGTCACCTCTTTCACTTTAAAAATATCCCGCGTCATTTTCTCATTTGCTTGCTTTGCCTCCTCATTCATCGGTTTCCTCATAGCATCCACAAACACAATTTTTCCCTCTTTCTCAGCCAAGGCAGCCGCCTCATCCCAAGTAATAGAGTGAAAAACAGATTTATTCTGAGCATTCACCAAAGAAACAAAACACATCAAACATAAAACGACCAAAACGCTGTACTTAGATTTCTCCATAGCAAATTCCTTTAGTATATTCATC